>CALRZT010000061.1:0-17862 GCA_943372725.1 Pseudoxanthobacter soli DSM 19599
GTCGCTCCAACCGAGGCCCGCAGCCGCCAATGTCGCGCGCAATGTGTCGCGGCCGACGCCGAGAAGCGGCCGCAGCAGGGCGACGCCGTCGCGGAGCGGGCGTTCCAGCCGAATCGCGGAAAGGCCGGCGAGGCCGCTGCCGTGTGCAAGCCGCATCAGCAGCGTCTCGGCCTGGTCGTCGCGGGTGTGGGCGGTGACGACGGCGTCGAGGCCGTTGTCGCGGGCGAAGTCGGCGAGCAGCCGGTAGCGCGCCGCCCGCGCCGCCGCCTGCAGGTCGGCGACGGGCTTGTCGCCCTCCCAGACGAGGGTGGCGTGCGGGAGGCCGCGGGCGCGCGCCAGCACCGCGACCGCCTCGGCCTCGGCGGCCGCCGCGCGGCGCAGGCCGTGGTCGACGGTGACGACGACGGCCGGCGGCACGGTGCCGCCGACAGCGAGGGAGCCGTCACGCCAGCGGGCGAAGAGGTGCAGAAGGGCGGCCGAATCCGATCCGCCGGACACGGCGAGGACAACACCGCGACGCCCGCTCAGGGGCGCCAACAGTGCCGGCAGGTCGTCGTCACGAAACGGGGCCGGTGCGACGGCCGGAGCGGCGGCGGGCGTCTGGGCGTCGCGCTCGCTCACCGGGCCGCCGGCCCCCCGCGTCAGCAGCGCGCCGTCTGCTGCTCGGCGGCGACGCGGTCGCGCAGCGAGGACGAGGCCTGCGGGTAGCGCTGCAGCAGTTCGGCATAGGACGCACACGCCGCGTCCTTCTCGCCGATGCCGGCGAGCGACTGGCCGAGCTTGAACAGGCTGTCCGGCCCCTTCCGGCTGTCGGGATACTCGGTGTAGCCCTTCAGGAAGGCCTGGGCGGCGGCGCGGTAGTCGGCGCGGGCATAGAGGCTCTCGCCCAGCCAGAACTGCGCGTCCGGCGCCAGCCGGTCGGACGGATGGGCCTCGAGGAAGCGGCGGAAGCCAGCCTCGGCGGCGTCGTACTCGCCGCGCATGACGTGATTGTAGGCGGCGTCGTAGGCGTCGCGCGGGTCGAGCGCCGTCGGCAGGGCCGCCACCTGGGTGCCGGCCGCCGGCGGATAGGTGGCGTCGCTCGCCGTGTCGAGCGGCGGCAGCGCCGCCTCCGGGGCCGGGTCGATGGCGGGCGCGCCGCCGCCGGACATCGCGGTGAGGTCGAGCGGGCCGCTGCTGAAATCGAAGCCGCCGGCGCCGTCGACCGGCAACTGGCCGAGCGACTGCGGCGGGGCGGCGGTGACGACGGAGGAGCCAGCGGCGACGCCCGGCAGGGCGTCCGGCGGCGCCAGCGGCTCCATGGCGAAGCCTGCACCGACGTCGAGGGCGCCGGCGCCGAGGCCCGCCGTATCGAGCGAGCCGGCAGGCGCACCGGCCGGCGGTGCGGCGTCGGCCGGCGGGATCGTCAGCGTCGCGGTGTCGGCGGCGCCGCCTGCGGGGGCAGCGGCCGGGGTGTCGGTGCGCTTCTTGGCGCGGCCGGCCTCGAGCTCCTGGAAGCGGAACTCGTTGTCCTCCTGCATGCGGCGGATCTGGTCGGTGAGCTGGCGGATCTGGAACGAAAGTTCCTCGACCTGGCCGTTCAGCGTGCGCATCTGCGTCTCGATGCGCTCGATGCGCAGCGCCGCCTCGCCGGCCTGGCGGGTATTGGTGGGCGTGTCGCGGATGATCTGGGCGGTCTCCCAGCTTTGCTGCGCCATCGCCGGTGCCATCACCGCCATCGGGATGGACACCGCCACCGCAACAATGCCCGCACCCGCGCAACGCCGTCCCGCACCCAGCATCCGCATCGTCATCGACCGCCTCTAGCGCTCATCCGGCGCCCGCCCCGGAGCGCCGACGGTTTCCACGCGCCACGGCCGCCGTCAAGACCGGACGCGAAACGAAGAAGGGCCGCGGCGCGGTGCGCTCGCGGCCCCCTCGTTTTTCACCCGCCTCTGCGGCCATTTGAGGGCCCGCCGGCGGCCGCCCCGCGACTTCGGCGCGGCGGAGCGGCGGTCGCCGTGGCGATCGACGTCTGCCCGGCGACCGTTGGTCGCCGGGTCGCTCAGCTGCCGGCGGCGTTCAGCACCGTCACGGCGCGCCGGTTCTGGGTCCAGCAGGATTCGTCGTCGCACACCGCGACCGGCCGTTCCTTGCCGTAGGAGATGACGCGCAGCCGCGCCGGGTTGATGCCGCGGCTGACGAGATAGGCGCGGGCGGCGTTGGCGCGGCGGGCGCCCAGCGCGAGGTTGTACTCGCGGGTGCCGCGCTCGTCGGCATGGCCCTCGACGGTGGCGGTGTAGCGGTTGTACTGGGTCAGCCACTGCGCCTGGCGGTCGAGGATGGCGCGGGCCTGGGTGTTGATCTCCGAGGAGTCCTCGGTGAAGTAGACGCGGTCGCCGACGTTGACGACGAAGTCCTGCGGCGAGCCCGGCGCGACCGAGCCGGCACCCGGCGCCACTTCCTTCTTGGCGCACGCCGCGGCGGCGAACACGAGGGCGAAGACGATGGCGAGACGGGCCACCCGACCCTGACCCGAAAACAGCTGCATTTGGGAACTCTCCTTTGCGCCGGTCGCCCCGGGGCATTCGGTCGGACGATAGAGTCCGATGGTTAAATGGCGGTTGTCCGACGTGGTGAACGACAGTTTAACCGCCGCTCGTGACGCCTGAAACGTCAGGGCAGCGGCGGCGACCAGGCGGGGTCGGAGGCGAAGCCGGAGGTCTCGATGCGCCGCTCGTTGCGGCCGGTGAGGTCGACCGTGTACAGCGACGGGCCACCGCCACCGCCGCTCTCGCGGAAGAACATCAGCACGCGGCCGTTCGGCGCCCAGGTCGGCCCCTCGTTGTGGAAGCCTTCCGTCAGGATGCGCTCGCCGGTGCCGTCCGGCTTCATCACGCCGATCGAGAACTTGCCCTGGCTCTGCTTGGTGAAGGCGATGAGGTCGCCGCGCGGCGACCACACCGGCGTCGAGTAGCGGCCGGGCCCGAACGAGATGCGCGTCGCGCCGCCGCCGCCGGCGCCCATCACGTAGAGCTGCTGCGTGCCGCCGCGGTCGGATTCGAAGACGATCTGCGAGCCGTCCGGCGAGTAGGACGGGCCGGTGTCGATCGAGGCGGAGTTGGTCAGGCGCGACATCTGCTTCGTCGCGATGTCCATGGCGAAGATGTTGGCGTTGCCGTCTTCCTGGAGGCTCATCACCACCTTCGAGCCGTCGGGCGAGAAGCGCGGGGAGAACGACATGTTGGGGAAGTCGCCGAGCTTGGCACGCTGGCCGGTGCCGATGTCGAGCAGGTAGACCTGCGGCGCGCCGGCCCCGTAGCTCATGTAGGTGATGCGCTGGCTCGACGGCGAGAAGCGCGGCGTCAGCACCAGCGCGTCGCCGTTCGTCAGGGCACGCATATTGGCGCCGTCCTGGTCCATGATGGCGAGGCGCTTGACGCGCTTGTCCTTCGAGCCGCTCTCCGAGACGAAGACGATGCGGGTGTCGAAGTAGCCCTTCTCGCCGGTCAGGCGCTCGTAGACGACGTCGGCGATCTTGTGGGCGAGGCGGCGCCAGTTCTCGGCACTCGTGGTCAGGCTCTGGCCGGTCATCTGCTCGCCGGCGAAGACGTCCCACAGGCGGAAGTCGGCGCGCAGGTTGCCACCTTCCGGCGTCACCGTGCCGGTGACGAGGGCCTGGGCGTTGATCGCCCGCCAGTTGGCGAAGTTCGGCGTCGAGGAGGCGTCGACGGCGCGGTCGATGAAGGCGGCCTGGTCGAGGGGCGAAAACAGCCCGGACGAACGCAGGTCGTTGGCGATCACCTCGACGATCTGCCGGCCCATCGCCGGGTCGCCGCCGAAGTCCGGCAGGGCGATCGGCATCGGCTCGACGACGCCTTGGTTGATGTCGATCTCGATCAGGGCGGCGGCGGGCGTCACCCAGGCGCCCGCGAGGCCGAGGCCCGCCGCCACCGCGACGGCGGCGCCGAGAGCATTCCTCCGCAGCACCGCGAGACCGGAGACGAGCCGCTCCGAAAATGGGCTGCGCCGGGCGGAATCGGCGGTGATCGAAACGGTGGTCGCGAAGAACATGGGCAGGAACCGCGTCAGGGGGCGCAGGGAGGGGCGGAGCGGGCGGCGCCGGTGAGCGCGCCGGCAATGGCGACGGAAAGCGTAGAGAATGTGGCGGCCGCGGTCATCCGCGGAACATCTCGCTGATGTTGAAGTTTACGATCACGTCCTTCCAGGTGTCATACTTGTCGGCCGGCATGAAATCGTAGGGGCCGCACCGCAGCACCGCGCGTCGCGCCGCCTCCGCCATCGGGCGGAAATAGGGGTTGGAATCGGAGTTCAGAACTTCGGGAAAGCCGTCAACGACGCCTTCCGGTGTCAACTTGAACTGGAGGCGGACGACCAACTGGTCCGCTCCCTCGGCGCCGACAGGCGGATTGAAGCAGGGATAGATCGCCGCCTGCAGCGCCGCGAGTTCCGTCTGCGACATCTTCGAGACGGTCTTGCCTTTCGACGAGCCGAGCGCCTGCTGTCCGGCCGGCTTCTGCGTGCCGCCGCCGGACGGGTCCTGCTTGTCGAGCAGGGCGGAAATCTTGTCGGAGTTGAACTTGCTCTCGGCGCTCGCCGTCGCCGTCACCTTCTTCGGCGGCGTCGGCTTGGTCTTCGGCGTGCGCGTCGCCTGGGCGGGCGCGGCCGAGGGCTCGGGCGGCGGCGGGGTCGCCTCGGCCGGCTGCTCGGCGGGCGTCGGGGCGGGCTCCGGCGGCGCGGGCTCGGCCGCCTCGGCCGGCGGCTCCGGTTCGGTCACCTCGGGCTCCGGCTCGGGCGTCGGCGGCGGCGGCGCGCCGGCATCGGGCGTCGCCGCGACGTCGCCCGGGTCCGGCACCGGCGGGGCGTCCTGCGTGGTCTCGGAGTTGCCGGCGTCTTCCACCGGCGGCGCCTCGGGCGTGTCTGTCTCGACGGTGGAGGCGCGGTCGACTTCGGCGTCCGGGGCGGTCTTCGAGCCGAGGCGCAGCGCCGTCACCTCGCCGATCTCGACGAGCTCGACGGGCATCGCGTCCACCGGCTCGGCCGGATAGGGCTTCACCCCCGGCAAGCCAACGATGGCCCAGGCGAAGATCGCGACGTGGCCGAAAATCGAGACGATCGGTCCGACGCGCATCAGTTCAGCTGCCCTGTTCCTCCAGGGTGACGAGACCGATGCGGCGGAAGCCGGCCTGATTCAGCCGTCCCATCACCTGCATCATCGAGCCGTATTCGGCGTCCCGGTCACCACGCACGAAGATGCGCTCCTCGTAGCCCGCCTTGGCGATCGCCTGCAGGCGCGGCACCAGTTCCTCGACGGTGATCTCCGTGTCCTGCAGGTAGATCTTGCCGTCACTGCCGACCGACACCGTCAGCGGTTCCGTCTCGGCCTGGATCTGCGTCGCACGGGTTTCGGGCAAATCGATGGGCACGCCGACGGTCAGGAGCGGCGCCGAGATCATGAAGACGATGAGCAGCACCAGCATGACGTCGACGAACGGCGTCACGTTGATCTCGCTGATCGGCGCCGAGCGCCGCCGGCGGTTGCGCCGTCCGCCGCCACCACCACCCCCGAGGGGGCCGACCGAAGCACCCATGGCTCAGGCCCTCTCGTCGATCTGGCGCGACAGGATCGCCGAGAACTCGTCGGCGAAGCTCTCCATGCGGCTGCCGAGGTGCGACACCTCGGCGTTGAACTTGTTGTAGGCGATGACCGCCGGGATCGCCGCGAGGAGGCCGAGCGCGGTGGCGAACAGCGCCTCGGCGATGCCCGGCGCCACCACGGCGAGGCTCGTGTTGTTGGAGGCGGCGATCGACTGGAAGCTCGTCATGATGCCCCACACCGTGCCGAACAGCCCGATGAAGGGGGCCGCCGACCCGACGGTCGCGAGCACCAGGAGCCGCTTCTCGAGCCGCTCGGTCTCGCGGGCGATCGTCACGTCCATGACGCGGTCGATGCGCTGGGACAGCGAGGCGATCGCCGGCCGGTCGCCCTCGTGGCTGCGCTTCCACTCCCGCATCGCCGCCACGAACAGGGCCGCGAGCGCGTTGGCGGGGCGTCCGGCGAGGCTGCGGTAGAGCTCCTCGAGCGACTGCCCCGACCAGAACACCTCCTCGAAGCGGTCCATCATCTTGCGGGTGCGGGCGACGAGGATGAACTTGTCGACGATGATTGCCCAGCACCAGATCGAGGCGACGACCAGCCCGATCATCACCAGCTTGACGACGAGGTGGGCCTGCAGGAACAGCGCGATCAGCGAGATGTCGGCGTGGGGCGCCGCGGTGAGCACCTCCGTCGTCACGTCAGCGGGGTTCATCGTCCGTCCATCCTCGTCTCAATGTCGGCGTTCCCGCCGGCCGCGGGAACGCCGGTCCGGCCTCGTGCCGGGGCATCCGCGGCCGCCCGCGGGCGCCGTGCATCGTCCGTGCCGATCTCGACTTGACGGCGGCGGGCGGTCGACGACGGCAAACGCTGAACCCGGCCGTCGCCGGGAGCCCGAGCCCGCCGCCGTGCGCCTCCATTGTCGGCAATCGTGTCGAAACTAGGTTCGCACCGCCACCGCGGGAGGGCGCGCCCGGCCGCGCGCCACCCGGCTCCTTCGTGCGCGGAACGTGGTTGACGGCGGGTTAACGGGGGCTCGCGCGGAGGCGCGGCGATCGGTCGGTGTCGCGAGTGCCGCAGCCGCCATCGCTGAGGCCGAGGAAGCCGCCGTCGTCCACGGTCAGCCGAACCGCTCGCGGAGCGCCGCCGGCAGCCGGCACGGCCGGCCCTCGCCGTCGATGACGGCCACCGTGACGGTCGCCGTCACCAGCACCGCGCCGTCGCGCGCGATCGTCTGGTCGAGGACGATGCGGGCGCCGGAGAGCTCGGCCCGGCGCGTCGTCACCTCCAGCACGTCGTCGATCGTCGCCGGCTTGCGAAAGTCGAGGGTCATCGAGCGCACCGCGAACGCCCGCGCCGCCCCAAAGGCGCCCGCCGCCATCGCCGCGTGGCCGATGCCGAGAAGCCGCAGGAAATCCGTCCGCCCGCGCTCGAAGAAGCGCAGGTAGCTCGCGTGGTAGACGACGCCGGAGAAGTCGGTGTCCTCGTAATAGACGCGCACCGGCAGCACGTGCCCGCCGTCGAACAGCCGCCCGGCGAGGTCGGGCCACGGGGCGGCGGACGGGTGCGGGGAGGGGGGGTGGGTCATCGCGCGCCGCGCCGCCTCCGCCTCACCCCCTCACGGCCACGCCACCGCCGGCGGCATCGAGGAGAGGATCGAATCGACGTTGCCGCCGGTCTTCAGGCCGAACAGCGTGCCGCGGTCGTAGATGAGGTTGAACTCGACGTAGCGGCCGCGGCGGACCATCTGTTCCTGGCGCTCGGCCTCGGTCCACGGCGTCGCGAGGTTCGCCCGGACGATGCGCGGATAGACGTCGAGCAGCGCCTCGCCGACGGCGCGGGTGAAGGCAAAGTCGGCCTCGCGGTCGCCGCTGTCGAGATAGTCGTAGAAGATACCGCCGACGCCGCGCTGCTCGCCGCGGTGCTTGATGGTGAAGTAGTCCTCGCACCACGCCTTGTAGCGGTCGTAGTCGGCGACCGCGTGCGCCGTGCAGGCCCCGCGCATCGCCGCGTGGAAGGCGATGGTGTCCGGGTCGGCCTGGGTGCGCCGTCGGTCGAGCATCGGCGTCAGATCCGCGCCGCCGCCGAACCAGCGCTTCGTCGTCGCCACCAGCCGCGTGTTCATGTGCACTGTCGGCACGTGCGGGCTCCACGGGTGGACGATCAGCGAGATGCCCGAGGCGAGGAAGCGCGGGTCCTCCGCCGCCCCCGGGATCTGCGCCCGGAACTCCGGCGCGAACTCGCCGTAGACGGTGGAGACGTGCACGCCGGCCTTCTCGAACACCCGTCCGCGCAGCATGCCCATGACGCCGCCGCCGCCGGGCGCGCCGTCTGGCTCGGTGCGCGCCCAGGCGGTGCGCTCGAAGCGGCCGGCGGGGCCGCCCACAGCGCCGGGCAGGCCCTCGGCCTCCGCCTCGATCGCCTCCAGCGCTGCATGGATGCGGTCGCGCAGCGCCTCGAACCAGGCGCGCGCCCTTGCTGCGAAGACGTCGTCGTGCGCCGTCGCCGCCGGTGCCCCCGCCGCGCCGTCCGTCGCCGCGGCCACCGCCGGTTCCGCGGTCTCCAACTCGCTCGTGTCCAAACCCGTCGTCTCCATCCCCGCCTCGCCCGGGCTTGTCCCGCCCGGGCTCGTGTTGCGCGCGCCGCTGCCGCTCATGTCCGCCGCCCCGCGAGCCCGGCGACCGACGTCGTCACCGCATGCACCGCAAAGCCCAGGAACAACAGCCCCGAGGCGCGCACGATCCACAGTTCGTGGCGCCGGTAGAACCGCCTGACCACGCCCGCCCCGGTCACCGCGATCAGGATGACGTAGGACAGCACGAAGCCGCCGCAGGCGGCCGCCAGCAGTCCCGGCACGCCGGCCCAGTCGAGGCCGGCGGCATAGCTCGCCAGCACAGCCGTGAAGGTCGCGACCGCCACCGGATAGCCCTTCGGGTTGGTCAGCCCGAAGATCAGCCCGCGCCGGAGCGGCTGGCGCACCACCGTGTCGAGCGTGCCGGCGCTGGTGCGCTTCACCGTCACCGCCCGCCAGCCGAGCCAGCCGAGATAGGCGCCGCAGACGAGGCCGAGCACGTCGAACACCACCGAGCCGATCGCCTTCGCCCCGACGATGGCGGTGAGCGCCAGCGTCGTCCAGACGATGTCGCCGACGAAGTGGCCCGACAGGAACGCCGCCCCGGCCTTGCGCCCCTGGTTCGCCGAGATACCGAACAGCGCCAGCACCGCCGGCCCGGGCGTGATGCCGTAGACGAAGCCGGCGAAGCCGGAGGCGAGAAGGAGGGACGTGTTCATCAGGACCGCCGCCGGCGCGAGAGGACGTCCCGGACACGACCATTGCCGCGGGCGCCGGTCAAGCGGGGGAGGGGAATGTCCAAGGCGCAGACTGACCCCTCGGCAGTCATTCCCGGCCTTGTGCCGGGAACCCATTCCCTCGTCACGCACTCCGGTGGCCGTCGGGCCTGAGGCCGGCGATTGGGTTCCCGGGACAAGCCCGGGAATGACCCCAAGCGGAAGGACGGAGAGTCGCCGAACCGTCCCGTGCCCTTCTCGACACCGACCGGTATCGTGCTGGGCGATTCCTCTGCCGGAACTCCCTATGCCCCCTTCCACCCCCCTTCCCACAGTCCTGCCAGCATCGGCCGGCTTCCGCCCCGATCTCGGCGAGCGCTTCGACGCCGGGGTCCGCTCGGGGCTGCTGCGCGACCTGCACGCCGTCGTCGTCGCCCGCAACGGCCGCGTCGTGCTGGAGCGCTCCTTCGACGGCGACGACGAGGCGTGGGGGCGGCCGCTCGGCATCGTCGCCCACGGCCCGGACACGCTGCACGACCTGCGCTCGGTGACGAAGAGCGTCGTTTGCGGCCTGCTGTACGGTATTGCGCTCGCCCGCGGCCTCGTGCCGCCGCCGGAGACGCCGCTCGCCGACGTCTTCCCCGAGGTCGCTGAACTCGCCGCACCCGACCGCGCCGGCCTGCAGGTCGTCCACGCCCTGACGATGACGCTCGGCCTCGCGTGGGACGAGAGCCTGCCCTACACCGACCCGAGGAACAGCGAGATCGCCATGGAGGCGGCGCCGGACCGGCTCGCCTTCGTGCTGTCGCAGCCCGTCGTCCATCCGCCCGGCACGGTGTGGACCTATGGCGGCGGCGCCACGGCGCTCATCGGCGCATTGATCGCCCGCGGCACCGGCCGCCGGCTCGAAGACTTCGCCAGGAAGGCGCTGTTTTCGCCGCTCGGCATCGAGCGCTTCGAGTGGCACGCCGGCCGCGACGGCGTCGCCTCCGCCGCCTCCGGCCTCAGGCTGACCGCCCGCGACCTGCTCAGCATCGGCGAGTTGCTGCTCGCCCGCGGCCGCGGGCCCGACGGCACGGAGATCGCGCCAGCATCGTGGATCGACGCTGCCCTCGAGCCGGCCGCGGCGGTGGAGCCCGGCCTCGACTACGGCCGCGGCTGGTTCCTCGCCGCGGCCCCGGTGCCCGCCCTCGGACCCGCGCCGCGGCCCTGGGCCGGCGGCTTCGGCAACGGCGGCCAGCGGCTGTTCGTCCTGCCCGAGGCCGGCGTCACGGCGGTGATCTTCTCCGGCGCCTACGACGCGCCGGACGCCTGGGTGACGCCGACGCGCATCTGGCGCGAGATCGTGCTGGCGAACCTCGTGCAGGCATGAGGCGCCGCGCGCCTCAGCCGCCGTTGACCAGCGTCAGCGTCGTGGTGCTCAGCGAGTTGTAGTCCAGCTTGCCGGTCTGCCCGACCGCAAGGCAGGGTCCGACGTCCCAGGTTCCCGGCCCCGGCTCCAACACCGCGGTGGCCGTGATCGCGTTGTTTTGCGTCGTGAGGCCGAACCAGTTGAACAGGTCCCCGCGCGACTTGAGCGAATCCGACGGACCGGCGCGGTAGCAGATCGCCCAGATTGCCCCATGCTGCCCACTGTCGACGATCCGCCGCGCCGACATCGACGACATCGCGAAGATTTTCTGGCCCGGACCGACGGTGATCGTCTGGTAGCCAGGCGTGAACAGGTAGATGTAGTTGCCGAAGCCGCTGGTCTCTCTCGGCGTGCCGGTGAACTGCCAGGTCTTGACGACCCCCCGTGGGCCTGTTGGCCCGAGCCCTCCTTGCGGCCCGGTGGCGCCCTGCGCGCCCTGCGGCCCCGGCTCACCCTCAGGCCCGGTCGTGCCCGCCGGCCCGGTCGGACCCTGCGGGCCCGTCGGCCCGGTCGCGCCGCCGTCGCCGGCGCGGGCGAAGAGCGCCCAGTCCTTGCCGTTCGCCGGCGGCCTGCCGGTGTTGTCGCGCCTGGCGCGCCAGCTCGAGCCGCCGAAGCCGACGACGTCGCCCACGACGTAGTCGTCCTCGCCGTTCCAGGGCCCTCGCGGCGTCACCCCGCGCGGACCGCAGTTCTCGACCAGCGCGGTGGTGGCGAGCGCGCCCGCCTTCAGGGCGACGATGCAGTCCGGCGGCAGATAGTCGTCGAAGCTGAACCGGAACGTCCGCGACCGCTGCGAGGTCGCCTTGAAGCGATCGTCGAGCGTGATCTTCTGGTTCGGCAGCGGCGTCGTCCCCTCGACGACGAACTTGCCGCCCTCGACCGTCGCCGTCGTGACGCTGATCTGCTGGGCGGTGGCTGCAGCGGAGGTCGCCACCAGAACCACCAGAGAAAGCGACGCCCCCGCCTGACACATGCTCGCCATGGACACTCACCACCCAATCAAGCTTGCCGACCGCCGTCGTCTGCCTTCGACTTCGCGGGCAGGCGACCGCCCCGCGGCGTCGCCGCTGCTGCCTCAGCTGTCGTTCAGGAGCATCAGCGTCGTGGTGCTCAACGAGTTGTAGTTCAGCTTGCCGTTCTGGTTGACGGCGAGGCACGGGCCGATGTCGTAGGTGCCGGGGTCGAGCTCGAGCACCGCCTGGGCCGTGATGGAGTTGTTCTGCGTGACGAGGCCGAAGAAGCTGAACAACTGGCCACGGTTCTGGATCGGCCCGTTCGGGCTCGTGCGGAAGCAGATCGCCCAGATCGCCCCGTGCTGGCCGTCGACGATCTGCCGGGCCGACATCGAAGAGATGGCGAAGACCTTCTGACCCGCGCCGATGGTGATCGTGCGGAAGCCGGGCGTGAAGGTGAAGGTGTAACCGGCGACGCCGCTGGTCTCCGACGGGACGCCGGCGATCTGCCAGACGTCGATGATCCCCTGCGGGCCGGTCGCGCCCGTCGAACCCTGCGGACCTGTGGCGCCCTGCGGCCCCTCGGGACCGATTTCGCCCTGGGGACCGGCGTCGCCGGCCGGACCCGTCTCGCCCTGCGGACCCTCCGGCCCGGTCGCGCCGGGGTCGCCCGCACTGGCGAACACCTCCCACGTCTTGCCCGCCACCGGCGTCTTGCCGGTATTGGCGCGCTTCGCCCGCCAGCTCGAGCCGCCGAAGGTGACGAGATCGTCGGCGACGTAGTCGTCCTCGCCGTTCCAGGCCCCGCGCGCCGTCAGGCCGCGCGGACCGCAGTTCGCAACCACCGCCGTGGTGGTGAGGGCACCGGCCTTCAGCGCCACGATGCAACTCGGCGGCAGGTAGTCGTCGAGGCTGAACTTGAAAGCCCGCGACCCCTTCGACTTCGCGCTGAAGGCATCGTCCAGCGTGATCTTCTGGTTCGCCTGCGGCGTCGTCCCCTCGACGACGAGCTTGCCGGCCTCCACCGACGCCGTCGTCACGGTGATCTGCTGGGCCGAGGCTGCCGTCGTCGCGGCGGCCATGAGCGCGAGCGAAAGCCCGGCGCGAACACCTGAAATACTGAACATGGAATACACCACCGGATAAAATCGAGCAGCGGCAGTCTGTCCGCGCACCCTGTTGAAGTCCATCCACCCGCAAAAGTTGCTCGATCAAGATTGCGGCATCGCTGATACTTCCCGCTGTCATCCTGTCACCTGCGCGATCCACCACCGCCGGTGCCGCCGCGGCCGCGGGATGCGACCGAGCGGCCCGTCGGTGAGGGCAACGCCGACCGGGCGCCCTCGCGATCGCCGCCCGCCCGCCATTGTCCCGGCCGCCGCGGGTGAGCCACGGACGCAGCCGCTGCGTTCCGTTTTTCGCACTGTCTCGGCCTCCGACCGCTCGCTAGCCTCGCCGCAAAGGCGGCGCGAGCCCGCCACGAGAACGACGCTGGAGGAGACCCGATGCTGCCCTTGTCCGAGGAACAGGTGCTGATGCGGCAGAGCTGCCGCGCCTTCGTCGACGACGTCGTGCTGCCGTTCATCCGCAAGAACTGGAAGGGCGAGTGGAGCATGGAGCCCGACGGCCGCCTGCCGCCGGAGATCCTCGAGGGCTGCGAGAAAATCGGCATCCGCACGCTCGGGGTCCCCGAGCGCTTCGGCGGCGTCGAGCTCGATCCGGCCACCGAGGCGCAGACCTTCGCGATCATCTCCGAGGAGATCGCCCGCGGCGACTCGGGCCTCGCCGACAAGCTCGTGCAGAACTGGAAGATCGCCGTCCTCCTGCGCACCGTCGCGCCGGAGCACCTGCAGGAGCGCTGGTTCGCCCGGCTGCTGGCCGACCCACAGTTCCTGCTCGCCCACTGCTCCACCGAGCCGCGCGGCGCCTCCGACCGCTGGCTGCCCTACAACGTGCCCGAGGCCGGCATGACCACCCGTGCCGTCCGGGACGGCGACCACTGGGTGATCAACGGCCGCAAGCAGTTCATCTCCAACGGCTACGACGCCAGCCTCTACGTGGTGAACTGCAACACCAACCCCGCCGTCGGCATGCTGCAGGGCACGTCGAGCTTCCTGGTGCCGCGCGACACGCCGGGGCTGACGGTGGTGCGCTGCAACGAGACGCTCGGCTGCCGCTACATGAACAATGGCGAGCTCGTCTTCGAGGACATGCGCGTTCCCGCCGACCACCTGCTCGTCGAGAACCAGGCGATCGGCCGCCTCGGCGTCTACCACCGGCCGGGCAAGATCGTGCAGGCCGCGAAGAACCTCGGCGTCGGCATGCGCTGCCTGGAGGTGGCGTCCGACTACGTTCAGACCTACGTGCAGGGCGGCCGCATCCTCATCAAGCACCAGGCGGTGGCGCTGCGCATCGCCGACATGGCGGTGCGGCTCGAGGCCGTGCGCGGCATGGTCGAGCGCGCCGCCCACGCCGTCGACACCAACGCGCCGAACGCCGACGTGATGTGCAACATGGCGAAGGTGTTCGCCTCGGAAGAGGTGATGAAGGTCGCCATGCACTGCGTCGAGCTGCACGGCGGCAACGGCATGATGCTGGAGTTCGGCGTCGAGAAACTCTTCCGCGACGCGGCGATCTTCCTGCATATGGACGCGACGGTCGACATCTCGAAGTTCAAGATCGTCAAGGGGTTGTTCCCGGCGACGGCGGGGAAGTATGCGGGGCCGGAGGGGTAGTGGGGAGGAAGGCGAGCGGGGAGCGCGGCGCAGGTCTTCCTTCTCCCGCGGTCGCGGGAGAAGGTGCCCGAAGGGCGGATGAGGGCGGCGCACGAAGGGCGCCGGGCTGGCGGCGTTTCAGGATGAGCGTAGGGTAAATCAGCAGTCCACAAAAGCAGGTGCGCACGTGCGACAGCTGAACAGCGCTCACGGCACCGCATCGGCCCCTCGGCAAATCTCAGTGCTGGCAGACTTCCTCCAGAAATTCCGCGAACATTGCTGTGTCAAGAAACAAGTTCGGATACGCACGTCTCAATGCTCGAATACTCTCGATTCGAACAAGTACAGCTTGATCGGAATTTTCGGCACGAATCTCCTTTTCAATCTTTGCGTAATCATCACTTGCGCGGCTAGCTTCATTGACACGGTACCCTTTAATTTCAACAACTTCCTCGTCTGGTTTCATGTGAACGAGGAGAAGTCGGGCTTTGCGCTCCTCAAGTGAACCAGAATAATTGAGGGTTACATTGTATGCGCGTAGCGCTTCATTCACTCTTAGCCTGGAAGAGAGAGCTCTAATTTCAATGGCAAGATCTTCAATGCGATCTGCCACACCCGGCGGCACGGGGCGCCCCTCGCGCAATGCGACCGCGCCGCTCATAAGCAAAAAGAAGCGCTGCCATTCAGCGTCGCCGCCCCGCCATTTCAATGCTTGCTTTGTAAAGGTTCCGACGGCCTCTACCGCCGTTGCCCAGGCATGTTGAAGTTGTGTTCTCATCTGAATTTCAATTTTTAATCCATCGTACGCGAAATTTAAGCCAGTTGCCTTGTATTCGTAGATAAGATGGATACTTCTGTATCCATCGTCTTTTGGAAACCTAATGTAATCTTTCTCATTTCTGAGTTTATGGTCAAATTCTGCCTTGGCATAAAATTCTCGCAGACGATAGACATCATCTGTCGTCGGGAGGATTGCTCGGCATCCGCCAATATCTTGCATTTGTACCAGCTTCATGGTTCCTGATTGTAGCTTTCTCGATATTGACTCCATTCGCTTGATACGTTGCGCAACGAGCGAGCCGGCGCTAATTTTCCGAGCCTTGCGACGAAGTGTCATCTGAAAGGTGTTGAGCGGATACTGATGTGAAGCGCGCCAGTTGTTAATGATGGTAAGTGCGTCAAGAATGTCACCGATATCGTCGGACCTCACAAAGAGGTCGCCTGCAGAGTTCACCTTGCTGCGACTGTGCTCCGGCTTCGCCCACGCCATCTCGCCCCCCTGCGAACGCGTTTTCTCGTTCCTTGTAGCGTATCCGCCTTGTGTCCATTGGAGAAGCGGTGGCGGCGGCCTGACTCAGTGGCCGGGCGCCCGAAAGGGAGCGGAACGGTCCTTCCGATGTCA
Source organism: Pseudoxanthobacter soli DSM 19599 (assembly GCA_943372725.1). GTDB lineage: Bacteria > Pseudomonadota > Alphaproteobacteria > Rhizobiales > Segnochrobactraceae > CAMDHY01. The sequence continues at coordinate 15,365 of CALRZT010000061.1, forward strand.
CGCGCGCGGGCTAGAGTGGAGACTGATCCGCCGCCCGGCGGCGACACGGTGGGAGGCAAAGCGTGAGCGTCTATGCGATCCGGCACGGCGAGACCGAGTGGAGCCTCTCGGGGCAGCACACCGGCACCACCGACATCCCGCTCACCGACAACGGCCGCGCGCTCGCCGAGAAGCTCCGGCCGGTGCTGGGCAAGCCCGACTTCAAGCTCGTGCTCGTCAGCCCGATGCGGCGGGCCCGCGACACCTGCGAGATCGCCGGCCTCGCCGACCGCGCCGAGGTCGATCCCGACCTGATGGAGTGGAACTACGGCGCCTACGAGGGCATCACCTCGGCCGAGATCCACAAGACGCGGCCCGGCTGGCAGGTGTTCAAGGACGGCGGCGGCCCGGGCGGCGAGAGCCCAGCGGCGGTGGCGGCGCGCGCCGACCGCGTCATCGCGCGGGCGCGGGCCGTCAAGGGCGACGTCGCGCTGTTCGCCCACGGCCACATCCTGCGCGTCGTCGCCGCCCGCTGGATCGGCCTGCCGGCCCAGGCGGGCGAGAACTTCCTGCTCGGCACCGGCACCCTCTGCATCCTCGGCGACTATCGCGGCACCCCGGCGATCGACGTCTGGAACGGCCCGCTCGCCTGACGGCCCGCCCGGTGGCCTGACGCCCCACCCTCGGCCCCGCCCGCCCGGTGCCCGGCGATCCCTCTCGCCGGACGACCCGCAGCGTTCCGAAAGAAGTGACCGCCGCCCCCGTCGCGCCGGTCTATGATGCCGGCCGGGGTCGAACGATGCGCGCCTTCCGGTGCGACACGTCAGGCTGGGGAAGAAGCGTCATGGTCGAAGGTCGAATCGGGCTGGTGTCCGCATTCGTGCGCACGCGGCTGCGCCCGGCGCTGCTCGCCGGCGCCATGGTGGCGACGGGGCTTGCGGGCGCCGTCACCGCCACCACCGCGGCGGAGGACCTGCCGGAGTTCATCGGCCCGATCTGCTCCACGACGGACGCCGGCGCCGGGACGGGGGCGGCTCTCTCGGCCCGCACGGCTCTCGCCTTCCTGTCGTCGGCCCAGGCGCAGGAGGCGACGCCGGCCCAGGCTGCCGCGCCCGAGCCGACCACCGATCCGTCCGTCCGTCCGCCCTACCGCGAGCCCGTCGTGCTGGCGAGCGAGGGCGGCGTTCTGGAGGTCCGCCTGACGGCGCGCCAGAGCGAGGCGGTGCTCGATACCGTCGCCGTGCCGGTGAAGAACTTCCTGCTCTACGACTACGAGCTCATCCGCGGCACCGCCTCGAACGGAGAGCGCACCGGCACGCGGCAATATCCGGCCCCGACGCTGCAGGTGTTTCCCGGCGAGAAGCTCGTCGTCCACATGGAGAACGCGCTGTCGGGCCTCACCATCCGTGACTTCTTCAGCCCCGCGTACACGCCGGTCGGCGGCTTCGTGCCGCTCTACCCGCCGCAGCTGGAGCAGTCGCCGCTCAATCTGCACACCCACGGCCTGCACGTCACGCCGAAGGGCAACGGCGACAACGTGCTGATCTACATGCCGGCGGGCACGGCCAATACCCACGTCTACGACATCCCCATGAACATGCCGCAGGGGATGTACTGGTATCACCCGCATCTGCACGGGCTGACGTCGCCGCAGGTCTACATGGGGCTTGCCGGCATGCTGGCGATCGGCCGCCCGGACGGCGGCCTGCCGGTCGTCACCGAGCGCGCCCTGCCGGTGCGCTCGATGGCGCTGCAGGTGAACTACGTCGCCGGCCGTGCCGCGGGCCGCGCCGAGCTCAACAACACCTCGTGGCCGATGTGGATGAGCACGATCGTGCCGCCGAAGCCGGGCGAGCTCGAGGAGGGCACCTACCGGCCGCTCCTGACGCCGACCGGCTTCGAGGACTGGCCCACCGGCTCGAAGTCGTTCACCGTGTGGTATGCCGGGCCGCTGTCGATCAACAACAAGCGCGCCTTCTTCTCCTATATCCCGACCAACCTGCAGCGCTTCACCGCCTCGGGCGACGACCGCAGCCTCGACGTGCCCCCCGATCCGGCACTGCCCGACCACGCGCGAGACGTGCAGTTCACGGTGAACGGCCAGTTCCAGCCGGTGCTGAAGGCGAAGCCCGGCCAGACCGAGATCTGGGTGCTCGCCAACATCTCCGACCTCGCCTACATCACCGTCCGCCTGACCGAGACCGCCACCGGCCGCCATCCGCCGATCATGATCGTCGGCCAGGACGGCAACCCCTATCCCGCCGTCCACACCTCGCCGATCGAGGGCGGCACCCGCCTCGTCATCCCGCCGGCGAGCCGCTTCGCCATCGCCGTGACGATGCCGGCGGAGGGCGACCTCGTCCTCGACATGCCGCCGCTCGGCTACGGCGCCAAGGCGCTGACCGCGCCGGGCGTGCTCTACACCAACACCGGCACCGACAAGGTGCCGGCGGTCCTCGGCAACCTCTCGGTCGAGCCAACGGCGATCAGCTATTTCGACGGCTTCTTCAGTTTCCCGT
>CALRZT010000062.1:0-17760 GCA_943372725.1 Pseudoxanthobacter soli DSM 19599
CCTGAACGAGTACGGCATCGCGTCCTACAAGGCGACCGGCGACATCGCCCAGCGCGAAGTCGAGTGGCTCCTGTCGGTCGGCGGCATCACCATCGAGACCGGCAAGGCGCTCGGCCGCGACGTGACGCTCGCGGGCCTGCGGGCCGACTACGACGCGGTCTTCCTCGGGCTCGGCCTGCAGGGCGTCAACCACCTCGGCTTCCACGACGGCGGCATCTCCGGCGTGGTGGACGCGATCGAGTTCATCGCCCGGCTGCGCGAGGCGCAGGCCGAGGGCCGCCTCGACACGGTGCCGGTCGGCCGGCGCGTGGTGGTCGTCGGCGGTGGCATGACGGCGGTCGACGCGGCCGTGCAGGCGAAGAAGCTCGGCGCGGAGGAGGTGACGATCGTCTACCGCCGCGGCGCCGAGGCGATGGGGGCGAGCCGCTACGAGCAGGAGCTCGCCTTGATGAACGGCGTGGTCATCCGCCACTTCGCCCGGCCGGTCGCGCTCGCTGAAGAAGGCGGCCGCCTCGCCGGCGTCCATTTCGCCGGCACCGCGGTGGACGAGGGGCGGGTGTTCGACACAAACGAGCGCTTTGAGCTTGCCGCCGACATGCTGCTGAAGGCGATCGGCCAGACCTTCATCGCCGAGGTGCTCGGCAACGATCTCGCGCTTGCGGGCGGCCGCATCGTCATCGACGACGAGCGCCGCACCTCGCTGCCGGACGTCTTCGCCGGCGGAGACTGCGTCGCCGCTGGGTCCGACCTCACCGTCGTGGCGGTGGAGGACGGCAAGCAGGCGGCGCGCGCCATCGACCGCCAGCTGCGCGGCGTCGCCGCCGTCGCCGCGGAATAGTCCGAGCCCGCATCCGATTTTCGGGGCCCATCCGCCCCGCACCGCAGGAGGGTCGCATGGCCGATCTGTCCGTCACCTTCGCCGGCATCCGCTCGCCGAACCCGTTCTGGCTCGCCTCGGCGCCGCCGACCGACAAGGCCTACAACGTCGAGCGCGCCTTCGAGGCGGGCTGGGGCGGCGTCGTCTGGAAGACGCTCGGCGAGGAGGGGCCGCCGATCGTCAACGTCTCCGGCCCGCGCTACGGCGCCATTCACGGGCCGGACCGGCGCGTCATCGGCTTCAACAACATCGAGCTCATCACCGACCGGCCGCTCGCGGTGAACCTCGCCGAGATCGCCGCCGTGAAGCGGCGCTGGCCGGACCGGGCGATGGTCGTCTCGCTGATGGTGCCGTGCGAGGAGCAGGCCTGGAAGCGCATCCTGCCGCGCGTCGAGGACACCGGCGCCGACGGCATCGAGCTCAACTTCGGCTGCCCGCACGGCATGTCCGAGCGCGGCATGGGTGCGGCCGTCGGCCAGGTGCCCGAGTACGTGCAGATGGTGACGGAGTGGTGCAAGCTGCACTCGCGCCTGCCGGTCATCGTCAAGCTGACGCCGAACGTCACCGATGTTCGCAACCCCGCCCAGGCGGCGGTGCGCGGCGGCGCCGACGCGGTGTCGCTGATCAACACCGTCAACTCCATCATGGGCGTCGACCTCGACGCCATGGCGCCGAACCCGCACACCGACGGCAAGGCGACGCACGGGGGCATGTGCGGCCCGGCGGTGAAGCCGATCGCGCTCCACATGGTCGCCGACATCGCCCGCTCGCGCGGCACCGCCGGCATTCCGATCTCCGGCATCGGCGGCATCGAGACTTGGCGCGATGCGGCCGAGTTCATCTCGCTCGGCTGCGGCACCGTGCAGGTCTGCACGGCGGCGATGGTCTACGGCTTCAAGATCGTCAGCGAGATGATCTCCGGCCTCGAGACCTTCATGGACGAGAAGGGCTACGCCACCATCGAGGACTTCCGCGGCCGCGCCGTGCCGAACGTCACCGACTGGCAGCACCTCAACCTGCACTACGCGGTCAAGGCGCGGATCGACCAGGACCTCTGCATCAAGTGCGGCCGCTGCCACATCGCCTGCGAGGACACCTCGCACCAGGCGATCACGTCGCAGAAGGACGGCGTGCGCCACTTCGAGGTGATCGACGAGGAGTGCGTCGGCTGCAACCTCTGCGCCACCGTCTGCCCGATCGAGCACTGCATCGAGATGGTGCCGCTGATGAACGAGGTCGACCGCCGCACCGGCCGCCTCGTCGACGGCTCGCACCTCGACTGGACCCGCCACCCGAACAACCCGGCGGTCCGCGAGGCGGCGGAGTGAGGCCTTCTTGTCCTCCCCCTGCCAGGGGGGAGGACAGCCGGCGAGGCCGGCAGGTGGGGGCCTGTCAATCCCGATGCGAGCCCGAGTTCGGATTGACGGGCCCCACCCTGACCGCTGCGCGGTCTGTCCCTCCCCCTGGCAGGGGAGGGACGCGTCAGACCCGCAAGCCACCCAACAGGATCGTCAACAGCGAAGCGAGCGTGCGCTGGTGGAAGTCGTCGTCGGAGAGGTCGGAGCCCGCCACCGCCCGCACCTGCACGGCGAAGTCGGCATAGTGCTGGGTCGTCGCCCAGATCGAGAACAAGAGGTGGCGCGGGTCGACCGGCGCCATCCGCCCTTCGGCGATCCAGTGTTCGATGATCGCCGCCTTGGCGTCGACGAGGCACTTGAGACGGCCGGACAGCACGGGGGAGAGATGCGGCGCACCCTGGATGATCTCCATCGCGAACATCCGCGAGGCGGCCGGGTCGCGCCGCGAGGCCTCGAGCTTGTTGGCGATGTATTCCGGCAGCGCGTCGAACGGGTCGCGGGAGGCGTCGAGGCCGCGCAGTGGCTCGAGCCACATGTCGAGGGTGCGCTCCAGCACGGCGGTGTAGAGCGCGTCCTTGGAGCGGAAGTAGTAGAGCAGGTTCGGCTTCGACATGCCGGCGGCGGCCGCGATCTGCTCGACGCGGGCGCCGTGGTAGCCGAACGTCGAGAACACCGTCAGCGCCGCGTCCAGGATGCGCACGGCGTTCGCCTCGCCGATGCGCGTCTTGCGCGGACCGACGGGCGATTCGCCCTCCGTCACCTCGACGGCACCGCCCGCGCCCTTGGCTTCGTGCCCCTCCATCCCGCCCTCTTGCCCCGCCGTGCCCGCATCCGGCGCGATGGTGCCCAAGATTTGCCCAGCCGGTCAAATCGTCGCCGCCCGATCGGCGTGCATCGCTCGCGCGGCGACCGCCGATCACGCTATCTTGCCCGCATGGCACACGCCTTGCGATCCGCGACCGGTCCGGCGACCGGTGCCCTCGGAGGGGTGCGGCGGCGCCGGGACAGCGGGACGGGCGGATTGTGAAGGAAGCGATGCGGACCGAGACGAGCGGCGGCAACGGCGGCGTGGCGGCGCCCGGAGAGGCGGGGCGGCCGGTGATCGCGGCGCGCGGCCTGTCGCTCACCTTCGAGACCGCCGACGGCCCGGTGTTCGCCCTCTCCGACGTCGACCTCGACGTGCACGCCGGCGAGTTCGTCTCCTTCATCGGCCCGTCGGGCTGCGGCAAGACCACCTTCCTGCGGGTCGTCGCCGATCTCGAGCAGCCGAGCGCCGGCATGGTGCTGGTGAACGGCCTGACGCCGGAGGCGGCGCGCCTCGCCCGCCAGTCCGGCTACGTCTTCCAGGCACCCGCCCTCTATCCGTGGCGGACGATCGAGAAGAACGTCATGCTGCCGCTCGAGATCATCGGCCTGCCGGCGGCCGAGCGGGCGGAGCGGGCGCGCAAGCAGCTCGAACTCGTCGATCTCACGGGCTTCGAGCGCAAGTTTCCCTGGCAGCTCTCCGGCGGCATGCAGCAGCGCGCCTCGATCGCCCGCGCGCTCTCCTTCGACCCCGCTTTGATGCTCATGGACGAGCCCTTCGGGGCGCTGGACGAGATCGTCCGCGACCACCTGAACGAGCGCCTGCTCAGGCTGTGGGACAAGACCGGCAAGACGGTGCTGTTCGTCACCCACTCGATCCAGGAGGCGGTGTTCCTGTCGACCAAGATCGTGGTGATGTCGCCGCGGCCGGGGCGCATCATCGACGTGATCGCCTGCGACTTCCCGCGCGACCGCACCCTCGACATCCGCGAGACGCCGGAATTCCTCGAGGTGGCCCACCGCGTCCGAGCCGGCCTCAGGGCAGGGCACGCCTATGGCGACTGAGGCGGCGGCGCACACGGCCCGTCCGGCACCAGTGCGGCGCTCCGGCTCCGGGGCACTCGACTCGGTGCTGCCGGTCGCGGTCATCGTCGCGATCCTTGTCGTGCTCTGGTACGTCGCCGCCGTGGCGCTCAACGCCGGCATCGTCCGAGACGGTTTCGAGCGCGCTGGCACCGCCTACACCAACGAAGAGCTCGTCGCGGCCACGCTGTCGCACGACCGGCCCCTGCTGCCGGCGCCGCACCAGATCGTCGTCGAGCTGAAGAAGACCGTCCTCGACGTCGATCCGACGTCGAAGCGCAGCCTCGTCTACCACGGCTGGGTGACGCTCTCCTCGACGCTGCTCGGCTTCGTCATGGGGACGATCCTCGGCATCGTGCTCGCCGTGCTGATCGTCCACATGCGCTCGCTCGACAAGAGCCTGATGCCGTGGATCATCTCGTCCCAGACAATCCCGATCCTGGCGATCGCACCGATCGTCATCGTCGTCCTCGGCTCGATCGGCCTGCGCGGCCTCGTGCCGAAGGCGATCATCTCGACCTATCTCTGCTTCTTCCCCGTCACCATCGGCATGGTGAAGGGGCTGACCTCGCCGGACGTGCTGTCGCTCGACCTGATGCGCACCTATTCGGCCTCGAAGGCGCAGACCTTCTGGAAGTTGCGCCTGCCCGCCTCGGTGCCGTTCCTGTTCGCGAGCCTCAAGGTCGCGATCGCCATCGCCATCGTCGGCGCCATCGTCGCGGAACTGCCGACCGGCGCCCAGGCCGGCATCGGCGCGCGGCTGCTGTCGGGCTCCTACTACGGGCAGACCGTGCAGATCTGGGCGGCGCTGTTCGTCGCCGCGGCGATGGCGGCGAGCCTCGTCGCCCTCGTCGGCCTCGCCGAGCGGGTGACGCTCGCGGCGATGGGGGCGCGGCGATGACCGTCACGCGCGGCCGCGCCGCCGCCTGGATTTTCGCCGGTGCGCTGCTGGCCCTGTCGGCTTTCCTGCCGACGGGCGTCGAGGTGGCCGGCACGCCGCTGTTGATGTTCGCGGTGCTGCGGCTCGGCACCGGCGCGCTGCTCTGCGCCATCGGCGCGACGCGGCGGCTCGACGGGCCGCGGCTGGCGCTCGTCTTCGCCCTCATCGTCGCCGGCTGCGCCGCCGCGCTCGTTACCGTTCATCTCGACGTGGTCGCCGGCCACGCCGATCTCGACTTCTGGCTCGGCGTGCTCGGCCTGTGGGTCGCCGCCTGGGTCGCGAACGACGCGCTCGCTGCCCACCGCTTCGCCTCGCCCGCGGCGCAGCGGGCCGCGTCGATCGCCGTGCCGGCGATCTTCGGCGCCTTCCTGCTGTTCCTGTGGGAGGTGGCGGTGGTCGGCTTCGGCGTCTCGCCGGTGCTGATGCCGCCGCCGTCGGCCGTCGGCGCCCGCATCGCCGGGGCACTGCCGATCCTCGCCGAGGATTTCGTCCAGACCTTCGTGCGCGGCGTGCTGTCGGGCTACGTCATCGGCTGCGCCGCCGGCTTCCTCGTCGCCATCCTCGCCGACCGCGTGCCGTTCCTGCGCAAGGGGCTCCTGCCGCTCGGCAACTTCGTTTCGGCCCTGCCGATCATCGGCATCGCGCCAATCATGGTGATGTGGTTCGGCTTCGACTGGCATTCGAAGGCCGCCGTCGTCGTGGTGATGACTTTCTTCCCGATGCTGGTGAACACGGTGGCCGGCCTGTCGGCGAGCGGCACGCTCGAGCGCGACCTGATGCGCTCCTACGCCGCCTCCTGGTGGACGACGCTCGTCAAGCTCAGGCTGCCGGCGGCGTTGCCGTTCATCTTCAACGCCCTGAAGATCAACTCGACCTTGGCGCTGATCGGCGCCATCGTCGCCGAGTTCTTCGGCACGCCGACGGTCGGCATGGGCTTCCGCATCTCGATCGAGGCCGGCCGCATGGCGCTCGACATGGTGTGGGCCGAGATCGCGGTCGCCGCGGTCGCCGGCACCGCCTTCTATGGTCTCGTCGCGCTCGTCGAGCGCTCCGTGACCTTCTGGCACCCCTCGTACCGGCGATAGAGGGCGCCGGGCGAGGGGACTTCGTCTCATCTTGGTGGAGGACGTGGACATGACGACGAGAACGGCCATCGCAGCAGGCATCGCGCTCGCGCTCGGCATCGGCAGCGCCCAGGCGGCCGATCCGGTGACGCTGCAGCTGAAGTGGGTCACCCAGGCGCAGTTCGCCGGCTACTACGTGGCGGCGGAGAAGGGCTTCTATGACGAGGAAGGCCTCGACGTCACCATCAACCCGGGCGGCCCGGACGTCGCCCCGCCGCAGGTGATCGCCGGCGGTGGCGCCGACGTCGTCATCGACTGGATGCCGTCTGCCCTCGCCTCGCGCGAGAAGGGCGTTCCGCTCGTCAACATCTCCCAGCCGTTCAAGAAGTCCGGCCTGATGCTGACCTGCCGCAAGGACACCGGCATCACCACGCCGGCCGACTTCAAGGGCAAGACGCTCGGCGTCTGGTTCGGCGGCAACGAGTATCCGTTCCTGTCGTGGATGTCGAAGCTGGGTCTCAAGACCGACGGCGGCCCGGACGGCGTCACGGTGATCAAGCAGGGCTTCAACGTCGACCCGCTCATCCAGAAGCAGGCCGACTGCGTCTCGACGATGACCTACAACGAGTACTGGCAGGTGATCGACGCCGGCTTCAAGCCCGAGGACCTCGTCGTCTTCAAGTATGACGAGCAGGGCGAGGGCACGATGGAGGACGGCCTCTACGTGATGGAGGACAACCTCAAGGATCCGGCCTTCGTCGAGAAGATGGCGAAGTTCGTGAAGGCCTCGATGAAGGGCTGGGACTATGCGCGCCAGAACCCCGACGAGGCGGCGATGATCGTGCTCGAGAACGACGCGTCGGGCGCCCAGACCGAGGCCCACCAGAAGCGCATGATGGGCGAGATCGCCAAGCTCCTGGATACGCAGGCGAACGGCAAGCTCGACCCGGCCGACTTCGACCGCACGGTGGCGATCCTGATGTCGGGCGGCTCCGACCCGGTGATCACCAAGAAGCCGGAAGGGGCGACCTCGACGGCGGTGTATGACGCGATGAAGTGAGGGGAGGGGGGCGTTCGTCAGTTGGATTGACGGGCCCCACCCTGACCGCCTTCGGCGGTCTGTCCCTCCCCCTGGCAGGGGAGGGACGCGTCGCGGGTTTTGGACCGGTATTGCCCGACAGAACCGCTGACGCGTCCTCCCCCTGCCAGGGGGGAGGACAGCCGGCGCAGCCGGCAGGTGGGGGCCCGTCAATCAAGAGCGATCGCTCCGATGGTCGTCGAACGCACCCGCCGCGACACCGCCCGCCGTCTCCGTCACCAGCCGACGGAGGCGGAAGCGACCCTGTGGAACGCACTTCGGCGCCTTCCGCTGGACGGCTCCCACTTTCGGCGCCAGGTGCCGATCGGTGCCTTCGTCGCGGACTTCGCCTGCCAGGCTGCGAGGCTCGTCATCGAACTCGACGGAGGCCAGCACACGGAGCAGGCCGACGCGCACTACGATGCGCGGCGGACGGCATGGCTGGAGCGGGCGGGCTACCGGGTGTTGAGGTTCCAGAACGTTGACGTGTTCCTGCGGATCGACGATGTGCTGGAGACGATCCGGGCGGCGGTTTTTGGGGGATTGAATATGGAAGGACGGAAGTTGGTTCACGAGCGAACACGCCGTCGCACTTCGGATAGACGGGCCCCACCCTGACCGCTGCGCGGTCTGTCCCTCCCCCTGGCAGGGGAGGGACGCGTCACTGGTTGTGGACGGGTGACCTCTAACAAGGGCACCACCTGTCCTCCCCCTGCCAGGGGGGAGGACCGCCGGCGAAGCCGGCAGGTGGGGGCCTGTCAATCACGACCGAAGCGTCCGCATTTTCAACAAGGCGATCTCGGAGCTCCCCATGACCACTCTCATCCGCGGCGGCACCGTCGTGAACCATGACGCCTCGCAGAAGGCGGACGTGCTCGTGGAGGGCGGCAGGATCGTCGCCGTCGGGCGCGATCTCGAGGCGCCGTCGGGCGCCACCATCGTCGACGCCGGTGGCGCCTACGTCATGCCGGGCGGCATCGACCCGCACACCCACCTCGAGTTCATGTTCATGGGCTCGGTGTCGGCGGACGACTTCGAGTGGGGCACCAAGGCGGCGCTGTCGGGCGGCACTACCATGGTGGTGGACTTCTGCATTCCGGCCCCCGGCCAGTCGATGCTCGCCGCCTACCAGGACTGGCGGCGCAAGTCCGAGGCCGCCGCCTGCGACTACGGCTTCCACATGGCGGTGACCTGGTGGGACGAGCCGGTCTTCGACGAGATGGAAACCGTCGTGAAGACCTACGGCATCAACACCTTCAAGCACTTCATGGCCTACAAGGGCGCCTTGATGGTGAACGACGACGAGCTCTTCCACTCGTTCCGTCGCTGCGCCGCCCTCGGCGCCCTGCCGCTCGTCCACGCCGAGAACGGCGACGTCGTCTTCCGCCTGCAGCAGCAACTGATGGAGCAGGGCATCACCGGGCCCGAGGGCCACGCCTACTCGCGTCCCCCCGAGGTCGAGGGCGAGGCGACCAACCGGGCGATCATGATCGCCGACATGGCCGGCTGCCCGCTCTATGTCGTCCACACCTCCTGCAAGCCCGCCCACGAGGCGATCGCCCGGGCGCGGGCCGCGGGAAAGCGCGTCTACGGCGAGCCGCTGATCCAGCACCTCGTCCTCGACGAGGACGAGTACCGCAACGCCGACTGGACCTATGCGGCGCGCCGCGTGATGTCGCCGCCGTTCCGCCCGAAGGAGCATCAGGCGAGCCTGTGGGCGGGGCTGCAGTCGGGCTCGCTGCAGGTGGTGGCGACCGACCACTGCGCCTTTACGAGCGAGCAGAAGCGCCTCGGCTTCGGCGATTTCACCAAGATCCCGAACGGCACCGGCGGCCTCGAGGATCGCCTGCCGGTGCTGTGGACGGCCGGCGTCGGCACCGGCCGGCTGACCAAGGAGGAGTTCGTCGGCGCGACGTCCGCCAACATCGCCCGCATCCTCAACGTCTATCCGCGGAAGGGCCGCATCGCGGTGGGCTCGGATGCCGACATCATCGTCTGGGACCCGTCGGCGACGAAGACCATCTCGCCGAAGACCCAGGTGAGCCGCATCGACTACAACGTCTTCGAGGGCTTCGAGTGCGTCGGCCTGCCGGCCGTCGTGCTGTCGCGGGGCAAGATCGCCTGGCAGGACGGCCGCCTGCGTGCCGAGCGCGGCGACGGCGCCTATGTGGCGCGCGACCCGTTCCCGGCGGTGCACGTCGCGAATGCCAAGTGGCGGGCGCTGACGGCGCCGCGGGCGGTCGAGCGGGCGGAGGTGACGCCGTAGGGGATTGGCGGCAGAATGGGTTTTGGCTTCAACGGCAGTCGTGAGGCTTCGATGGATGAGCCCGACAATCTGACGCTGCGCTACTTGCGGCGGATCGACGAGAAACTCGATCTGGTCATCGACAGGGTGAACGAGTTGACCCGTCGCACGGGCACGCTGGAAATCTCGGTGGCGAACCTATCGAGCAGGGTGGACCGCATCGAGGCGCGCCTCGATCGAGTGTACAGACGACTCGATCTGCTCGATGAGGCAGGCCTTGTGACCTCGGACGCATAGGCGGATGCCACGTGAACGGCACCGGCTCTCGGGAGGCAGTGGTGGAACCGCAGATCGTTACGGCGACCTACGCGAAACGGAATCTCCTCAGCCTTTTTGAGAGGGCGAGGAATGGCGAGACGTTCATCATCACGCGCTGGGGACGGCGATGCGCCGCTCTTACCCCGCCGAGCATAGAAGATCTGAACGCGGTCGCCGATAGCCCCACAATCCTCGAAGGACGCACCACCGGCGAGGACGATCGTTAGAGCCGCGAAAGCACGGGGCGGGTTTCCGGCGAAGGTCGCATGCGCGTCGTCGCCGGCTACGGCGGTTTCTGCCGTGATCCAGGCGGCGACGATGCTCCGACGCGTCTTTCCCTCTTGCCGTCCCTCCCCGACGCCTTCTCCAAACGCTTGCCCATCCGCCTGATGTCAGGATCGAATTGCATGACCACCACCACCACGAACCTCTCCATCGACCCGCAGCGCCTGTGGGACACGCTGATGGAGACGGCGAAGATCGGCGGCACCGAGAAGGGCGGCGTGCGGCGGCTGACGCTGACCGACCTCGACCGCCAGGTGCGCGACTGGTTCAAGGCCGCCTGCGAGGGCCTCGGCTGCACCGTCACGGTCGACGAGGTCGGCAACATGTTCGCCGTCCGGCCCGGCAAGCGCGACGACGTCGCGCCGATCGCCATGGGTAGCCATCTCGACACCCAGCCGACGGGCGGCAAGTTCGACGGCATCCTGGGCGTGCTCGGCGGTCTGGAGGCGCTACGCACCCTCGTCGATCTCGGCTACGAGACCAACGCGCCGGTGATGCTGGTCAACTGGACGAACGAGGAGGGCTCGCGCTTCGCGCCGGCCATGCTCGGCTCCGGCGTCTTCGCCGGCGTCTTCGACCGCGCCTATGCCGACGCACGCGAGGACCGGCAGGGCGAGACCTTCGGCGCTGCGCTCGACGCCATCGGCTACCGCGGCGAGGTGAAGGCCGGCACCGTTCCGATGAGCGCGATGTTCGAGCTCCATATCGAGCAGGGCCCGATCCTCGAGGCCGAGGGCAAGACCATCGGCATCGTCAAGGGCGTGCAGGGCATGCGCTGGTACGACGTCACCGTCACCGGCAAGGAGGCGCACACCGGCTCGACGCCGATGATGCTGCGCAAGAATGCCCTCCTCGGTGCGGGCAAGCTCTTCGAGGCGGTCGACCGCATCGCCAAGGCGCGGCTGCCGGCAGTCGGCACCGTCGGCCTCGTCGAGGTGAGGCCGAACTCGCGCAACGTCATCCCGGGCGAGGTCTTCTTCACCGTCGATTTCCGCAACCCCGACGCCGCAGTGCTCGAGGAGATGGAGGCCGACTTCGGCCGCACGGTCACCGCGGTTGCCGCCGAGACCGGGCTCGAGATCGTCTGGAAGCGGATCTGGGATTCGCCACCGGTGGTCTTCGACGCCGACTGCGTCGCGAGCGTCGCCGAGGGGGCCGCCACGGCCGGCCTGCCGGCCCGCGAGATCGTGTCGGGTCCGGGCCACGACGCCGCCTACATCGCCCGCATCTGCCCGACCTCGATGATCTTCGTGCCCTGCAAGGACGGCATCAGCCACAACGAGGCGGAGGACACGTCGTTCGACGAGTGCGCGGCCGGTGCACAGGTGCTCCTCAACGCCGTCCTCGCCTACGACCGCCGCTTCGCCCGCTAGAGCCGCGCCGCGCCTTGGGCCCGCTGCAGGCGCGGCGCGCCTCAGGCCCGGCCGCCGCCGAGGATCGGGCCGTCCGCGAGCAGGGCGGCGAGTGCCTCGAAGGGCATCGGCCGGGCGATGTGGTAGCCCTGCACGACGTCGCAGCCGATCGCCCGCAGCATGGCGAGCTGGCGTGACGTCTCGACGCCCTCGGCGGCCACCTCGATCGCCCGCGCCCGGCTCACCTCGACGACGCCCCGCACCACCGCCTGGCTCACCGGATCGGTGACGATTTCGGCGATGAAGCGCTTGTCGATCTTCACCTGGTGGACGGGGTAGGAGGCGAGGTGGATGAGCGAGGCGTAGCCGGTACCGAAGTCGTCGAAGGCGACACGGATACCGCCGTGCGCCAGTTCGTCGAGGGCCTCGTGCACCTCGTCCTGGTCGCGGCCGAGCAGAACGTCCTCGGTGATCTCCACCAGCACGTCGTTGGTCGGGATGCCGTGCGCCTCGAGCTGCGCCAGAAGGTTGCGGGTGTAGTCGGGGTAGCAGATCTCCATCGGCGCGACGTTGATGGAGAGGCGCGGCGGCAGGATGCCCTGGCGACGCAGCTGGCCGAGGTCTCGGCAGGCGGCGCCGAGGATGACGCGCCCGATCGAGACGGCGAGGGCACCGTCCGCGAAGGCGGCCTCGAAGTCGGTGGCGGCCGTCACCTTGCCGTCGAGCAGCTGTCGCGCCAGCACCTCGACGCCGATCACGGCACCGGAGGCGACGTCGACCTGGGGCTGGTAGTAGGGGACGACGCCACCGCGGGCGAGGGCCGCGCGCACACGGGTCAGCGTCTGATCGCGGCGGATCAGCTCGTCGCCGAAGCGGGCCTCGTAGAAGGCCACCTCGCGCCGTCCCCGCCGCTTGGCGTGCATGAGCGCGATGTCGGCGCTGCGCAGCACCTCGGCGGCGTCGCATGAGCCGGCGCACACCACGCAGGCACCGGCCGTGGCGGTGATCGGCACCTGCCGGGCGTCGTGCGAGAACTCGAAGGCGAGGTCGCCGATGATGCGGCGGGCCGCCGCCTGCGCCGCCTCGCGGGTCGAGAACCCCGTCGCCACCAGCGCGAACTCGTCGCCGCCGACCCGTCCGGCCACCGGCGTCGCGGCATGGACACGTCGGGCCATCGCCACCAGCACCCGGTCGCCGACATCGTGGCCGTGAACGTCGTTGATCACCTTGAAGCTGTCGAGATCGGCGATGATCGCCACTCCGAAGCCGCCGCTGCTGCTCGCCTCCGTGCACACGGCGGCGAGCCTTTCGGCGAAGGCGCGCCGGTTTGGCAGGCCGGTCAGCGGGTCGTGGTTGGCCGCCCGCCACAGTTCCTCCTCGCGATGCGCCTGCGAGGTGATGTCCTGGAACACGCCGAAGGCGCTGCTCGACGGCCGTCCCTCGCGGTCGCTGGCGCCGATGACGCGCACGACGCGGCGCTCGCCGTCGGCCCGATCGAAGGGCATCGTCAGGTCGAAGCCGGCGCCGGCCTCCAGAAGACGTTGGTAGTGTTCACGCAGCGTCGAGCGCGAGGGCTCCGGGTAGAAGCCGAGGGCTGTCTCGACGTCCGGCTCCCGCCCGGCCGGCAGCCCGTGCAGCCGGTAGATCTCGTCCGACCAGTGCAGGCGGCGGCTGACCGGGTCCACCTCCCAGACGCCGACGCGTGCGAGCGATTCCACCGTGGCGAGCCGGTAGCGAAGACGGGCGAGGGCGGTCTGCGCGGCGCAGTAGTCCTGGACGTGCACCGCGACCGTGCGGAGCAGCCCGGACAGCGCCTGCACGATGCCGTCGCGCCCCGCCGTGGGGGCCGGGCCGAGACCGAGAGCCATCAGGGTGGCGCCGCCCGCCCCGGCGGCGTCCGGCTCGGCGTGCATCATCATCGTCGCCGCGTCGGAGGCGAACCGGACGGCGATCCGGTCGTCGACCCTGAGCGCCGGAGCGAGGGCGACATGGGGCCCGACACGATCGTGTAGGTTGTGCCAATCGATCGCCGAGAAGGCGCGAAAGTGGGCGCTGCGGCCCTGCACCAGGCCGTCCTGGCCGTTCAGGGCGATGCTGACGGCGTGACAGGCGTGCCGGCTGGCGGCGAGATCGCAGACCGAGTCCAGAAGCTCGGAGAGCGAGCTTCTGGACACTGTCGCTATCAGATCTCGCAACAGCATTGTTCGCTTCCGATCGAACCGCGGCGCTCGCGGTCCACAGTGGCGGTGGGGGTGTCGAAGATGCAAGGCGATCCATGACCGCCTGACGAAAGTGGCTTGCCGTTGCTTTCCAGGAGGTTACGCGGCCGGTGACGACCGCCCCCCGGCGGATGGTCGCTCGCGAGAGTCCTAGCGCGAACCAGTGAGCGAACCATTTCCGACACGCCGACGGCGGCAGCCGCGGCGCCCTCGGGATGCGGTCGGTTCTCCCGCGTGGGATCAGAGAACGCGGTCGGGATTGAGGACGCCGTTGGGGTCGAAGGCCCGCTTGATGCGCCGCATCAAGTCGAGCTCGAGCGGCGCCTTCACCCCGGGCAACAGGTGGCGCTTCAACCGGCCGATGCCGTGCTCCGCCGAGATCGAGCCGTCGAGCTCGGCGACGATGCCGTGCACGACCGTGCCCATCGCGTCCCAGCCGGCGATGAAGGCGGCCTTGTCGGCGCCGACGGGCTGGGAGACGTTGAAGTGGATGTTGCCGTCGCCCATGTGGCCGAAGGCCGCCGGCCGGCACCCCGGCACCAGCGCCTCGACCGCCGCCGTCGCACGGGCGAGGAAGGCCGGCACCGAGGCGACCGGCACCGAGACGTCGTGCTTGATCGAGCCGCCCTCGTGCGCCTGCACCTCCGACAGCCCATGGCGCAGGTGCCAGAAGGCGTCCCCCTGGGCGAGGCTCCCGGCGATCGCGGCGTCGGCGACGACGCCGTCCTCGAAGGCGCCGGCGAGCACCTCCTCGAAGAGGGCGCGCACGTCGAGCGCCTTGCTGCCGGAGGAGACCTCGGCGAGCACGTACCAGGGCTGTGGTGCCGACAGGGGATTGCGGGCGCCGGCGAGGTGGCGGAGCGTGAAATCGAAAGCGGTATGGGCGATCAACTCGAAGCCGGTGAGCGACGAGCCGGCGGCACCGCGCAGGCGGTTGAACAGATCGAGCGCCGCCTCCGGGCTGTCGACGCCGATGAAGGCGACCTCCCGCGCCACCGGCTTCGGCAAAAGCTTCAGCACCGCGGCGGTGATGACGCCGAGCGTGCCCTCGGCACCGATGAACAGCTGCTTCAGATCGTAGCCGGTGTTGTCCTTGCGCAGCTTGCGCAGGCCGTTCCACACCTCGCCCGTCGGCAGCACCACCTCGAGCCCCAGCACGAGATCGCGGGCGTTGCCATAGGCGAGCACCGCCGTGCCGCCGGCGTTGGTCGACAGGTTGCCGCCGATGCGGCACGAGCCCTGGGCGCCGAGCGTCAGCGGGAACAGCCGGTCGACGGCCTCGGCCTCGGCGTGGATGCGCTCCAGGATGCAGCCCGCCTCCACCGTCATCGTGCCGCCGGCGGCGTCGACCTCGCGGATGCGGTCCATGCGGGCGACCGACAGCACCACCTCGCGGCCGCTCTCGTCCGGCACCTGGCCGCCGACGAGGCCGGTGTTGCCGCCCTGCACGACGATCGGCGTGCGCGTCTCGTTGGCGAGCGCGAGGATCGCCGCCACCTCCGCCGTCGAGCCCGGCCGCAGCACCGCCGGCGTGCGGCCGTGATAGAGGCCGCGCCACTCGACGAGGTAGGGCGCCGTGTCGGCGTCGGCGGTCAGCACGTTGCGGGCCCCGACGATGGCGGCGAAACGGTCGATCGGCGCGGCGGGGGCGTCGGTGGAGGCGAGGGGGGATGCGGTCACGGCGCGCTCGTCGGCTGTCGGGCAGGGCGCTCCGGTTCTAGCGAAGCCGCCCGCCGCGGTCGAGGCACCGCGCGCTCAGGTGGCCTGTTGCTCGGGGGGCCTGTTGCTCAGGTCGCCTCTTGCAGCGTCTCGGCCGTCGCCGCCCGCCGGCGCCGCTTCTGGCCGGACAGCACCGCTTCGAGCCCGTCGTCCCAGTAGGGGGCGGCGCCGTAGAGCCCGGCGAGATGGTCGATGAAGACGCGCACCTTCAGGGGCAGGAAACGGCGGCTCGGATAGACCGCGTGCACCGCCACCCCGCGCGCGCCGCGAAAGTCCGGCAGCACCACCTCGAGCCGCCCGGAGGAGAGCTCCGGCCCGACGTCCCAGGTCGAGCGCAGCGCGATGCCGAAGCCCGCCACCACCGCCTCGCGCACGACTTCGCTGGAGTTGGTGCGGATCGGCGCCGACGGGCGGATCACCACCGGCCCGTCCGGCCCGTCGAGGCGCCAGCCGTCCTGCTGCTGCGGCGACAGGCAGGCGTGCTTCTCGAGGTCGGCGAGCGTCTCCGGCCGGCCGTGGCGGGCGAGATAGTCGGGCGAGGCGCACAGCACCCGGTGCACGGGTGCGAGCCGGCGCGCGACGTGGCTGGAGGCGGTGAGCTCGGCAATGCGGATCGCCACGTCGAAGCCCTCGCCGACGATGTCGACGAACTCGTCGTTGAGCTGCAGGTTGAGGGTGAGCTCCGGATTGGAGGCGAGGAAGGGACCGAGGTGCGGGGCGACGTGCATGCGGCCGAACGAAGTCGGCGCCGTCACCTTCAGCGTGCCGCGCGCCGTCGTCGAGCGACGGGTGACGAAGGATTCCGCTTCCTCGATCGAGGCGAGGATGGCGACGACGCGCTCGTAGAAGCCCTGGCCCGCTTCGGTCAGGGCGATCTGGCGGGTGGTGCGCTGCAGGAGGCGGGTGCCGAGCCGGTCCTCCAGCCGTCGCATCCGCTTTGAGACGACGGCGGGGGAGAGGCCCATCTCGCGGCCGGCCGCCGACATGCTCTCCGCCGTGACGACGCGGGCGAAGATCTCGAGGTCGACCAGGCTGCTCATCCGTTCCTTCCGCACCTGTTGCACGACACCCTGTTTGAACTAATGCGTCGAGTGGCGTAGTCCAGAGGTGGTCGAAACAAGAAGCGGCACCAGATGCCGTCTGCCGTCGCCGGTCCACGGCCGCAGGAGGAGACGGGAGCGATGTCGAGCCTGAAGATGCCGGAGGTCGATGCCGCGGTGCTGGCCCGCCGGGCCGAGATCGCCCGCGCCCTCGCCGAGCGCACCGCCCCCGACCGCGTCATCGTCGAACCGACCTCGCTCGCCCCCTACGAGACCGACGGCCTCACCGCCTACAAGCAGGTGCCGCTGGTCGTCGTGCTGCCGGACACCGTGGCAGAGGTCAGCGCCGTGCTGTCCTACTGCCACGAGAACGGCATCAAGGTGGTGCCGCGCGGCGCCGGCACGTCACTGTCGGGCGGCGCGCTGCCGCTCGCCGACGGCGTGTTGATGTCGATGATGCGCTTCAACCGTGTCCTCGACGTCGACTTCGACAACCGCTGCGCCGTTGTCCAGCCCGGCGTCACCAATCTCGGCGTCACCCGGGCCGTCGAGCACGAGGGCTTCTACTACGCCCCCGACCCGTCCTCGCAGATCGCCTGCTCGATCGGCGGCAACATCGCCGAGAACTCCGGCGGCGTCCACAGCCTCAAGTACGGCCTCACCACCAACAACGTGCTCGGCGTCGAGATGGTGCTGATCACCGGCGAGGTGATCCGCCTCGGGGGCAAGCACCTCGACAGCGAGGGCTACGACCTGCTCGGGCTGATCGTCGGCTCCGAGGGCCTGCTCGGCGTCGTCACCGAGGTGACGGTGCGCCTGCTGCGGGCGCCGGAGACCGCGCGGGCGGCCCTCATCGGCTTCCCGACCAGCGAGGCGGCCGGCGCCTGCGTCGCAGCCATCATCGCCGCCGGCATCATCCCGGCCGGGATGGAGATGATGGACGCACCGGCGATCGCCGCCGCCGAGGCCTTCGTCCACGCCGGTTACCCGCTCGACGTCGAGGCGCTTTTGATCGTCGAGCTCGACGGTCCGCCGGTCGAGGTCGACGCTCTGCTGTCCCGCGTCGAGGCGATCGCGCGGGCGAACCACGCCACCGAGTGCCGCGTCTCGACGTCCGAGGCTGAGCGCATGAATTTCTGGGCAGGCCGCAAGGCGGCCTTCCCGGCGGTCGGCCGGCTGGCGCCCGACTATCTCTGCATGGACGGCACGATCCCGCGCAAGGCGCTGCCACTGGTGCTCGCCCGCATGCGCGAACTCTCCGAACACTACGGCCTCGCCGTCGCCAACGTCTTCCACGCCGGCGACGGCAACCTCCATCCGCTCATCCTCTACGACGCCAACAAGCCGGGTGAACTCGTGGCCGCCGAGGATTTCGGCT
>CALRZT010000063.1:0-17541 GCA_943372725.1 Pseudoxanthobacter soli DSM 19599
CGGCGGCGAGGGTCGCCGCGACGGCGTGCGACAGGCGTGCGCCGAGGTCGCCGCCGGATGGCGCTTCGCGCCGCATCCCGGTGGCGAGGAGCCGAGCCTCGAGCAGCTCTGGCGGGAGCGGCGCGGCCGTTGCCTGGAGCTCGCGCGGCTGCTCGTGTGGCGTCTGCGCGCCCGCGGCGTCCCGGCGCGCTTCGTCCTCGGCTACGTCCTCGAGCGGTCGCCGCGCGGCGCCGTCCGCCAGCGTCATGCCTGGGTCGCCCATCACGACGGCGCGCGCTGGCGGCAGATCGATCCGGGCGCGCCGGACCGTCCGTCCGCCGCTCTCTTCGCCACCGCCTGGGGCCCTTGGCACGACCTGCTGATGCCGGTGCGGGCGACCGGCCCGGCCGGCCTGTCGGGCGTCGCCGCGACGTGGTCGACGCAGGTCACCGCGGTGTGATCAGCCGCGCCGCGGGCGGGTCCAGCGGCGCGATCGCCGCTGGGCAGGACTGCGCACCATTCTGTCGACCCGCCGGAGGTGCGCAGGAAAGCGCGCAAGTCGGCGCGTTCTTGACAGTTCCGATTTCCCGTCAAGACCATGATTCGGAAGAATAAATGCCGGATGCTCCGGTTGGCGCGCCGCTTGCGCATGGAAGAGGCGCCGAAACACGGCGACGGATTTTTCCAGGAGAGCGAACCATGCCTACTCCCGCTTACATGAGCATCACCGGCGCGACGCAGGGCAACATCAGCGAGAACGCCTTCACCAGCGACAGCGTCGGCAACACCTATCAGGAAGGTCACGAGAACGAGTGCCTGGTGCAGGCGCTGATGACCAACGTCACCGTGCCGACCGATCCGCAGTCCGGCCAGCCGACCGGCATCCGCTCGCACCGCCCGACGAGCTTCACCAAGGTCTTCGACAAGGCCTCGCCGCTGCTCTGGCAGGCGCTCGCCACCGGCGAAGTCCTGCAGATCGAAGTGAACTTCTACCGGGTCTCGACCGCCGGCATCCAGGAGAAGTACTACACGATCAAGTTCGAAGACGCCGTGCTGGTCGACGGCAAGGGCTACATGCCGAACTGCCTCGACCCGGACAACAGCAACTTCGTCCACATGGAAGACTGGGCCTTCGTCTACCGCAAGGTGACCTGGTCGCACGGCAAGGCGAACACCGAGGGCAGCGACGACTGGCGCAAGCCGGTCCAGGGCTGATCCGGGTCTGATTCGGGGCCGATCGCCTCTGATCAGCGAAGGGGGCGCGGCCGCGTCGGCCGCGCCCCGATTTTCCGCCGAAACGTCTTTCCCGTCGAAGCGTCACGGCCGCTTCATTGAAGCGCGCTTTCGTGGGGGTCCAGGACCTTGGCCGCCCGGACGGCGGTCGCGCGGGGGCGACCATGATCGAACTGGATCTGCGCAAGCTGTTCGACCGGCTGTCGCCGTTCTGCCGGCGGACCCTCGAGGGCGCCGCCGGCAGCGCCGTCTCGCGCGGCCACTACGAGGTGACGCCCGAGCACTTCGTCCTCGGCCTCGCGGAAGCCCCGGACCACGACTGTGCGCTGATCCTGTCCCGCGCCGGCATCGATCACGCCGCCTTCGTCAAGTCCCTGCGCCGCGCCATCGAGAGCCAGAAGACCGGCAACTCCGGACGCCCGGTGTTCTCGCCGCTGCTCGTCTCGCTTTTGTCGGACGCCTGGCTCGCCGCCTCGGTCGAGCTATCGATGGCGAGGATCGGCTCCGGCGCCGTGCTGCTCGCGCTGCTGTCGACGGCCGGCCGGGTCGGCACCGACGACTGGGTGGCGCAATTGCGCACGATCTCGCGCGATGACCTCGTCCGCCGCTACGGGGAATGGACCGCGGGCTCGCGCGAGGAAGCGACGGTGCTCGCCGCCGCGCCGTCCGGCCCGCGCGGCGAAGGCCCGGCGGGGCCCGATCCCGACAGCATGATCGGCCGCTTCACCATCAACTTCACGACGCAGGCGCGCGAGGGCCGCATCGATCCGGTCTTCTGCCGCGACCGCGAGATCCGCCAGATCGTCGACATCCTCAGCCGCCGCCGCAAGAACAACCCGATCTGCGTCGGCGATCCCGGCGTCGGCAAGACCGCCGTCGTCGAGGGCCTGGCCCTGCGCATCGTCGAGGGCGACGTTCCCGATTTCCTCCGCAACGTCGAGCTGGTCGGGCTCGATCTCGGCCTCCTGCAGGCCGGCGCCAGCGTCAAGGGCGAGTTCGAGAACCGCCTGAAGGGCGTCATCGAGGAGGTGAAGGCCTCGCCGAAACCGATCGTGCTTTTCATCGACGAGGCGCACACGCTGGTCGGCGCCGGCGGCGCGGCGGGCGGCGGCGACGCGGCGAACCTCCTGAAGCCGGCGCTCGCCCGCGGCGAACTGCGGACGATCGCGGCCACCACCTGGTCGGAATACAAGAAGTACTTCGAGAAGGACCCGGCGCTCGCCCGCCGCTTCCAGCTCGTCAAGCTCGACGAGCCGTCGCCCGAGGAGGCCGTCACCATCCTGCGCGGCCTGCGCGACGCCTACGAGAAGAGCCACGGCGTCTACATCCGCGACGACGCGGTGGTGGCCGCCGTCCACCTCTCGGCCCGCTACATCACCGGCCGCCAGTTGCCCGACAAGGCCGTCGACGTGCTCGACACTGCCGCCGCCCGCGTCCGCCTCAGCCTGTCGACCCGGCCGCCCGCCCTCGTCGAGCAGGTCCAGGCGGCCGCCGCCCTGAAGCGCGAGCGCGACGCCCTCGAGCGCGACGCCGTCACCTCGCAGGTCGACGTCGCCGGCCGCATCGCCGAGATCGACGAGCGCATCGCCGGCCTCGAAGCCGACATCGGCGCGCTCGAGGCGCGCTGGGAGCGCGAGCGGGCCCTCGTCGACGACCTCCTCGACCTGCGTCGCGGCGGCTCCGAGCCGGAGGATGAGGCGGTCGCGGTCGCAGACGCCGACGACGCGCCGGCGCCGGACGGCCCGCCCGCGGACGGGCGCCGCGCCGATCTCGGCACCGCGCTGGCGAGCCTCGCCGGCGTCCAGGGCCGCTCGCCGCTGGTCCACTTCGAGGTGACGCCGGACGCGGTCGGCGAGGTGATCGCCGACTGGACCGGCATCGCCGTCGGCCGGATGATGCGCGACGAGGCAGCCTCGCTGCTGACGCTCGGCCACGACCTCATGCGCCGTATCAAGGGCCAGGACCACGCCATCGCGGCACTGGAGGAGAGCCTGCGGGCCGCCAAGGCCGGCATCCAGGACCCCAACCAGCCGATGGGGGTGTTCCTGTTCGTCGGGCCCTCGGGCGTCGGCAAGACCGAACTCGCCATCGCGCTGGCCGATCTCCTGTTCGGCGGCGAGCGTTTCCTCGTCTCGATCAACATGTCCGAGTTCCAGGAGAAGCACACCGTCTCGAAGCTCGTCGGCTCGCCGCCGGGCTATGTCGGCTACGGCGAGGGCGGCGTGCTGACCGAGGCGGTACGGCAGCGCCCCTACTCGGTGGTGCTGCTCGACGAGGTCGAGAAGGCCGATCTCGAGGTGATGAACCTGTTCTACCAGGTGTTCGACAAGGGCACGCTCTCCGACGGCGAAGGCCGGGTCGTCGACTTCAAGAACACGGTGATGATCCTCACCAGCAACCTCGCCACCGACATCATCACCGATCTCGGCCTCGCCAGCCCGCCGCCGAGCCTTGACGAGATCGTCGCGGCGATCCGGCCGATCCTCAGCCGCCACTTCAAGCCGGCGCTGCTGGCGCGCATGCAGATCGTGCCGTTCCTGCCGCTGCAGAGCGCCGAGCTCGCGGCGATCACCCGTCTCAAGCTCGACCGCGTCGTCCGCCGCGTCGAGGCGAGCCACAAGATCGCCTGCCGCTATTCCGACGCCGTGGTCGAGGCGATCTGCGCCCGCGCCACCGAGGTCGAGAGCGGCGCCCGCGCCGTCGACCAGATCATCCGCCGCACCCTGCTGCCGGCCGTCGCCACCACCATCCTGGCCAGCATGACCGAGGACGGCGTGCTCGGCGATCTCGCGATCACGGTGGGGGCGGACGGCCACTTCGTCGTCTCCGTCGCCGGCGTCGACGGTGCGGCCGTGTCCCCGCCGCTGGCCAAGACGGATACGGCAGAGCCCTTCGACGACGGGCGCGTCGCGGCCGTGGCCTGATCCGGCGATGCACGGACCGGCGCCGGTGGCGAGCGAGGGCGGATCGATCGCCGAGGAGCTTCTCGAGCTGACGGCGGCACTCGCCACCGAGCGGCGCCTGGAAACCCTCCTCGCCGGCGTCATCGCGGCGGCGCGGCGCATCGTCGGCGCCGAGACCGCCCGCATCTTCCTGCTCGACCGGGTCGGCCGCGAACTCCACTGCGTCCAGAGCCGGCACGACGGCGACACCGACCGCGCCGCCGCGCGCACCATCCAGCTCTTCAAGCCGGACGGCGGCTACAACCTGACGGACCCGAGTGCCTTCGCCGTCATCACCGGCCGCGTCGTCGACATCCCCAACGTCTACGCCTACAGCGGCTACGAGTTCGGCGCGGTCTACGAGGACGACCGCTACGACGGCCGGCGCACCCGCACCTTCACGGCCCTGCCGCTACGTAACGCCGACGCCGCCACGCTCGGCGTGCTGCAGCTCGTCAACGCGCGGTCGGCCGACGACGGCGAGACCGGCCCGCTGTCGCCGCCGCGCAAGCGGTCGCTGCAGGCGCTCGCCGCCCACGGCGCCGCCGCCATCGCCAACGCCCGCATGTTCGAGGAGAACCGCCAGCTCATCCGCCAGCTCGACCGCGCCAACGCCGAGCTCGCGGAGGAGAATACCGAGCTTCGGACGGTCGTTTCCGCCACCACGGCGGGAACCACCGTCATCGGCGACAGTCCGGCCATCCGGGTCTCGCTCGACCTCGCGCGCCGGGCCGCCGGCTCGCGCGTCCCGGTGCTGCTGCTCGGCGAGACCGGCACCGGCAAGGAGGTGTTCGCCCGCCTCGTCCATGCCTCGAGCCCGCGCCAGAGCCGGGCGATGATCGCGCAGAACTGCGCGAGCCTGCCCGAGACGCTGCTGGAGAGCGAGCTGTTCGGCCACCGGCGCGGCGCCTTCTCCGGGGCGATCGCCGACAAGAAGGGCCTCGTCCAGGAGGCGGCCGGCGGCACGCTGTTTCTCGACGAGATCGGCGACATGCCGATCGGCCTGCAGTCGAAGATCCTGCGGCTTCTGGAGGATGGCGAGGTCCGCCGGCTGGGCGACACACGATCCGAGAAGATCGACGTCCGCGTCATCGCCGCCACCAACGGCGACCTCAAGCGCAAGATCGCCGACGGCAGCTTCCGCGAGGACCTGTTCTATCGCCTGAGCGTCTTTCCGATCACCCTGCCGCCGCTGCGTGAGCGCCCGTCCGACATCGTCCAGTTCGCCGAGGCGTTCCTGGCACGCGCCGCCCAGGCGAGCGGCCGGCCGACACCCGCCCTGACGCCGCGCGCCCTCGACGCTCTCGTGCGCTGGCGCTATCCCGGCAACGTCCGCGAGCTGAAGAACATCATCGAGCGCGCCGTGCTGATGGTGGACGAGGGCGAGCGGGTCGACCTTTCGCACCTGCCGGCGGAACTCGCCGGCCACGTCACCTACCTGCCGCTGGCGGCGGCCGGCGAGGGCGAGACGGCCTCGCTCAGGGCCTCGGTCGAACGCTTCGAGGCCACCCTCATCGAGGCGAAGCTGCGCGAGGTCGGCGGCAACCAGACCCGCACGGCCGAGCTCCTCGACATCTCCCGCCGCAGCCTCGTCGAGAAGCTGCGGCGCTACGGCATCCGCTCCCGCGCGCCGTCGCGGTCGCTCGCGCCGGGCGGCGGCATGCGTCGGGCTTGAGAACGGACGGCTGCGCATGGCGACGTCGCATCAGATCCGCAGCGCCCTCGAGGCCTTCCTCGCCGGCCGCACGCGCCTCGAACAACTGGCGAGCGAACTCCAGGCCCGCGCCACGACGGGCGACGAACTGCGCGCCGAACTCGCCGACGACATCTCGACGGGGCGGCTGCCCGCCGACATCGCCGGCATCCTGATCGCCCAGGCGTGCGGACCGGCCGAGCCCGCCGGCGCGGCGGCGTCCGCGCCGGCGTCGGAAGCCGGCGAAGCCGCCGCCATCCACAGCCGCGTCGACGACGTCGTCACGTCCTCCCTCGTCAACGACTTCAAGCGGTTCCGCGACGGCTCGCGGCGCGCCGATCGCGGGCGTCTGGAAAGCCGGCAGATCGATGCCGCCCTGTCGGACTTCCACAGCATCCGCCTGCGCCAGCAGGCGAGCCGCGCCGCCGACCGGCCCGACGCCCGGCCGCCGGTGGTCGCCGATGCCGACGGCACGCAGCTGGTGCTCGGCGACATGCTGCGCGAGCGCTTCGTGCTCGACGTCCTGATCGGCACGGGCGGCATGGGCCGGGTCTACCGCGCCGTCGACCGGCGGCGGCTGGAGGCCCTCGATCCGCAGCCCTACGTCGCCGTCAAGGTGCTGTCGTCCGATTTCCGCCGCCACCCGGACGCCCTGCGCGCGCTGGAGGCGGAAGCGCGGAAGGTGCAGGCGCTGGCGCACCCCAACATCTGCGTCGTCTTCGACTTCGACCGCGACGGGGCGCACGCCTTCCTCGTCATGGAACTCCTGATCGGCAGCACCCTCGACGTCGTGCTGCGGGCGAGCCCGGGCGGGCGACTCGATCCCGCCCGCGTTGTCCCGGTCGTCGGCGGGCTCCTCGCCGGCATCGGTTATGCGCACGCCCGCGGCATCGTCCACGCCGACCTGAAGCCCGGAAACGTCTTCCTCTGCGACGACGGTGACACCAAGGTCCTCGACTTCGGTGTCGCCACCGCCCTGCGCGGCGCCGGCTTCGATCCGGCGGGGCTCGAGGCGCTGACGCCCGGCTACGCCAGCCCGGAGATGGCGCGCGGCGAGCCGCGCGACCCGCGCGACGACGTCTTCGCCCTCGGCTGCATCGCCTATCTGGTGCTGACCGGCCGGCACCCCTACGACCGCCGGCCCGCGGAGGAGGCGGAGGCGCGCGGCATGGTCCCGGTGCCGGTCGACGGGCTCGATCCCGCCGGCTGGGCGGTGCTGGCGTCGGCGCTATCCTTCCGCCGCGACGACCGGCCCGCCGACGCGTCCGCGCTCGCCGCCACGCTGCTGCCGGCGCTGGCGCGGTGCGCGCCGGCGCTCAGCCGTCGATGGCCGTGACGAGGCGCCTTATCTGCACGCTGAACGGGTGACCCGGGTCGGCGAGGGAGAACAGTCCTCCGCTGCCGAGCCGCAACATCTCGTCGCTCATCGGGATCGTGGCGCCGACGTCGGCCGAATAGGTCTCGGCGATCCGCGCGGCGAGCAGGGCGGCGTCGAACTCCGGATGCATCTTGTTCACCACCAGCAGGATCTGCGGCACCTCGAGCCGGCGCGCGAGCTCGAGCGTCACCGCCGTGCCCTGGTAGTCCTGATGGTCCGGGCGCAGCAGGATGAGGGCGATGTCGGCGATGGCGATCGACAGCAGCGTCTCCTCGTTGATGCCGGGATGAGTGTCGATCAAGAGGTAGTCGAGATCGAGCTGGCGGCAGAGCGCCATCAGCCCGTCGTTCAGCATCTCGACGTCGTAGCCCTCCTTCAGCACCCGCGCGATGTCGGCGGTGCGCACGCTCGCCGGCACGAGGCTGAGCCGGCCGCGCGCCGGCCCGGCCGGCTCGCCGGCGCCCCGCTCGACGGTCGCGGTGACGTCGAACGCCGCCTCCTCGACGCGGCAGCGCCCCCACAGGAAGTCGTTGAGGGTCGAGCCTGCCGAGGGGTCGCAGCCGAACAGCACGTGGATGCCGGGGGACTGGATGTCGACGTCGACGACGGCGATGCGCCGGCCGCGGCGCACCAGTTCGGCGGCGACGTTGGCGGCGACGTTCGTCTTGCCGGTACCGCCGCGATAGGAATGGAAGGCGACGACGCGCGTCATCGGTCGCTTTCGCGGCTCAGCGGGGCCGCTCGCGCAGGGCGCGGGCGCGGTCCTGCAGCGAACGGAAATAGTCGGTCTCGCTGATCTCCCGCACCTCGCGGTCGCGCGACAAGACGTCGATGCGGATGCGCAGCCGGTCCACCTCGGCCGTCAGGGCGCGGTTGTCGCCGGCAAGCCGCGCATTGGCAATCTCGAGGTCCCGCTTCGCCTCCTCGAGCTCCTTCAGCGTGCCGGCGAGGTTGAACTCGCGCGCCTCGATGCGCACCAGCATCATGCCGAAGTCTTCGGCCAGCTGCCGCACCGGCTCGGGGATCGTCTCGTCGCCAGTCATGGCGAGCAGCGCGTCGACCTGGTCGTAGCGGCCGAGCGCTATCTCGCCGCACAGCCTCCGCAGCCTCGCGAGCGGCTCGAGCCCCGCGTGTAGGTCCGGCATCGTCTTCCCCCGCCGGTCACGATCCTCCCCGGTGCACGAGCGGGTGCGACGAGACCAATTGAACGGATAACATCGCCAGATGACATCCCTGCGTCCGGCCGGCTGCGGCGGGGCGCGCCGCCGGTGCCACCCCGCGGACACGGCGGCGGGTCCGGTCAGCCGCCCTCGAGGCGGCCGTCGACGAGGTGCAGGCGCCGGTCCGCGACATCGAAGATGCGCTCGTCGTGGGTCGACAGCAGGACGCCGGCGCCCGACGAGCGGGCGAGCTGCATCATCAGCGAAACGACGCCGCGGCCGTTGGCGCCGTCGAGGGCGGCGGTGGGCTCGTCGGCGAGCACCAGCGGTGGCGCCCGCACCATCGCGCGCGCCACGGCGACGCGCTGCTGCTGGCCGCCGGAGAGCGTTCCCGGCAGGTCGTCGGCGCGGCTGCCGAGGCCGACGTCGGCGAGCGCCCGCCGCGCCCGCCGGTCGCTCTCGGCTGGCGCAAGATAGCCTTCCGGCACCAGGGCGACGGCGACGTTCTCGGCCAGCGTGAGCGAACGCAGCAGGCTCGGGCGCTGGAAGACGAAGCCGAGCCGGCGGCGAAGCGCATCGACCGCCGGCCGGCCGGCGCCGGAGAGCTCCGTGCCGAGGACGACCACCGACCCCGCCGAGAAGCGCCGCATCCCGCCGACGATGGTGAGGAGCGTCGTCTTGCCAGACCCGGACGGTCCGGTGAGCAGGACGATCTCGCCCCGCCGCACCTCCATCGAGACGCGGTCCAGCACCGTCCGCCCGGTCTCGCCCCGGCCGTAGGAGAAGCAGAGGTCGCGGACGGTGACGAGGGCGTCGCCGCCGTCGTCTGCTGCCCAGACGGCTGGATCCGGCGCCGCGTTCACGCGAAGAGGTCGAGCGGGTCGGCCCGCCTGAGCCGTCCGAGCGTGGCGAAGACCGCCACCGCCATCGCCGCGAGCGTCAGGGCGAGCACCGTCAGCAGCGATCGGGCGTCCAGCGTGAGGTCGAGCCCGGTCATGTCGCTGGCGAGCGCGTAGATCGCCAGCGCGGCGGCCACCGTCAGCGGGAAGACGAGGACGGTGATGACCAGCGCAATCTGCGCCACCGTGCGCCGCAACAGGCCATCCGCGTGGCCGATCGCCTTCAGCACGGCGTACTCCGGCAGGCTCGCCTCGATGATGGTGGCGAGGGTCTGGCCGACGAACACGGCGCCGATGACGAGGCCGACGATGACGCCGATCCGGAAGACGATGCCGATCGGCGTGTTCACCCGATAATACCGGGTCTCGTGCTCGATGAAGCTTTCCTTGGTGAAGACGCGGGCGTCCTCCCCGAGCCGCCGCGCCAATTCGGCGGCGACGGCCGCCGCCTCGAAACCCGGCGTCACCGTGACGAGGCCGAGCGAGATACGGGCGGCCGGCGTCCCGAACACCCGCCGGAGCGTGAAATCGCTCATCACGAGGGTGCCGTCGATGAAGAAGGTCGGGCCGAGGGTGAACAGGCCGACGAGATCGACGCGGGCTCCGATGGTGCGGTTCGGGCCCGCCAGCACGATCGCCGCCGGGGCGCCGCCGGCGAGCGTGGCGAGGATGGAGCGATAGCCCTCGCGCGAGCGGGAATCGACCACGGCCGTTCCCGTCTTGCGCAGGCGGGCGGTCGCCGCGGCGACCCCGGGGATGTCGAGCGCCGGGGCGTCGGGATCGATCCCGACCGCCCAGGCGCTCGCCATGCCGCCGCTCTCCGTGACTACCTGCAGCGTTGCGAGCTGCAGCGGCGCCACCGCGGCGACGCCGGTGACGCTTCCGGCCTCCAGCAGGATGGCGCGATCGAGCCAGGGCTGCGGGAACGCCATCGTGGCGAAGTTGCGGTTGACCAGGACGAGATCGGCCGCGAGGGCGCGCGCGAGGCCGGTGGCGCTCGCATAGAGCGCGTTCTCGAAGCCGATCTGGGTGAAGACTAGCACGATCGCGACGCCGAAGCCGGCGAGGGGGCCGACGAGGCGTGGTCCGAGAAAGGCGAGCTGCCGCAGCGCGAGGCGGGTCGACAGCGGCAGTCTCATCGCCCCGCGACCGCGATGTCCGCCGGGATCGTCACTTCGAGGTCGAGCCCGAGCAGCGGCGGCAGCGCGGCGGGCGGTTCTGCGACCACCTCCACCTCGGCGACGCGGGCATCCACCGAGCGCATCAGGTCGGGGGCGCTGTCGTCGTTGACCGACGAGATCGTGCCGATGCGCGTCACCCGGCCCGTCATCGTCTCCGGGAAGGCGCGCGAGGTGAGGTGGACGATCTGGCCCGGGCGGACGCCCAGCACCTGCCGCTCGTCGATCTCGGCGATCACCACCAGGCTGTCGAGGTCGGCGAGGCGGACGATGCCGCCGGCTCCGATCGCCTCGCCGGGGCGGGCGACGACGTCGATGACGCGGCAGGCGCAGGGGGCGCGCACGAGCGTCTGCTCGCGGGCGGCGATCGCCTCGGCGAGCCGCGCCTGCCTCAGCGCCACGGCGGCGCGGGCGGCGGCGACGTCGACGGCGCGGACCTCGGTGAGGGCGGCGAGCCGCGATGTGGCGTGCAGCCGGGCGCTCTCGGCGCGGGTCAGGGCGCGGAGGATCTTCTCGTGGGAGGCGGCGGCGAGCTGGCCGCGGCGGAAGAGCTGCTCCGCCCGTGTCGCGTCGGCCTGCGCCTCCTGCAGGACGAGGTCCTCGAGCGCGAGCCGCGCCCGCTCCATGTCGATCTCGCTCCGCTTCGCCGGCATGAGGACGCGGGCGAGGTCGGCGCGGGCGACGTCGAGCTCCCGCTCGGCCACCACCACCGCCGCTTCGCGCAGCGTGCGCTCCTGCAACTCGGCGACGACGGCGCCGGGCGCGAGACGATCACCCTCGCGGACGGTGAGGCGCGCCAGCGTGCCGCCACCGACCGGTCCGGCGAGCACGACGAGACCATCGCGCGCCTCGATGCGTCCGCGTCCGACGACGTCGCCCAGCGTCGACGGCAGCGGCTGCGGACCGGCTGTCTGCAACGTCGTCGGCATCGCCACCGCGGCGGTCGCGGTGGCGACGACGGCGATCACGCCGCGTGACAGGAGCTGTCCGAACCTCATCCGTGACCCGCCAGACCCGCGCGCCGCCACCGGGGTGCGCCCCGCCCACGCCGTGGTCGACGTGGTCAGGCGGGTTTAGCGTGTCTCGTTGACAGGACGTTGACCCTCGCGCCGCGGCGCGGTGCTTCTTGCCGTCGGAGCGTCAGTGTCGCGCGGCGTCGCCGTTGCCGGCTCGCGCCCGACGGGGCTGAGGGGAGTGGCGAGGCTGGAAGGCTGGAGGGGTGGTGCCGCTTACAGGACTCGAACCTGTGACCCCATCATTACGAATGATGTGCTCTACCAACTGAGCTAAAGCGGCTTGACCCTCACGGCCATGACTTGGCCAGGCGAGCGCCTGTTGCCGAGGCGGACGCAGGGCGCCCGCTCGACGCGGCTGAGATACAGGCTCGCGCCCGCCCGCGCAAGTCTCCGCCCCGCGCGAGTCTCCGGCTCAAGTCTCCGACCGACCCGGCCTTGGTCGAACCCCGGTGGCCGCGCGACCACCGGTCGCGTCGGCCGGTCAGAACAGCCGAAGCTTCGGGCGGGCCGTGGCGGCGTCGTCGTCCGTCGCCACCGGCCCGGGGTCGTCGGGGGAGTGGGCGAGGGGGAACTCCACCAGCCGCGGCCCCTGGCGGGGATCGACCGGCGCCAGCGGGCTCGGCTCGCGCTCGCGCGCCCAGTATGGCTTGCCCGGGGAGCCCGGCGGGGCACCGTCGGGGGAGGACGGCATCACCAGCACCTCGCGCGCGGCCGGCCCCGCCGCCGCGGCACCCGTGGCGGCGCCCGCAGCCGGCTCGCCGGCCGCGGCCGATCCGGCGACGGGCGAGATCGCGGGGGCGGCGCCACTTGGTCCGTCGGTCCCGATCGCGGTGCCCGCGAGCGGGGCGGCGGCGGTGCCGTCGGTGTCGGGCCCGGCAGCCGCGGTCGGACCACCGTGCGGCCGGGTCCAGAACGGCTTGCCGTCGCCGGCCTCCGGCGGTGCCGATGCGGGCGGTGCCGCGGCCGCGGGCGGTTCCACCGCACCGTCGGCCGTCCGGACGGCCGCGACGGGCGGCGGCGCCGGTGCGGGCGCCGGCGGCGGCGCGGCACTGGCGGCACCGCGGGCGGCACCGCCGTCCGCGACCATCAAACCGCGGGCGGCACCGCCGTCCGCGACTGTCGCGGTCGCCGGGGCCGCAGCGCGCACCGCGGGCCCGCTCCCGGAGGCGACCGGCGTGGGGGCGACGGGCGCGCTCGTGGCCGGCGCAGTCGTGGCCGACGCGGTAGCGGCCGACGCGGTAGCGGCCGGGGAGGGGGCGGCTGCGAAGATCGGCGGTGCCGGTTCGGGGGCGGGTTCCGGCGGGGCGAACAGCGCCTCGTCGACCAGCGGGCCGGCGCTGCTGCCGATCGCCTCGATCGGCACCTTCCACTCGAAGGCGTCGAGGCGTCCGGTGGCCGGGGACACCGGCGCCCAGTGCTCGGAGGTGACGCCGTCGGCGGTCCACACCGGATCGCGCGGGGCGCGGACGGCGCGCGACAGCCACTCGCGCACCCGGCCGCGGTCGCCGTGCTCGGCCTCCTCGAGGTCGGCCATCAAGAGGCAGGCGCGCGGGCTCGGGCGGTCGGAGAGAACGGCGCGCAACTCCGCCCGCGCCGCCTCGAACTCGCGCGCATCGACGGCGGCGCGCGCCACCGCGAGCCGGCCCTCGACGTCGCCCGGCTTCAGGGCGGACAGCGCCCGCATCCGCTTCAGCCGGTCGCGGCCGGCCTCGCCGGGACGCACCAGCGCATAGGCTTCGGCGAGCTCGGGGTGCGGCGACCGCCGCCACGTCGCCTCGATCACCTTGGTGGCGCGGCGCGGGTCGTTGAGGCGGGCGAGCACGCGGCCGGCGACGCCGGCGGCCGGCACGAGGTCACCAGCGAGACCGTGGGCCTCGAGCGCCAGCGCCCGCGCCCGCTCGGGCGCGGCGGCCTCGAGCTCGAGCGCCCGGGCGGTCAGCAGCACCGCCTTCAGGCGCTTCGCCGCCGGCTTGTCGACGAGGCCGTTGTGGGCGTTCTTGTCGAGGATGGCGATGGCGCCTTCCCAGTCGCGGACGGCGGCGGCGTGCTCGAAGCGGGCGCGGCCGGCCCACGGCAGGCCCGGCGCGATCGCCGCCGCCTCCTCGGCATAGTGGAAGGCGGCCGCCGGCTCGCCGGCGCGCACCGCCTCGACATAGAGGCCGTGCAGGCCGAGCGTCCGCGTCTCCGGGTCCGCCAGCATCGCCTCGAAGGCGGTGCGGGCAGCGGTGCTGTCGCCGGTGAGCTGCGCCGTCTGCGCCTCCAGGAACCGCGTCGCCGGATCGCGCGGCAGGAGCCGGCGCGCCTCGGTCATGTAGCGGCGGGCGAGCCGGGCATCGCCGGCGCCGACGGCGACGAGGCCGCGCGACAGCGCCGTGTGGCCCTTGTTCTGGCGCCGGCGGCCGAGGAAGCGGCGGAACAGCGACGGCGCGCGGACGATGCCGCGCAGCACGCCCCACACCACCAGCGTCGCCGCGAGGAGCGCCAGCAGCGCCACGGCGGCGACCATCACCGAGGTGTCGAGCCGCCAGCCCTGCCAGTCGATCGTCACCGTGCCCGGCCGGTCGGCGAGCCAGGCGGCGCCGACCGCGACGGCGAACACCACGGCGAAG
Organism: Pseudoxanthobacter soli DSM 19599; assembly: GCA_943372725.1. Classification (GTDB taxonomy): domain Bacteria; phylum Pseudomonadota; class Alphaproteobacteria; order Rhizobiales; family Segnochrobactraceae; genus CAMDHY01. The sequence continues at coordinate 14,088 of CALRZT010000063.1, forward strand.
TAGACGAGGATGCGGATCATCGGCGGCGTTCCGGACTGGCGGTCGAGAGAGCGAGGGACCTCGACGCGAAGGGCAGTGGCGGCACTGGCAGTGTCGGCAGGGGCAGTATCGGGAAGGGATCTGGCGCGACGGTCACTCCGCCGCTCCGTTCAGGCGGGCGAGCACCGTCGCCTCGAGGCGGGCGAACGCCGCCTCGGCGGCGATGCGCTGGGCGAGACCGGTGCCGAAGCGCGGCGCGGCGGCGCGCACCGGCTCGGGCAGGGCGGCGAACGCCGTGTCGGCGGCGGCGAGGTCGCCGGCGGCGAGCGCCGCCGTCACCGCATCGAGGCCGAGTGCCACCGGATCGCCGGAGTCGGCGCTCGTCGGCCGGATCGAGACGAGCGACTGCGCCCCCGAGAGCAGCGCGTCGAGCGGGCCGGCCTCGGCCGGCGCGGCCGGGGCGGGGGCGGTGGCGGCGAACATCGCCGGCTTTTCGAGCGCCAGCATCGCCGCGAGCGCCGCCCGCGTCGGCACGCCGGCCTCGGCGGTCGCCGACAGCGCCGTGACGTCGGCGGAGCCTTCGAGCCGCGGCGCCAGGGCGGCGAGTTCGGCCGCATAGGGCCGGCCGACGTCGAGCGCCTCGCCGAGCCGGAGGGTGGCGAAGGCGACCGCCGCGGGCCCGCGGGCCTGCTCGGCCGGATCGGTCGCCTCCAGCGTGCCGAGGCGCTCGCCCAGGGCCGCGACGGCGGCTGCAGCGGCGTCGCGGGCGCCGGCGAGCGCCGTCAGCTGCTCGCCGATGGTGGACAGCTGCTGTTCGAGCGTGTCCAGGCGGCCGTCGAGGCGGTCGTCGAGGGCGGCGAGCTGCTCGCCGGCGGTGCGGTCGACGGTGGCGATGCGCTCGCCGAGCTGCGTATCGAGGGCGCCGACGCGCTGGTCGAGGGCGGTGAGGGCCGCAGGGTCGGCGGCGGGCGCCGCGGCCGGCGCCGCCGCGAGCTTCTCGACCTCGCCGGTGAGACCGTTGAGGCGATCGCCCAGCGCCGTGACGCTCGCCTGCAGGTTGGCGGCGTCTGCCGAGCCTTCGCCCGGCACGGCGGCGGACACCTGCTCCTCGAGCGCCAAGAGACGTGCGGAGAGCGCCGCCTCGTCGGTCGGCGGTATGGCGGCGGCGGCGAGCGCGTCGACCCGCGTGCTGAGTTCGCTCACCGCCTGGCGCAGCGCGGCGGCGGCGTCGGGGTCGGACGCCGGGGCGGCGGAGACGGCGGCCGAGAGCGCGTCGACGCGGGCCGCGAGTTCGTCGGCGCCGGCATCCGTCGTGCGCGGCATGGGCACGATGCCGTAATGGGTGACGGCGAGCGCCCCGCCGAGCCCGACGACGCCGCCGATCAGCGCCGCGGCGATCAGGCCGCCGGCGCCGACGCCGCGACGGGGCGGCATGGCGGCGGTCGGCGGAACCGTGGTGGAGGACGCACCGGCGGAGGACGCGCCGGTCGAGGACGCACCGGTCGAAGACTTGGCGGACGCGGTGGTCTTGGCGTCCGCGGCCGTCTTCCCGTCGGTCGGTTTGCCGTCGGCGGCTGGCTTCGTCTCGCTCGATGGTTTGGTCGGCGGGACGGCCGTGGCGGTGGCGGCGGGCTTCGAGCCGAGGGGCGCAGACGGACCCGGCGACGCGGGTGCGCCCGTGGTCGCGCCGGAAATCCCCGGCGATGGTGCCGTCGCCGGCTTGTCGGCGGCGGCCGTGGCTTCAGGCTTGCCGGCCGGGCCGGTGGGCTTGCCGTCGGAGGGGCCGGCCGGGCCACCCTTCGAGGTGGCGGCGGGCGGCGACACCGTCGCTTCCGCTGGATGAGGTCCGGCGGGGTCCTTCGCCGCTCCCGGCGCGCCGGCCGGGCCGGTCGCCGGCACCTCGGTCGCCGTGAGCTCGATGGTCGGGGGGCGGGCGCCGCCGGTGCGCTTGTCGGTCCGCCCGTTGCCGTCGCCGGTCGCTGCCATGATCCTCGCCGTCCTCCAGACCGGCCCTGCCCGTCGCGGGCGGAACCGATGATCTCCGGGCTTTATACACGCTGGGACCCCCGGGCGGCGACCGGACGGATCGCCACCCTCGTGTCACACCGCGCGGGGAACCCCTTTCAACAACGCGAACAGCGCGTTTTCGTTCGGTGCGGCGGCGGCGCGCAGATCGCGCACGCCCGCGGCGGCGAGCGGCGCCAGCACCGCCTTCGAGAGCCCGAGGCAGGGCAACGCCGCGAGCGCCTCGGCGAGACCGTCTGCCGCAGCCGCGGCCATGAGGGCCGCTGCGGTGCGCTCCGAATAGACGAGCGCCGCATCGAGACGGCCGGCCGAAAGCGCCGCGGCGGCGGGGGCGCTCAGCCGCGCCGCCGGCACCGCCTCGTAGACGACGATCGTCGAGACGGCGTGGCCGGCGCTCGCGAGGTCGCCGGCGAGATCGCCCGCCCGCACCGCCCCGCCGAGATGGAGGATCGTCCCGTCGCCGGGGCGGACGTACTGGCGGATCAGCCGCACGAGATTGGCGACGGCGCCGTCGGCCGACAGCACCTGCTCGAAGCCGGCCGCCCGCGCCGCCTCGGCGGTGGCGGCCCCGACGGTGAAGACGGGAATGGCGAACAGCGCAGCGAGGTCGGGGCGGACGCGTGCGAGCGCCGCCGTCGCCTCCACCGCCGTGCGGCTCGTCAGCGCCAAGCCGGCGACGTCGTCGAGGCTGATGACGGCGTCCGTCACCGGCGCGACCGACAGCATCGGCGACAGCACCGGGTGGTGGCCGAGGGCCGCCAGCGCCGCCGCGGTGCCGGCGGCGTGCGGCTGCGGGCGCGTGACGAGCAGCCGGGCCATGAGGACGTCTCAGGCGGGGTCGAAGAAGCCGGCGCCGGCGCGCGCCTTCAGTTCCGCGCCAGCAGACGCACCGATCGCGACCGCCTCGGCCACCGCCCCTTCGACGCGGATCGCGTGGGTGGCGCTGCCGTCCGGCCTGAGGATCAGCCCGGAGAACGCGACGCGGCCGCCGGCCACCGTCGCATGGCCGGCGATCGGCGTGCGACAGGAGCCGTCGAGGGCGTCGAGGAAGGCGCGCTCGCAGGCGAGCGCCACGGCGGTGTTGTCGTCGAGGATGGCGGCGAGGCGAGCGCGCAGCGCCGTGGCGTCGGTGCGCGTCTCCACCGCGATCGCCCCCTGGCCGACGGCGGGCGGAAAGTCGTCGAGCGACAGGATTTCGGTCGCGACATGGGCGGCGTCGAGGCGCTTCAGCCCGGCGAGCGCCAGCAGCGTCGCGTCGACGTCGCCGCGCTCGAGCTTGGCGAGGCGCGTCTGCACGTTGCCGCGGAAGGAGACGACGGAGAGATCGGGCCGCAGGTGGCGCACCAGCGCGCCGCGCCGGAGCGAGGCCGTGCCGACGACGGCGCCGGCCGGCAGGTCCGCCAGCGTCGGCGCGGTGCGGCCGACGAGCACGTCGCGGACGTCCTCGCGC
>CALRZT010000064.1:0-17423 GCA_943372725.1 Pseudoxanthobacter soli DSM 19599
TCGCCCCCTGGAAGGAGCCCATCGCGAACAGCGAGGCTGCCGTCTCGGTGGCGATGGCGATGATCTCGGTGCCACCGTCGGGCAGGCCGTCCACCGCCTCGCGGACGGCGATCTTGGCGTCGAGATGGGTGACGTCGCGGCCGCCAACCGCCTTCGGCAACAGGATGCCGTCGGGGCCGGCCGCCATCACCGCGTCGAGGTCCGCATCGGCGAGGCCGCTGCCGAGGGCATTGATGCGCACGTAGAGGCGCGGGCGGCCCGGCACCGCGCGGGTGCGGCGCAGGAAGGCGGCGGTCGCTGCGCGGGCGGCGGGCTTGGCGTCGGCGGCGACGGAATCCTCGAGATCGAGCAGGAGCACGTCGGCGCCGCTCTCCACCGCCTTGTCGAGCTTGCGCGGGCTGTCGCCCGGAACGAAGAGCAGCGAGCGCATCGGCGGCCTCCAGTCTCGAAACGGGCTCAGGCGCCGGCGGTGTCGGCCGGGCGCTTCTGCAGGAGCACCTGACGCAGGCAGGTCGCCACCACGACGCCGTCCTGGTTGGTGGCGACGTGCTCGAACTCGACGATGCCGGCGTCCGGGCGGGAGCGCGACTCCCGCGCCGCCTTCACCGTCGAGACGACGCCGATGGTGTCGCCGTGGAACACCGGGTGCGGGAACTTCACCTCGGTCATGCCGAGGTTGGCGACGATCGTTCCGAGCGTCGTCTCGTGGACGCTGAGGCCGATGACGAGGCCGAGCGTGAACAGGCTGTTGACCAGCGGCCGGCCGAACTCGGTCTTCGCCGCGGCGGCAAAATCGATGTGCAGCGGCTGCGGGTTCATCGTCAAAGACGAGAACAGCACGTTGTCCATCTCGGTGACGGAGCGGCGGATCATGTGCGGGATCACCCGCCCGGGCGTGCAGTCCTCGAACCAGAGGCCGGCCATGGTCCCTCCCTTTCCCCGCGGGTCGTCCGTCAGTAGCGGAACTGCTCGGTCAGGATGCGCTCCGACCAGGAGTGGTCGGGGTCGAACATCAGGAGGCTGGTCGCCACCGGGTCCTCCTCGACATCGACGCGCACGACGTTGCGGATCTCGGTGTGGTCGGCGGCGGCGGCGACGGGGCGCTTCTCGATCTCGAGCACCTCGATGGCGATGCGGGCGGCCTTCGGCACCAGGGCACCACGCCAGCGCCGCGGCCGGAAGGCGCTGATCGGCGTCAGCGCCAGAAGCGAGGCGTCGAGCGGCAGGATCGGGCCGTGGGCGGAGAGATTGTAGGCCGTCGAACCGGCCGGCGTCGCCACCAGCACGCCGTCGCAGACAAGCTCGTCGAGACGGACGCGGCCATCGATGGAGATGCGCAGCTTCGCCGCCTGGTGGGTCTCGCGCAGCAGCGACACCTCGTTCAGGGCGTAGCCGTGGTAGGTTTTCCCGGCCCGGTCGACGGCGGTCATGCGCAGCGGCTTCAGCGCCGTCACCTCGGCGGCGGCGAGGCGCTCGATGAGGTCGTCCTCGCGGAACTCGTTCATCAGGAAGCCGACGGAGCCGCGGTTCATGCCGTAGATCGGCTTGCCGGTGTTCATGAAGCGGTGGAGCGTCTCGAGCATCAGCCCGTCGCCGCCGAGCGCCACGATGACGTCGGCATCCTCCGGCGCGACGCTGCCGTAGCGGGCGCGCAGGCGCTCGCAGGCACTGTGGGCACCGTCCGTGGCGTTCGGCACGAAGGCGACGGCGAGGCGGGCGGCGTCGGGGCGGGCGACGGTCGGGGTGGTCACGGCGGCCGTCATCGCTGGGCGCTCCCGGCAGGAGGGACAGCGGAGGTATCACGCCGGCGGGGGGTTGCCAACGAAGCGGGTACTCTCGTTCGGTCGCCGCGGTGTCGGCGGCGAACGTCCTCTCACACCGGATCGCGGACCCAGGTGATGTCGGGCTTCGTCTGGAAGGCGAAGCGCTCGAGGTGTTCCTTGATGACGTGCTCGAGCTGGCCGAGGTCCTCGGCGTCGGGCGCCTTCAGGCGCAGCCGCAGCGTCGCGCCCTCCGCCACCAGCGTGCAGGTCCCGAACGGGAAGGTGATCGAGCCGCGGCCCTCCTCCAGCGTCGTCGGCAGGCGGTGGCCAAAGTGCTTGACGAGCTGGCCGAGGTAGCGCTCCGGCGGCTCGAGGCTGACGACGGCGATTGAAATCAGCGACATGGCGGCTCCGCTCGGCGAGATGGAGGCGACATGGGACGCGGACGGACCGCCCTTCGTCAAGCGTCTCCGCCCTCGGCCGGCTTGCCGCCGCCTTTGGCCTGCTTGCCGCCGCCGGGATCGCCGTCGTCGGCCCCGCCGGCCCGCGCCTCGCCCTTCAGCAGGAAGTCGCGCACGAGGGCCTCGATGCGGTCGAAGTCGCGGATGCTGACGTCGCTGGTGACGTGGGGGATGTCGATGCCCGCGGCGCGGAGTTTCTGCAGTACCTCGATGCGCAGGTCCGAGCGCACGCCGCCCATGTTGCCGACGTTGCCGACGTAGCAGTAGAGCACGAAGTCGAGGGTGGACGGGCCGAAGTTGGTGAACTGGGCGAAGGGCTGCGGGTAGGCGAGCACCTGCGGATGGGCCCGCGCGGCGGCGAGGAGGATGGCGATCACCCTTTCCGGATCCGCATCGTAGTCGACCCCCACCGGCAGCATCACCCGGCCCGTGAGGTCGTGGTGCATCCAGTTCTTCACGGTGCCGGAGATCAGGCTCGAGTTCGGCACGATAACGGTGGCGCGGTCGAAGGTCTCGATCTCGGTGGAGCGGACGTTGATGCGCTTGACGGTGCCCTCGTCGGTGCCGACGACGATCCAGTCGCCGACCTTGATCGGCCGCTCGGCGAGCAGGATCAGGCCGGAGACGAAGTTGTTGACGATCGACTGCAGGCCGAAGCCGATGCCGACCGACAGGGCGCCGGCGACGATGGCGATGTTCTGCAGGTCGAGGCCGGCGAAGGCGAAGGCGACCATGCCGGCGGCGATGGTGCCGACATAGCCGACGCCGGTTCGGATCGACGTCTTCAGCCCGACGTCGAGGCGGGTGCGCGGCAGGTAGCGCTGGTCGAGCCACTGCTGCAGGCCGCGCGTCGCCGCGACGCCGAGCACGAACAGCACGATCGCCCCGAGGATCGCCGCCGGCGACAGCGTGATGCCGCCGATCGACAGCCCGGAGGCGACGGCGGCGCTGATCGAGGAGAGGTCGGCGGAGGAGAAGCCGAGCCGCCCGATGATCAGGAGCACGGCGACGGTGATCAGAAGCAGCCGGGCGACGCCCGACAGGAGCACGCCGATCTGGCCGACCGCCGCATAGGAGAGGCCGAAGTTCGCCGACAGGAAGCGGCCGACGCCGGTGCCGGACTGGAACCCGGCGCTCGTCGCCTCGTCGACGACGATGAGCAGCAGCATCAGCGAGCCGAGCACCGAGGCGGTCCAGACGATCTGCGTCGCGAGGAACCAGGCGAGCGCCAGATAGCCGGTGACGGCGGCGGCGAGCGTCGCGGCCACCACCAGCCAGCCGAGCGGGATCAGCCAGCGCCAGCGGCCGCCGGGCTCGCCGTCTGGCCCGTCCTCGCCGGACGACAGGCCGCGGGAGACGGCGCGCAGCAAGAGACCCGTGACGATGGCGAGCGCCACCCCGACCACCGCCTGCACGGCGACCGTCACCACCACCGGCAGGGCGAGCACCGAGGCGGCGGTGAGGAGCGCGATGCCGACGGCGAAGGCGCCGCCGCCGATCAGGATCCAGCGGATGGCCGGCTCGATCACCGCCTCCGGCAGGTCGACGAGGCGCCACGCCGGCCGTCCGGGCGCGAGCAGGCCGCGCGACAGGCCGAAGCCGAAGGAGAAGAACCCGACCGCGATGGTGATGCCGCGCAGCACCCGCTCGATGCGGGTCGGCAGCACGTCCATCGCCTCCAGCGTGAATCGCAGGAGGAGCAGGCCGAGCACGGGAATGGCGGTGTTGGCGATGAGCACGGCGCAGGCCGCGAGCGCCCGCTTGAGCGGGGCCACCTCGGCGTCCGTGTCGTCGGCGCGCCAGGCCATGCCGAGCAGGCGGTGGCGGAAGGTGGCGTAGACGACGATGCCGGCGACGGCGATGAGCAGGATCAGGGCGGCCGCGGCCCGCCCGGCACGGTCGAGCACGGCGCCGGCCCAGTCCTCGACCAGAAGCCGCGCGCTTGTCATCGCCCGCGGCAGCTCGGCGATCACGGCGCCCCACAGCACCGGGTCGAGGACGCTGACGCGCCGCTCGAACAGCCGCTCGGCGAATAGCGCCCGGCGCCGCTCGATGATCTGCGCGGTCAGATCCTCGGCCCGCAGGCGCTGCACCTGCGCCTGCTGGTCGATGGCGCGCAACGCCGCGAGCGAGCGCGACTCGAGTTCGCGGTCGCGCCGCACCATGTCGGATTCGACGCCATCGGCGTCCGTCGGCTGCGCGAGCTGGCTGAGCCGGACCTCCGCCGACTTGATGCGCGGGGCGAGGTCGAGGGTGACCGTCGCCGCATCGTCGCGCACGACCCCGGTCTCCAGCCGCAGCCGTTCGAGCGCGTCGTCGTCGAGATCGGTGCGGGCGAGCGCCGCGGTCACCTGGTCGAGGGTCGCCCGCCAGGTCGCGAGCCGCGCCTCGGCCACCGGATCGATGACGACACCGGCGCCGGGGTCGGCGGCGGCGGCCGTCGGGGCGGCCGCCGCGGGCGCCGTCGTGCCGGTGGCCGCTGCTCCGGCCGGCGGTGTCGCTGCGGGCGGCGCCGCCGTCGGCGCGGGTCCGGTCGTGGCCCCCGTCGCCGGCGCGGCCGTCTGCGCCGGCGCCGTCAGCGGCGCCGCAACGGCGGCGAGCCACGCGAGGATCGCGACGGCGAGGAGGCGGCGAGGTGAGGAGAGGGTGCGGCCCATCGCGGCCATGATGTCCGTTCGCCGTGGCGATTGCGAGGTCACGCCGAGAGGGCGCCGCTGCGAGACCCGCGCGGACCACGCCCGTCGACAGGCGCCCGATGGCGACGGTCCGGCCGGGGCCGGCCCGTCGCGACGGTTCAGGGGCGCTTGGCCGGCCGTCAGGCCTTGGCGTCGAGCTCGATCGCCTCATAGAAGGTGATGTCGGCGAGGTCGCCGGGGCGCACCTTCAGCTCCTTCAGGATCTTCGGGTCCTGCACGCGGGCGGTGCGGGTCTCGCCGTCCGGGGCGATGAAGGTGACGGTGCCGTTCGCCATGTCGACGCGCTCGATCTTGGCGGTCGCCGTCACCAGGCGCTTGATGAAGTCGTCGGGCAGGTTGCCCTGGTCGGCCCAGGTGACGTTGTCGGCCACGGTGAAGCCGGGCTCGCCGCCCGGGAACACCTCGATGTCGGTGACGACGCCGAGCACGTAGCTCACCTCGAGCACGCGGTTCGTGACCGTCAGCTCGGGGTCGTTGATGACCTCGGGCAGATAGAGCGCGTACTGGTCCTTGTTCGGGGTCTTGACGAGGAGCTCGCTGCGCTCGGCGAAGACGCCGACGACCTGCACGTCGAAGGTGGTGGCGACGGCGTCGCCGAAGGCGTCCTCGACGGTGATGGTGATCGGGTCGGCGAACGCCGGCAGGGCGGTGACGGAGAGGACAGCGGCGAGCGCTGCGGCCTTGGCCAGGCGGAAGATCGACATGTGGGGTCCCCGTGCGACTGGTTCGTCTCGTCCGGGCGCGGTGCGTTCCGCCGCCCGACGCCGCCGCCATAGCACGCGGCCGGGTGAGGCGATAGGCGCGGGGCGGCGATCGAGCGTTGCTGAAGCCAGGCCTGCACGCTAGGAGAGTGGCGGTCGCGCGGGGTGGCCGGCGAAAGGCATCATGACGGCGACGCTCGACGCCTTCCGGTCGTCCCTGCAGCGCGGCTCCGGCCGCGCCATGCTGATCCTGCGCGATGATCCGGACAATCCCGATCTCCTCGCGGCGCTCTTCCACAGCTGCACGGTCAACGAGGTCTTTGACTGGCAGTGCGAGCCAGCGCGCGCGGCCTATCTCCGTCGGCTGATCCTCGCCACCGGGCAGGCGGATGCTTTCCGGCGCGACCTCGCCGCCCACCTCGCGGGTGCGGGTGCGTTAGGGGGCGGGGAGGGATCGGAGGAGAGCGGGGGCGGCCCCGAAGAGTCCACTTCAAAGGATCTGGACCCCAGGGAACTCGGCCCCAAGGATCTGCGCCCCGAGGATCTCGGCCAGACCTTCGATCTCCTCTGTCTTCTCGCCGCCGACGAGCCGGCCTTCGATCGCCGCGTGCTGTGGGACTTCCTCGCGCGCACCGACTTCGAAACCGCCCGCTTTCGCTGCGTCGACGCGCTCGTCAGGCTCGACGGGCCCCCGGCGCTGCTGCACTGCGTCGAGCGGTTCCACGCGGACTACGCCAACTGGCGGTGGGATTTCGGCGAACTCGTACACGTATTGCGCGCCCGTGACGGCGAGGCCGCGGCGAATGTGGCGCTCGCCGCGGCGCGCCGCACCTCTACGGCGCTCGACCTGCTGCTGACGCTCGCCGACGGCGACGCCGACGACATGCCGGACCGGCAATCCGAGGAGCCCCTCGACTACCGCACGCTCAAGACCAAGCTCACCGCCGGCCAGCGCAAGTTTTTCCCGCCGGGATGGTGGAGGCGCGCCTCCGCTGACGACCTTGTCCTCGCGGCGACCGACTTGCTTGCCGAGACGGACGATGATGGCCGCCTCGCCTACCTTCGACTCTTTTCGTTCGTCGACTTCCCGCTGCCGCCGGAGCCGCTTTTCGCGTTCCTCGACAGTCCCATCAGGCAAGTGCGCGTGCAGACTGTGAATACGCTCGGGCGTTTGCGCCACCCGGCGGTGCGTCGATTGGCGCTCGAGAACATTGCCGGCAGTCGCATCGTGGATCGCCGCCGACTTCGGCTCCTGGTTGGGAGCGTCGAGGCGGGCGATTCCGAGTTATTCGAGCCGCTGCTCGCGTCCGTCGCCGACGACACGGATGTCGTCCACTGGATCTACGGCGACATCCTGAAAATCATCGAAGACGGCCACCTTCCCCTCAACGAGGGTGTGCCGTGGCTGGTGCGGGTCTACGAGGAGACGCCGTGCTCCAACTGCCGCCACACGGCCGTCGGGCAGCTGACAGCCCTCGGGCGCCTGCCGGACTGGATCGAGGCGGAGTGGCCGTTCGACGTCGAGGTCGATGCGCCGCCGATCGTCGGCGTCACCGCCTGACCCGCGGCTTCGCCCCTACCCCCCGCACGCCTCAATCACGTCGTCGAAGGTCCTGAGGCCCGACACCGGCGCGTTCACCAGCACGGCCATGTTGCCGGGGGCGTGCTGGTTCTTCCACATCTTGGTGTGGGCCTTCGGGATATCGGCCCACGGAAACACTTCCGACATGCACGGGTCGATGCGGCGGTCGATGACGAACTGGTTCGCCGCCGACGCCTGCTTCAGGTGTGCGAAGTGCGAGCCCTGGATGCGCTTCTGGCGCATCCAGACGTAGCGGGCGTCGAAGGTGATGTTGAAGCCGGTGGTGCCGGCGCAGAACACCACCATGCCGCCGCGCTTCACCACGAGGCAGGAGACCGGGAAGGTCTGCTCGCCCGGATGCTCGAAGACGATGTCGACATCGCGCTTGCCCGTGATGTCCCAGATCGCCTTGCCGAAGGCGCGCGCCCCCTTGGTCCACGCCACGTACTCCGGCGAGTTGACCGTCGGCATCTGGCCCCAGCAGTCGAAGTCCTTGCGGTTGATGACGCCCTTGGCGCCGAGGCCCATGACGTAGTCGCGCTTGCTCTCGTCGGAGATGACGCCGATGGCGTTCGCGCCGGAGGCGGCGACGAGTTGCACGCCGAACACGCCGAGGCCGCCCGAGGCGCCCCAGACCAGCACGTTGTCGCCCGGCTTGATGGTGTGCGGGGCGTGGCCGAACAGCATGCGGTAGGCGGTGGCGAGCGTCAGCGTGTAGCAGGCGCCCTCTTCCCAGGTGAGGTGGCGCGGCCGCGGCATCAGCTGGCGCGCCTGCACCCGGCAGAACTGCGCGAACGAGCCGTCCGGCGTCTCGTAGCCCCAGATGCGCTGGGACGTCGAGAACATCGGGTCGCCGCCGTTGCACTCCTCGTCGTCGCCGTCGTCCTGATTGCAGTGGACGACGACTTCGTCGCCGACCTTCCAGCGCTTCACCTTCGAGCCGACCGCCCAGACGATGCCCGAGGCGTCCGAGCCGGCGATGTGGAAGGGCTGCTTGTGGACGTCGAAGGGCGAGATCGGCTGGCCGAGGCCGGCCCAGATGCCGTTGTAGTTGATGCCGGCGGCCATCACGAGGACGAGCACGTCGGTCTCGCCGACGGGCCAGGTCGGCACGACCTCGACCTGGAAGGACTCTTCCGGCGGCCCGTGCCGCTCGCGGCGGATCGTCCAGGCGTACATGTTCGCCGGCACGTGGCCGAGCGGCGGGATCTCGCCGAGCTCGTAGAGGTCCTTCAGCACGCCCCGGGGTGCCGTCTCGACGCGCTGTGCGCCGGCCGCCGCTGCCATGATGTTAGTCTCCCGTCCCTCCGAAGGGCGGCTCCGGCCGCCTCTTGTCGGCCGAGAATGCCCATCTCATTCCGCATTGCAACACGGAAAATCGTCTGAGAGGGGCGATTGGCGCAAGCATTCGAATGAAGCAGGCGACCGGACGATCGAAACTTTCGATCACCGCTACGAAAGTGCAACTGGTGCACCCCGTCCGGCTCTCCCGATGCCGCATTGCACCACGGCCAGCGGGCTGGCATGGTTTGCGAAAGCGCCAAGGGAGGCGAGGGCCGATGTCCGAGAAGAAGACTGTCGAGGGGCCGGCCGCCGCGAGCGGGGCGAAGGCTGCCCGTGACAAGACTCCGCGCGACAGGAACCCCCGCGACAAGCCCTGGATGTTCCGCACCTACGCCGGTCATTCGACGGCTGAGAAGTCGAACGCGCTCTACAAGACCAATCTCGCCAAGGGCCAGACCGGCCTGTCGGTCGCCTTCGACCTGCCGACCCAGACCGGCTACGACCCCGACCATCCGCTCGCCCGCGGCGAGGTCGGCAAGGTCGGCGTGCCGGTCGCCCACCTCGGTGACATGCGCACCCTCTTCGACGGCATTCCGCTGGAGAAGATGAACACCTCGATGACGATCAACGCCACGGCGGCGTGGTTGCTCGCCCTCTACGTGGCGGCGGCGGATGCGCAGGGGGCGGGCCGCGACAAGCTCACCGGCACGACGCAGAACGACATCATCAAGGAATATCTGTCGCGCGGCACCTACGTGTTCCCGCCGGCGCCGTCGCTCCGCCTCACCACCGACGTCATCGCCTGGACCTACACGGCGATGCCGAAGTGGAACCCGATGAACGTCTGCTCCTACCACCTGCAGGAGGCCGGCGCGACGCCGGTACAGGAGCTCGCCTTCGCGCTGTCCACCGCGATTTCGGTGCTCGACGCGGTGAAGGTGGCGGGCGCCATTCCGGCCGACGAGTTCGGGCCGGCGGTCGGCCGCATCTCCTTCTTCGTCAACGCCGGCATGCGGTTCGTCACCGAGATCTGCAAGATGCGGGCGTTCGTCGACCTCTGGGACGAGATCACCGCGACGCGCTACGGCGTCACCGATCCGAAGCACCGGATGTTCCGCTACGGCGTGCAGGTGAACTCGCTCGGCCTCACCGAAGGCCAGCCGGAGAACAACGTCTACCGCATCCTCATCGAGACGCTGGCCGTCACGCTGTCGAAGTCGGCGCGGGCGCGGGCCGTGCAGCTGCCGGCCTGGAACGAGGCGCTCGGCCTGCCGCGTCCGTTCGACCAGCAGTGGAGCCTGCGCGCCCAGCAGATCCTCGCCTACGAGACGGATCTGCTTGAATTCGCCGACATCTTCGACGGCTCCACTGCCATCGCCGAGAAGGTCGAGGCGCTGAAGGCGGAAGCGCGCGCCGAACTCGCCCGCATCGACCAGATGGGTGGCGCGGTGGCCGCCGTCGAGTCGAGCTACATGAAGCAGAAGCTGGTGGAATCGAACGCCGCCCGCCTCTCGGCGATCGAGAGCGGCGACCTCGTCGTTGTCGGCGTCAACGCCTTCACTGAGAGCGAGCCCTCGCCGCTGTCGACCGGCGCCGCCGCGGTGCAGACGATCGACGAGGCGGTGGAGGCCGAGGCTGTAGGGCGCCTCGCCGCCTGGCGCGAGGCCCGCGACGGCAAGGCGGCGGCGGCCGCCCTCGTCGCGCTGGAGGCGGCGGCCCGCGAGGGTCGCAACGTCATGGAGCCGTCGATCGCCTGCGCCAAGGCCGGCGTCACCACCGGCGAATGGGGCGAGACGCTCCGCCGCGTCTTCGGCGAGTACCGGGCGCCGACCGGCGTCGGCCGCGCCGCCCGGGGCGACGCCGGCGACCTCGCGAGCGTGCGGGCCGCAGTGGAGGCGGTCTCAGTCAAGCTCGGCCGGCGGCTGAAGCTGCTGGTCGGCAAGCCCGGCCTCGACGGCCACTCGAACGGCGCCGAGCAGATCGCCGTGCGCGCCCGCGACTGCGGCATGGAGGTGGTCTACGAGGGCATTCGCCTGACGCCCGCCGAAATCGCCAACGCAGCGCTCGAGGAGGGGGTGCATGTCGTCGGGCTGTCGATCCTGTCGGGCTCGCACCTGGCGCTTGTCCGCGACGTGCTGCAGCGCCTGCGCGCCTGCGGCCTCGACGACGTGCCGGTCGTGGTCGGCGGCATCATCCCGCCGGAGGACGCGGCATCGCTGAAGGCTGCGGGCGTGGCGGCGGTCTACACGCCCAAGGACTTCGACCTCACCCGCATCATGGCCGACATCGTCGCCATCGTGGACGCGGGCACCAGCAAGGCGGCGTGAGGGGGGCTACGACCGTCGACGGGGACCGTCCGTCATCCCGGACGCGGAGCAAGGCGAAGCGATCCGGGACCCAGCGGACTCTTGTCGCGCGGAACGCGCGACACTCAAGCCGCGCCTCCGGCGCGAAGCCTGACGCTGGGTCCCGGCTCTGCGTTCGGCTGCGCCTCACTTGGCCGGGATGACGCTCGTTGTAGTGCCCCGTCGCCCTTCGGCCCTCGCTTGAACACGCCGGCTCCCCTGCCCATATTCCGAGCATGGCCGCGGGGCCGCCGGATGCCGATCTCGGGTCCGGCGTGACCGTAGGGCCGTGTTCGCAAGGTCGAACTTCAAGGTCGCTTGGGAAACGAGGACTTTGGCATGTCGCGGATGACCGCCTTTTCGAGCCCGTTGCTGCTCGGCTTCGACGAGATCGAGCGCGTGCTCGACCGGGTGTCGAAGGCGACGAGCGACGGTTACCCGCCCTACAACATCGAGCGGCTGCCGCCCGAGGCGGGTCACGGCGAGGTGCTGCGCATCACGCTGGCGGTCGCCGGCTTCCGGCGCGAGGACCTCGACGTCGTCGTGGAGGAGCGGCAGCTCGTCATCCGCGGACGACAGTCCGAGGACGACAAGAACCGCCAGTTCCTGCATCGCGGCATCGCCGCGCGACAGTTCCAGCGGGCGTTCGTGCTGGCCGAGGGCATCGATATCCTCGGCGCGGAGTTGAAGGACGGGTTGCTGTCGATCGACCTCGCCCGGCCGGAACCCGAGAAGATCGTGCGGCGGATCGACATCGCCGCGCGCGACTGACCAAACCGGCGGCGACGCCGGCTTGTGGACAGACCGGTCCCGGAACGGGGGCCACAGAGCCGCACGGGCCGCAACGGACGTGTCGGCAGGAGACGTAAAATGCGTAGTTCCGTCAACGAGACGAAGGTGGTGCCGCCGGAGGTGCTCGCCGGTATCGGGGCCGGGCGCATCACCTATGTGAAGGCGATGTCGTCCGACGAGGCGACCAATCTGTTTCCGCAGGCGCCGAAGCTGGCGCCGGGCCTCAGGCTGTACGCGCTGCTGGGCGCCGACGGCTCGCCGATCCTGCTCACCGACAGCCGCGAAGCGGCCGTGGCGAGCGCCCTGCAGAACGACCTCATCACCGTCGCGGTGCACTGAAGCCGGGCACGATGCCGCGTGCCGCTGTCAATCGCGGCGGCACGCGACGGCCCTCTCCGCCGCCGAACGCGGCCGCAGGCTCCCCCGTGAAGCTCCCTGTCGAGTGACCTCAGGCGGCGTTCGAGGACGCCGTCGGCTGCGTCAGCAGCGCATAGAGGGCGCTCGCGTCGGTGGTCGCCCTGAGCTTGGTCGCGGTCGCGGGATCGCGCAGCACGCGGGCGATGCGCGCCAGCGCCTTCAGGTGGTCCGCTCCCGCGCCCTCGGGCGCCAGCAGCACGAACACGAGATCGACCGGCTCCTCGTCGAGCGCCTCGAAGTCGATCGGCTGGTCGAGGCGGGCGAACAGGCCGAACAGACGGTCGAGCCGCACGAGCTTGCCGTGCGGGATCGCGACGCCGTGCCCGACGCCGGTCGAGCCGAGCCGCTCGCGCTGCAGGAGCGTGTCGAAGATCTCTCGCTCCGGCAGGCCGGTGAGGGCTGCGGCGCGCTCCGACAGCTCCTGGATCGCCTGCTTCTTGCTCGCCACCTTGAGCGAAGGCACGATGCCCTGCACCGAGAGAAGGTCGCTCAGGTCCATGGGAATCCTCCCGAACCGGGTCCGGCCGGAGCGAGCCGTTCCCGTCGTGATTCAAGGCCGGTGCCAACCGCCGCGCCGCCGCGCAAAATCGACCCGGCCGGTGCGCCGGGGCGACCGCGCGAGCGGAGGGCGGCGTTCAGGAAACGCACGATGATCAGCCGCCGTTGCTGGTGAGGGCGGGGTCGACCCAGCCGATGTTGCCGTCGGCCCGGCGATAGACGACGTTCAGTCCACCGTGAGCGGCGCTGCGGAACACCACGACCGGGGCCTCGCTGAGGTCGAGCTCCATCACCGCCATGCCGACGGTGAGGGTGCGCACCCGGGTGGCGGTCTCGGCGACGACCACCGGCGCGTAGTCGGCCTCGACCTCCTCCTCCTCCTGCGGCGAGACGAGCACGTAGCTCGCCGCCTCGAAGGCGGGCTCGCTGGCGGAGGCGCCGGTCGGGCGGGCCTTCAGCTTGCGCTTGTAGCGGCGCAGCCGCTTGTCGATGCGCTCGGCCGCCTGGTCGAAGCACTGGTTGGCATCGACCGCGCTGCCAGAGGTCTGCAGCACCACGCCGGTGTCGAGGTGGAGGGCGCAGTCGGTGCGGAAGCCCGAGCCCTCCTTCTCGACCGTCGCGTGGCCGGTGTAGCCGCCGTCGTAGTACTTGCGGACGATCTCTTCGATGCGGGCCTCGATGCGGCCGCGCAGGGCCTCGCCGATGTCGACGTTCTTGCCGGAGACCCGAAGGGGAGAAGTCCGAATTGTCATTTGATCCTCTGGTGGGCTCGGAGCGGCGGTGCCGGCTCCCTGCTGGCGGCCCTTGGCGGCTTGTTCCTCCGCCTGGCCTCTCGTCCCACGTCGACGTACCGGTTTCGACCGGCTGTCGGTCCGCGGTATCCGGACCGCCCGTCGCGGCGGGGTTCTAGCGCGACCGGTGCCGCGCTTCAAGCCGTCGGACTTTCCGTCTGTCGGGACTGTAGTGCGCTTTCGGGCGCGAGGGAAACGCCCGCCCTGCTTTCGGGATGCGGCCCGGCTGGCTCAACTGCTGCGGGCGAGGCCGCGCTTCTCCCGCCGCCGCTCGACGGACGAGGGAATGCGCATCGATTCCCGGTACTTGGCCACCGTGCGGCGGGCGATGTCGACGCCACCGTCGCGCAGCGCCTGCACGATCGCGTCGTCGGACAGCACGTCGTCGGTCGGTTCGGCGTCGATCAGCTGGCGGATGCGATGGCGGACGGATTCGGCCGAGTGCGCCTCGCCACCGTCGGAAGCGGCGATCGAGGAGGTGAAGAAGTACTTCAGCTCGAAGATGCCGCGCGTCGTCGCCATGTACTTGTTGGCGGTGACGCGGCTCACCGTCGATTCGTGCATGCCGATCTCGTCAGCGACGGTGCGCAGGTTGAGCGGCTTCAGGTGGGCGACGCCGTGCTGCAGGAAGGCCGACTGCTGGCGGACGATCTCGGTCGCCACCTTGAGGATGGTGCGGGCGCGTTGGTCGAGGCTCTTCACCAGCCAGTTTGCGGTCTGCAGGCAGTCGGACAGGTAGGCGCGGTCGCCCGGTCCCTTGGCGGCGCGCGCCACCGTCGCATAGTAGGTGCGGTTGACCAGCACCCGCGGCAGCGTCTCGGCGTTGAGCTCCACCCGGAAGCCGCCGTCCTGCGCCGGCCGCACCACCACGTCGGGCACCACCGTCGGCACCGGCGCGCCGCCGAAGGCGTGGCCGGGCTTCGGGTCGAGCCGCTTCAACTCCGTGAGCATCTCGGCGAGATCCTCGTCGTCGACCCGGCAGAGCCGCCGCAGCGCCGGGTACTCGCGGCGCGCCACGAGATCGAGGTTGGCGACGAGCGCCTGCATCGCCGGGTCGTAGCGGTCGCGGTCCCGGAGCTGCAAAGCGAGGCACTCGGCGAGATCGCGCGCGGCGATGCCGGCGGGCTCGAGGCCCTGCACCACCGCGATCATCTCCTCGACGACGGCCTCCGTGGTGCCGAGCTGGGCGGCGGTAGCGGCGACGTCGATGCGCAGGTAGCCGGCCTCGTCGAGGCTGTCGACGAGGAACTGGCCGATCAGCCGCCGGGCCGGATCGGCGACGGCGAGCGACAGCTGGTCGAGCAGATGGTCGCGCAGGCTGATCTCGCCGGCAACGTAGGCCTCGAGGTCGGCGTCCTCGCCGCCGCGCGCCGCGGCACTCCACGGGTCGCCGGAGAGCCGGCCGGGGTCGATCGCGCCGGCGCCGGAATCGTCGGGAAAGAGCTCGGAGAGCGACACGTCGACCTCGGCGGTCCGCTCCGGGCCGGAGGTCGCCGCGTCCATGCCCGCCGGCTCCGGCGGCTCGCGCTCGCCACTGTCGCCGCCGTCGTCGCCGGGACCCTCGGCCGCCTCGCGCTCCTGGTCGGGGGAGGGCGGGGCCGGCGGCTCCTCCTCGCGCTCCAGCAGCGGATTGCGCTCGAGCTCGGTCTCGACGAAGGCGACGAGGTCGAGGTTCGACAGCTGCAGCAGCTTGATCGCCTGCATCAGCTGCGGCGTCATCACCAGTGACTGGGTCTGTCGGAACTCGAGCTTCGGTGCGAGGGACATGGGCTCTTCGGGTCGCCGGTGCTTGGTCCGGTTCTTGCTAGGACGGTTCGTCCTACCTTACGACCTTATTGCGCCGGCGCCATGCGTCAAAGCGTGAAGCGCTCGCCGAGATAGAGCCGGCGCACGTCCGGATCGGCGACGATGTCGGCCGGCAATCCCTCGGTCAGGACCATGCCGGCGGCGATGATATAGGCGCGGTCAATCAGCCCGAGCGTCTCGCGGACATTGTGATCGGTGATGAGGACGCCGATGCCGCGGGCCGTCAGGTGGCGGACGAGGGCCTGGATGTCACCCACCGCGATCGGGTCGACGCCGGCGAACGGCTCATCGAGCAGCATGAAGGCCGGCCGGCCGGCGAGTGCGCGGGCGATCTCGACGCGCCGCCGCTCGCCGCCCGAGAGCGCCGTCGCCGGCTGCTCGGCGAGGTGGTCGAGGCGGAACTCCGAGAGCAGAGCGTGGAGCTCCGCCTCTCGCCGCCGCTTGTCGGGCTCGGCGACCTCGAGCACGGCGCGGACGTTCTGTTCCACCGTCATGCCGCGGAAGATCGAGGCCTCCTGTGGCAGGTAGCCGATGCCGAGGCGGGCCCGCCGGTACATCGGCAGTTCCGTCATGTCGAAGCCGTCGAGGGTGATGCGGCCGCGGTCCGGCCGGATCAGGCCGGTGATCATGTAGAAGACGGTGGTCTTGCCGGCGCCGTTGGGTCCGAGCAGGCCGACCGCCTCGCCGCGTCCGACGGCGAGGCTGACGTCGCGCACCACCTCGCGGCGGCGGTAGCTCTTCGCCACCCCGGTGACGATCAGGCGATCGGCGCCCTCGACCACGGCGACCGGCGCGGCGGCCGTGTCACGGCGTCCGCTCGGTGCGCCGCCCCGCGGGGGCAACTTCGAAGGGTCGACAGGGCGTTGCATCGGCTCGATGGCTCACGCGCCGACCGCCGCCGGGGGGCGGCGACCGGGGCGGGGATGAAGGAGGGCGCCGTCAGTTGGCGGCGGGCTTGGTCTCGCTGCCGGGCGTGAGCAACATCTGCACCCGGCTCTTCGTGGAGAGGACGCGGGCGCGTCCGGTCTGCATCTCCACCACCAGCCGGTCGCCGCGCACGACGTTCTTGCCCTGGGTGAGGACGACGTCGCCGCGCAGCTCCAGCACTTCCGTCTTGCCGTCATAGGTGGCGGAATCGCCGGAGGCGGTCTGGTCCTTGGAGGTGACGAGGACCTTGCCGCTCGCCTCCAGCCGGTCGATCTCCTGCGAACCGGCGACCGGAGCGGCTCCGGCGGCCGGAGCGGGCGCCGCCGCCGTGGCCGGCTCGGCCGTTCCGGCGGCCGCGGCCGCCTTCTTCTTGCCGCCGCCCTCCTTCTTGGCCCCCTCGCCGCCGCCGGCCCCCTGGCCGCCGCCGACATAGTGGACGACCAGCTTGGCGGTCTCGAGGGTCGTCTCGCCCTGCTTGACGACGACGTCGCCGGTGAAGATCGCCACACCCTCCTTGTCGCGCACCTCGAGCTCGCGCGCCTCGATCTGGATCGGGCCGCCGTCGCTGCCGCCGAAGCCGGAGAAGCCGCCGGCGGTCTGGGCGAGCGCCGCTGCGGGCAGGGAAACGGCGAGGACGAGGGAGGCGAGGGCGGCGCGCCGCCACGGGGTCGGGATCATGGGCGTTTCTCCGCGGCAGACGGATCGAGGGTGAGGGTGACGCCGTCCTTGAAGACGATGCCGGTGCCGTCGCCGCTGGCTTCGGCGCTGCCGGCGCTGATCTTGCCTCGCGGACCGTCGATCGTCAGCGGCGAATCGCTCACCACGAGCCCGGTCTTGAGGTCGATGTCGGCGGTGGTGAACGAGGCCTGCTCGCCGTCGCTCGATTCGAGGGTGATGCCCTCCGACAGCTTCAGCCGCTCGACCTCGCTGTCGTACTGGCCATGCTTCGCCTTCAGCACCACCCAAGCCTCGTTCGGCAGCGAGATGCGGGCGTCGATGCCGTCGAGTTCGATCAGCTTCGGGTTGGTGAGGCTCTGCACCGCGCGGTCGGCGGTGATGTCGTAGGAGCGGTCGCCGTCGTGGCCCGAAAGCTTCGGGTTCGCCATCACGAGGCCTTCGGTCGAGACGCCGACGTCGCCGAGGTCGATGCCGGGCAACAGCGTCGGCGCCACCATCGCGGCGGCGAAGCCGCCGACGATGACGAGGGCGGCCGCCGGCAGCAGCCAGCGCAGGCGGCGCACGGCGCGGCTGTGGCCGGAGGCGGCCCGGCGGGCGCTGGTGCGGCGGGGATCGTCGGCGCGCAGCGGCGGCGACACGCCGCCGATGCCGGCATGGAGCGATGGCGGATCGGTCCGCGGCG
>CALRZT010000065.1:0-17245 GCA_943372725.1 Pseudoxanthobacter soli DSM 19599
CGACTTGTCGTTCCAAGTCACCAACCTGCCATGGGAAGACCATGCCGGTGCATGCTTGCCCGAAGCTTGCGTATCCGCAGCTTTCTCGATTGCTTCGTGATTTCATGTCCGGATGAGGTCGCGGCAACGGCCGGGCGCCGGCGGACAGGGCCTGCAAAACGCAGAAAGCGCGCCGATCGGCGCGCTTTCCTCGACACCATCGTGGAGACCTCCGGGCCGCTCAGTTGAACGAGCGCACCAGGCTGCCGACGAGCATGCTCCATCCGTCGATGAGGACGAAGAAAAGGATCTTGAACGGCAGCGAGATGACGGTCGGCGGCATCATCATCATGCCCATCGACATCACCAGCGTGGCGACGATCATGTCGATGACGAGAAACGGCAGCGCGATCAGGAAGCCGATCTCGAAGCCGCGGCGCAGTTCGGAGATCATGAAGGCGGGGATGAGGATGCGCAGCTCCACCTCCTCCGCCGCCGCTGACGGCGTGGTCGAGGGCGTGGCCGACGGCGAGGTCGACGGCGTTCCAGCCGGGGACTGGGTGGCACCGGCGATGTCGGCGAAGAGTTGCAGGTCCTTCGGCCGCACCTGCGACAGCATGAACTCGCGGAACGGCGCCGTCGTGCGCTGGAAGGCCTCCGCCTCGGTGATGACACCCTCGGTGAGGGGCTTCACGCCCTCCTGCCAGGCGCGGTCGAACGTCGGACCCATGACGAAGAACGTCATGAACAGCGACAGGCTGATGAGGACGAGGTTCGCCGGCGTGCTCTGGATGCCGAGGCCGGAGCGCAGGAACGACAGGGCGACGACGAAGCGGGTGAAGCTCGTCACCATGATGAGCAGGCCCGGCGCCACCGACAGCACCGTGATCAGCGCGACGAACTGGATGATGCGGCCGCTCGCCGAGCCGCCGGGGTCCGGCAGCAGGTCGGAGAGCGCCGAGAGATCCTGCGCCATCGCCGGTGCCGCGACGACGACGGCGGCGCCGGCCGCCGCCGCGACCGCCGCGAACGAGCCCGCCCACCGCCGCCGGGGCGTCGGACGGCCGTCTGGCGCGGATGTGCGCAGGCGGCTCACTGGATCACCATCGTCTCGACCACGAGTTCCTCGACGGCGCCCGACGTCCGCAGGGTGACGCGCTCGTTGAGATCCTCGCGCAGGTGCTGGAACGCCATCGGCCCCTGCAACTGGCTGAGGGTCAGCGTCCGCAGATAGGCGACGATGTCCTGGCTGATCTCGGCGATGGTGATCTCGGGATTGGCGACCTTGCCGTTCTCGAAGACGATGGCGGTCTCGACGCGGATCCAGGTGTCGCTCGGGGCGGCGAGATTGGCGATGATCGGCTCGAGGCGGCTCAGCACCATGTCGCCGCTGTACTTGATCTCGGTCGGGACCTTCTCGCTCTGTTCCTTCGTCCGCTCGGTGATCACCTCCTCGAGCGACGAGGACAGGTGAAGGCCTAGTCCCCCGCCGGTGAGCAGGGCGAGCACGGTGAGCACGGCGGCGGCGATCCACACGCCACCCCCCTTGCCCTTGCCCTTCTGTTGAGCGTCCTTGCTCGCCGCGGCTGCCATGGTCGTCCTCGTCAGTAGGGGATCGTCACGTCATAGAGGCGCTGCCCCCATGCCGGCTGCTGCATGTCGGTCAGGCGCCCGCGCCCGCCGTAGGAGATGCGCGCCTCGGCGATGCGGTCGTAGGGGATGCGGTTGCCCGCCGAGATGTCGAGCGGCCGGACGATGCCGCCGAGGTTGAGCACCCGGATCTCGTAGTTGACCCGGATTTCCTGGGTGCCGCTGATGATCATGTTGCCGTTCGGCAGCACCTCGGTGACGATGGCGGCGACGGACAGGCTGAGCTGCTCCGACCGGTCGATCGAGCCGGCGCCGCGGGTCCGCGTGCTGGCATCGATGTTGAGGTTGCCGGAGGCGTCGGCGGCGGCCGGAGCGAGGCCGAAGCCGGCGGCCGCCACGGCGGCGGCGGCGTCGAAGAGCGAGCCGGACTCGCGCGAGCGGTCGATCTCGTTGTCGAACTGCGCCTTGTCGTCGATGTCGATCGTCACGGTGACGACGTCGCCGACCTTGTAGGCGCGGATGTCCTTGAACAGCTCGGCGCCGCTGGTTCCCCAGGTCGAGCCGAAGCTGCGCGGCTGCGCCGGGGCGAAGCTCGCCGGCAGCTCGGCGCGCGGCGTCGCCGCCAGGCCATAGCCGACCGGTGTCATCTCCGGCCCGGTGAAGATGTTGTCGTGCGAGTTCTGGCAGGCACCCGCCAGAAGCAGCAACGGCGCGACGAGAAGCTTTTTCATCCCGGCTTCCTCTGGCTGGTCGTGCGGTCCGCGAGGCCCGCCATGATGTTGGTGAGTTGGGCCGCCTTGGTCGGGTCCATCTCGTTCAGGATGGCGCTCGCCGTGCGGGGTGGCAGCTTGCTGAGGATCGCCGCGGCGGTCATCTCGTCCATGATGGAGAGCTGAGCCGAGGCGGCGTCCGGCTTCATCTGCGTGTAGATCGCGATGAGGCCTTCCTCGGCGGTCTTGAGGAACTTCTCGCGGCGATCCAGCCAGTCCTGATACTCGGCGCGCTTCGCCTCGAGACGCGCGAGGCGATCCTCGATGTCGCGCTCGAGCGCCGCGATGGCGGCGGCCTGGCGGGCGAAGCGGGCGTCGGCGGCCGCGTCGGCGATGTTGCTGCAGTACTGCGTGGCGATGGTGTCGGCCGTCGGCGCGGCGGCCGGCGCGTCGGAGCCCGGGGCGTCGGCCTGCGCGGCGCCGTCGGCCTGCCCGGTCGTCGTTCCGCTCTTCGGCTCGGCCGCCGGCGCGGCCGCCGACGTCCCCGCCAAAGCGAGGGCCACCGCTACGGCGGCGACGGCGGAGCGCGCCCGTTTGATGCACTTGCGCATGTCGAGGAAGCCTCGTTTCGAGCCCGTTCGGGGCGCCTCACTGCACGACCAGGTCGGCCTGCAGCGCGCCGGCGGTCTTGATCGCCTGGAGGATGGAGATGATGTCGGTCGGCTTCAGCCCGACGCGGTTGAGGCCGTGCACGAGGGTCTGCAGGTCGGTCCCCTCGACGACGGCGAGATGGCCGCTGCCCTGTTGCGCTTCGATCGTCGTGCGCGGCACCACGACCGTCTCGCCGGTCTCGGAGAACGGCTTCGGCTGCGAGACCTCCGGGGTTTCGGTCACGCGCACCGTCAGGTTGCCGTGTGCCATCGCCACCGTGGAGACCTGGACGTTCTGGCCGATCACGACGGTGCCGGTGCGCTGGTCGACGACGACCCGCGCGGGGGCGTCCGCCTTCACGGGCAAGTCGCCGATCTCGGCGAGGAAGCGCGACATCGACACCTTCGTGGGCTTGGCGACGACGACGGTGCGCAGGTCGCGATCGCTCGCGGACGCCTTGCCGTAGCGCGCCTTGGTGAAGGCGTTGACGGCGTCGGCGATGTTGGCCGCGGTGCGGAAGTCCGGGTTGCGCAGCTCCAGCACGAGACGGCCCTCGGAACCGACCTGCGCCGGCACCTGACGCTCGACGATGGCGCCGTTCGGGATGCGGCCGCCGGTCGGGACGCCCTGGGTGAGCGTCTCGGCCTGGCCTTCGAGCGCGAAGCCCGACACCGCGATCGGCCCCTGGGCGACCGCATAGGCGATGCCGTCGCCGCCCATCAGCGGCGTCACCAGCAGGGTGCCGCCCATCAGCGAGGAGGCGTCGCCGATCGAGCCGACCGTGACGTCGATGCGGGAGCCGACGCCGACGAAGGCCGGAAGCTCGGCGGTGACGGTGACGGCGGCGACGTTGCGGGCGCGCAGCGGCACGCTGTCGACGTTGACGCCCATGCGGTCGAGCATCGACTGCAGCGCCTGTTCGGTGAACGGGGCATTGCGCAGCGTGTCGCCGGTGCCCTGCAGACCGATGACGAGGCCGTAGCCGATCAGCTGGTTCTCGCGGACGCCCTGGACGCTGGTGATGTCCTTGATGCGCGTCGCGGCGGCCGGATCGGCCGCCAGCAGCGCGGTGGCGAGGGCGGCGAGGGCGAGGAGGGCTCTCATCGTCCGCCCACCAGAAGGGTGCCGTCCGCCTGGACGACGCCGGTGATGACCTGACCCGAATCGACGTTGCGCGCCTGCACCACCGAACCGAGGGCGCCGTTCTGCAGCGGCACCACGAGGGCGGAAATGGTGAGACCGCCGGAGACGAACTGCGCCTCCGTGGCGACGCCGCGCGACAGCAGGTTCGGCTCGGAGAAGGCGTTGTTCGGGATCGGCTTGCCGGCGACCAACGTGCGTCGCGCCACCTTGCCGATCACCGGCGCGGCGTCCTCGACGAAGCTGTGCGGCCGGCCGGCCTGCACGTAGAACTGCTTCTCGGTCAGCATCTCCTCGGAGATGGGGTCGCCCGGATAGATTGTGACGGCCGGCACTGGCAGGATGACGGCGGTCGGCGTCGCCGCGGCGCCGCCCAGACCGGCGGCGACCGACAGCGCCGTCGCCGCGAGGGCGAGGACCCGCACGAGGCGGCTCGACAGGGCGCAGATCAGCCGTGTCATCTAGCGGATTCCCTTCGAAACCGTGCCGGCCATCTCGTCGGCCGCCTGGATCACCTTCGAATTCATCTCGTAGGCGCGCTGGGCCGAGATCAGTTCGGTGATTTCCTTCACCGGGTCGACGTTCGAGGATTCGAGATAGCCCTGGTGGATCTTGCCGAGGCCGTTCTCGGCGGCGACGCCCGCCACCGGCTGCCCGGACGCCGACGTCTCGCGGAACAGGTTGTCGCCCATCGGCTCGAGGCCGGCGTCGTTGGCGAACGAGACGATCGACAGCTGGCCGACCATCTGCGGATCGGGCTGGTTGGCGAGCAGCGCGTAGACTTCGCCGGATTCGTTCACGACGATCTGGGTGGTGTCCTGCGGGAAGACGATCGCCGGCTCGACGGCATAGCCGTCGATCGTCACCAACTGGCCCTCGGGGCCCTTGTTGAAGGCGCCGGCGCGGGTGTAGAGCGCCTCGCCGTTCGGGCCGGAGATCTCGAACCAGCCAGTGCCGTTGATCGCGAGATCGAGCGGGTTGCCGGTGTTGGCGAGCGAGCCCTGGATGTGCAGGTTGCGCACCCCGACGGTGCGCACGCCGAGGCCGACGCGCACGCCCTCCGGGATCGGGTCCTCACCGCCGCGGTTGGGGACGCCCTGCACGCGGTCGAACTGGTAGAGCAGATCGGAGAATTCGGCGCGCGCCCGCTTGAAGCCGGTGGTGTTGATGTTCGCTATGTTGTTCGCGATCACCTCGACGTTGGTCTGCTGCGCGCTCATGCCGGTGGCGGCGATTGCAAGTGCTCTCATGATACAGACCTCAGATCGCCATCCGGCTGATTTCCTGGTAGGCGGAGACGACCTTGTCGCGGATCGAGACCGCCGCCTGCAGCGTCTGCTCGGCCGCCATGACGGCCGCGACGACGCTCTGGATCGACGCCTTGCCTTCGATGCCGGAGATCGCGGTCGCCTCGCCGGCGCGCACCGTTCCGATCGCGTCGGTGGCGACGTTCGCCAGCACCTGCGAGAAGTCAGATCCGGCGACGGCGCCGGCAGCTGCCGTGGGCTTCGTGCCGACGGGCCCGAAGGTGTCGACGGACGAAACAGAACCGATCGCGTTCAGCATCACGAACCCCTCAGAAGGTCGATCGTCATCGAGATCATCGAGCGTGCCTGCTTCATCATCTGCAGGTTTGCTTCATAGGAGCGCGTCGCCTCGCGCATGTCGGCCATCTCGACCAGCATGTCGACGTTCGGCAGCTTGACGTTGCCGCTTTCGTCGGCGGCCGGATGGCCGGGATCGAACTCGATCCGGAACGGCGATTCGTCCTCTGACAGCCCCTTGATGGAGACCCCCGAAGCGCCGAGCTCGCGGTCGAGCTCGGCCTGGAACAGCACGGTCTTGCGGCTGTAGGGCTCGGCGCCGGCGGTGCTGCCCGTCGACCGGGCGTTGGCGATGTTTTCGGAGACGATGCGCAGCCGCGTCGACTGCGCTTCCAGTCCGCCGGCCGCGATGCGGCCGATCGCTTGAAGAGAGTCCGTCATCAGCTTGACCTCAGGCTAGTGAGGATCATGCGGTGGAACGACCGCATGATGTTGGTATCGAGCGAGAAATCGCGCGCCGCTTCGTTCGCCTTCATCAGTTCCTGGTCGATCCGGACGCTGTTGCCGGAATGCGTGATGTCCCAGGAGTCCGACGTGGCGCGGGCGTCGACTTCAGCCGCGCCGTTGGCGCCTGGCGTCAGATGGCCAGGCCTCGTGGAGGCCATGACGAGCCTCGTCTTGTCGAGAACCGTCGAAAACGGCTCGACGTCGAGGGCCCCGTAGCGAGGTGTATTGGCGTTGGCGATGTTGCCAGCGATGGTGGTCTGCCGAAGCGCCGCCCACTGCGCATGACGGGTCGCCAGGTCGAAGAGATAGACCGGTTCCAACGAAGCTCTCCTTGCCCATGGCAGGAAGAGTTAGAGGGGCTAACTTGCCCGAGGCTGGTGCCGCGTCGCGCCGGTGGATCGCGTCTCAGCCCACGCCTCGGGCGGCCCGACGCTCCGGGTGGACGGCGGCCCGTCGCGCCCTCGCGAACCGAGCGTCGCGTCTACATGATCCGGCGGATGGTGGGGATGGCGTTGACGTTCGTGATCGCGACTTCGCTCGCCGCCTGCGGTGTCTGCGACAGCGCCGCGGAATAGAGCCGCCAGGCCTCGGCTGGAGCGGGCGCCGGTCCGGGGAAGACCAGGCCATGCAGCTCGATCTCGATCGATTCGCGGGCGAGCACGACCTGAAAGAACGTCGTCAGAGCGGCGTGATGAAGCTCGAGTTCGATGGCGACGGCCGGCGCCGAGCCCCATTCGCACGTCACCGCGACGCAGCCGCCGTAGCGCAGGAGAGCTGGCGTCTCGATCGTCTCGCCGCAGGAGGCGATGACGTCCTCGAGGTTGGCGCAGTCGTCGGACAACGCGTAGCCGATCAGCGTCCCGGCATCGACGAGCAGGAGCTCGCGGATGAAGGGGCGCAAGACATCTGCCAGTAATCTTTCGAACGAACGCCGATCGCCGGGACCCGATTTCGGGAAGGCCGACAGATATCGACTAGAGCGCCTTTCCATGACCATCCCGCGTGTAGATGAGATACAAAACGCGGGCGACCGCGTGATAGAATTCCGGTGGAATCCACTGATCCACCTCGACGACGTCGTACATCGCACGGGCGAGCTGCCGGTCCTCGATCACCGGGATCTCGTTGTTGGTGGCGATCTCGCGAATCTTGAGAGCGACGAGATCGGTCCCCTTGGCGACCACCAGGGGGGCACCGCCGGCCTCGCGGTCGTAGCGCAGGGCGATGGCGTAGTGGGTCGGATTGGCGATCACCAGGGTCGCACGCGGCACCGCCGTCAGCATGCGACGCCGGGCGCGATCCTTGGCGATTGAGCGCATCCGCGCCTTGACGAGCGGATCGCCCTCCATCTGCTTCATCTCGTCCTTGATGTCCTGGCGGGACATGCGCAGGTCGCGGCGCCACTTGAAGCGCGACCAGACGAGATCGGCGGCGACGAGCACGATGGTCGCGGCGCAGACGGTGGCGACGAGCCGCGTCGACATCGCCAGGATTTCCGCCGGCAGCAGCGTCGGGTCGGTGTACATGGCGTCGATGAGCCGCCGCAACTCGCTGTGCAGCAGCACGGCACAGGTGATCCCGACGGCCGCGAACTTCGTGAGGGAGCGCAGGAATTCGGCGAAGCCCTGGACGCCAAAGATGCGCTTCATGCCCGCCGTCGGCGAGACACGGTTCCACTGCGGCCGGATACGCTCCAGCACCATTTTCGGCGCATGCTGCGCGACGGATCCGACGATGCCGAGAACCCCGAGAACGACAACGATCGGGATCAGGAAGCCGGCCACCGCCCGGGCGACGTCGACCCCGAGGACGATGGCCGCCGAGGAGTCGGCGATCGTGTAGCCGCCCGCGTCGTCGATCAGGCGGGCCAGGTCGGCGACCAGGGCCGGCAGCCGGTCGCTGACGAGGAACGCCAGCGTCACCAGGATGCCGATGAGCGAGACGAAGACCGTCATCTCCCGCGACAGCGGGATGTTGCCCTTTTCGATCGCGTCGGAGACCTTTTTCTCGGTCGCCTCCTCGGTTTTGCTTTCTTTGTCGGCGTCCTCGCTCACGCGCGCTCCGATCTAGCTCAGGAAACCTTCGTCGTCGCCGTCGGCGCCGAGCTCGATCTCGCCCCGTCCGGCCATCTCCAGCGCCAGATCCGTGATGATCCGCCGTGCATCCAGCACGTCTCGCTGCGAGGATGGCTCGCCGCTCGTCAGTTCCTGCTCGACCATGCGGCGCACGCGTGAGGCGAGCGACTGCAGGATGGTGTCGCGGAAGTCCTGCTCCGTCCCCTTCAGCGCCAGCACCACCTTGTCGTTCGGCACCTTGTCGAACAGCGTGGTGCGCGCCTTCGGCGCCAGCTTGATGATGTCGTCGAACGTGAAGAGCAGTCCCTTGAGGATCTCGGCCGACTTCGGCCGTGTCTCGGCGAGGCTGTTCAGCACATTGTCCATGTGCTCGCGTTCCATCTTGTTGATGATGTCGGCCATCCGCGCATGCGAGTCTGTACCCACCGTACGGGAGAAGTTCATCATGAAGTCTTCGTGGATGGTACGCTCGATGATGCGCATGGTCTCTTCGGTGACGGGCTTGAACGTCAGCATGCGGCGCATGATGTCGTTGCGAAGCTCCGGAATCATCTGACTCATGACCTTCGCCGCGGCGGACGGCTTCACCTTCGACAGGATGAGCGCGGCGGTCTGCGGATGTTCCTTGACGACATAGGCGGCCAGCGCCGCCTCGGAGACCGCCGAGATGCGGTCCCAGATCGAGGCGTTGGCGTTGCCGAGGACATCGGCCATGATCTCGCTGACCTGGTCGGGCGGCAGCACGCCGGCCAGCATCTTCTCGACCTCGCTGGCCGTGCCGACGAGGTTTGCGCCGATGCCGAACTGGGTCGCGAAGTCCTCGACGATGGTCTCGAGCTGGGCCGGGGCGACCGGCCGCAGCTCGGCGAGCGAGCGCGTCACGATCCGGATGTCCTCCGGCTCGAAATGCGCCATCACCCGCGCTGCGAGCGAGTTGCCCATCGCCATCAGCAGCGCGGCCGCCTTGTCGGGGCCGCGCATCGGGCGCACGGATTTGGCGGTGGCCGTTGCCATCGGGAGCGCTCCGTCAGGCCCCGTCGGCGCCGGCCGGGCCGACGATCTCGGTCAGTGACACACCGAAGCGGGAGTTGTCGTCCTCGACGACGACGACCTCGCCCCGCGCGATGACGCGGCCGTTGACGACGATGTCGACCGGCTCGCCAACCCTGTGGTCGAGCGGCACGGTGGCGCCGCGACCGAGCTTCATCAGGTTGGCGACGGGCATCGTCGCAGAGCCGAGCACCACCTGCATGAGCACCGGGATGCGCAGGATCGAATCGATGTTGCGGGCGTTGCCGAAATTCCACGCCTGATCGTTGCCGCCGGCGCCTCCCTTGGCGAACAGGGCGTCGTCGTGGCTGATGGCCGGGTTCGGTGAGGTGTTGTCCGTGGTCGGCATGATGATGTCCTCTCGAGGCTGCTTTGGTCGGGCGGCGTCGCGATCAGCGGGCCTGGCGATGGATCGGGCGGGGCTCGCCGTCGCTGGCGCGCTGGTCGAGTTCGGCGAGCAGCGACTGTGCCGCGGCGATGCGGTCGTCGAGCGCGGCGGTCAGGTCGCGGCCGTCCTGACGGAAGCGCGCCAGCTCGATACGGGTCGCGTCGAGCGCGTCCGACGTGCGTGCGAAGGTGCGCTCGTATTCGGCCTGGCTGCGATCGAGGCGGCGCAGCCGGACATACATGGCGACGACGCAGATGCAGGTGACAACCAGGGCCGTCAGCAGGGCGGCTTCAGACAGGTAGGATGTCATCGATGAACTCCTGTTCCTGATCGACGACTTCGTCGACGCGTAGGACGTAGGTCCCCTCGGCCTGGCCGAGATGACACCAGAACAGCGGCTGATCGCTGCCCTCGAGCTTGACGCGAGACCGTGGCGTCGCCTGTAGCATCAGGACCTGGCCGACGGTGAAGTCGGCGATCTCGCCGAGCGGATAGCTGCGCTCCTCGAGGACGGCGCGGAGCGTCACTTCGGTCCGGTGCACGCCGCTGCGGATCTGCTTCATCCAGGCGGGGTCGCGCGACGACGATTCGCCGGTGATGACGCGCGACAGCGTCTGGCGCATCGGCGTCAGCGCCGACTGCGGGATGATGACGAACATCTCGCCGCCGCGGTTGATCGCCTGCAGCAGGAACTTCGCCACCACCGCGAGGTTGTTGCGCCGCCCGATGACGGCGAAGTCCATGCGGCTCTCGAGGCGCTCGAGCTTGAACTGCGTGTTCGAGACCATCGAGAACGACGACTGCAGCGCCTTGCCGACCATCTCGAACAGCGACTGCGCCAGCCTGACCTCGATGCTGGAGAAGTTGCGGCTGTCCTCGACCGGCGGCTCCGAGCCGTCCGCGCCGAGCAGGACCTCGACCATCGTGAAGATGAAATCGCGATCGAAGCCGACGATGACGTGGGAATCCCAGCCCGGGGCGTCGAAGACGGCGGCCAGCGCCGTGCCTTCGTAGGTGTCGAGGACGTCGCCGACGCGGGCGCTCTCGATGTTGCTGAGAGAGTAGTAGCACTGCGAGGCGGCGAGGGTGCGCATGCCGTCGGCGCAGGTCGTCGCCAGGCGATCGAAGATGACGTGCAGCATCGGCAGCCGGTCGAGCGAGAGGCCCGCAGCGTCGAGGAGCATGTCGCGGATGTCACCGCGCGCGGTGGTGGCTGGAACGCTCATGTCAGGCCGCCTGCTTCAGGGCTGCGCCCGAACCGGGCGTGTTGGTGATCGCGTCGCTCTCGACTTCGTCGATGGTCGGACGGTCGCTCGCGGAGATCGTCTTGCGACCATGCTCGAGTGCGATCTGCGGCAGGGCACCGTTCATGTAGGCGATCAGCGTCTGCTTGACGATGACGTAGGGCTGACACTGCTTCTCTCGCGTCAGCTTCACCTTGGAGGCGAGCGGCGAGAGCATCGCATAGGAGGCGAAGATGCCGATGAAGGTGCCGATCAGCGCCGAGCCGATGTAGTGCCCGAGGATCTCCGGCGACTGGTCGATGGCGCCCATCGCCTTGACGATGCCGAGCACGGCGGCGCAGATGCCGATCGCCGGCATCGCCTCGGCGACGGTCGACAGCGCGCTGTACGGCTTCGTCTTGTATTTCTTGACGGTGCTGATCTCCTGCTCCATCAGGCCCTCGATCTCGTGAGAGCGGGCGTTGCCGATGATGATCAGCCGCACGTAGTCGCAGACGAACTGCGTCAGGTACTTGTCCTTCTGGATCTTCGGGTAGTGCTTGAAGATCTCGGAATTCTCGGGATCGTCGATATGCGCCTCGACCTCGTTGCGCGGCCGGCTGCGCAGCTCGCGCATCAGCGTGTAGAGCAGGCCGAGCAGCGCGAGGTTGTCCTCGCGCTTCGGGACGGTGTTGGACACCGCCTCCATGATCGCCTTTCCGGAGTCCTTAATCGTCGACATCGGGTTGGCGATGATGAAGGTGCCGAGTGCGATACCGAGGATGATGACGTACTCGAAGGGCTGCCAGATCACCTCGATGTGGCCGCCCATCGCCATGAAGCCGCCGAGCATCGAGGCGATCCCGACGACCAGTCCGATCAAAATTCCCACCAGCGCTCTCCTTCGCCAGAACTCGGCGATGAGGCCTAGGGGTCATTGCTTGCGCGAGGCTGAGTCCGGCCGGCGGGGGCGCTGCAAGGCTGGAGCAAGGCAAACGGCCGACGGTCATTCCGAAACCGGGTGGCCACGATGCTCTCGACCTACACCAGCTACAAACTGATCACACGCGATCTCGACCGCTCGCTGACGCTGAAGGCGTCGGAGCGGCAGGTCGCGCTGGAGACCGATTACTATCTCGAGAACATCGGGAAGGTCGAAACCATCGACGACTTCCTCGCCGACACGCGGCTGTTCAAGTACGCGATGAAGGCGTTCGGCCTCGAGGAGATGTCGCACGCCAAGGCCTACATGCGGAAGGTGCTGACCGAGGGTATCGTCGACGACGACGCCTTCGTGAAGCGGCTGGCGGACGAGCGCTTCACGCAGTTCGCCACCGTCTTCAACTTCGCCGGCAAGGGAGCGGCCACCGTCGAGGGCAGCACGGTCCGGCAGGGCGTCGTCGACCGCTACGTCCGCCAGTCCCTGGAAGTGTCGGCCGGCGAGGAGAACGAGGGCGTCCGGCTCGCACTCTACTTCCAGCGCAGTGCCTCGTCGGTGACGTCGGCCTACGGCATCCTCGCCGACGAGGCGATCCAGGAGGTCGTCTTCACCGCTCTCGGCTTCCCCGACGAGATGAAGGCGGCGAACATCGACCGGCAGGCCGCCGCCATCGAGGCCCGCCTCGACATCGCCTCTCTCCAGGACCCGAAGGAAGTGGAGAAGCTGCTGACGCGCTTCACCGCGCTCTGGGATGCGGCGAGCTCCTCCAATACCTCGCCGCTGCTGGCGCTGTTCGAGCCGTCCTCGGCACCGTCGGTCGGTCTCGACCTCGTCATGTCCCTGCAGAACCTGAAGCGTGGTGGTTACTGATGACGTCCAGCATCTACGTCGCGCTGTCGGCGCAGATGGCGTTGCAGCGCCGCATGGAGACGGTCGCCAACAACGTCGCCAATCTGAACACCGCGGGCTTCCGGGCGGAGGAGGTGCGCTTCGAGACCGTGCTGTCGAAGATGGGGCCGCGAGAGGTCTCCTACGCCGACAGCGGCGACAGCTACATCTCGCGCCGGTCCGGCAGTGTCTCGCCGACCGGCAATCCGCTCGACGTCGCGATCACCGGCAATGCGTGGCTCAGCGTGTCGACCCCGGACGGCGTCGCCTACACCCGCGACGGCCGGCTGCAGATGACGGAAGCCGGCGATCTCGTCTCCGCCGACGGCAAGCCCATCCTCGATAGCGGTGGAGCCCCGATCGCGCTCGATCCGAGCGGCGGCCCCGTGCACATCGGCGCCGACGGCTCGATCGTCCAGGGCACCACCCAGGTCGGCGGGCTCGGACTGTTCAACCTGCCCGACACCACCCGCCTGCAGCGCTACGGCGAGACGGCCGTGATGTCGAGCGAAGCGGGCCTGCCGGTCGAGGATCTCGCCGCGCAGGGCGTCCGCCAGGGCTTCCTCGAGGGTGCGAACGTCGATCCGATCATGGAGATGACCAAGCTCATCACCCTCTCCCGTACCTTCGACAGCGCCGCCTCCGCCATCTCCGAAGGCGAAAACGCGCTGTCGCAGGCCGTGCGGACCCTCGGTCCGTCGTGATCTTCACCCTTGCCCGGAGATAGCGCCCGATGAGCCCGCTCGCCCGTCTCGTCGCCGCGGTCGACGACTGCCACGCCAACGTGCCGATGGTGCGCGTCGGGGGCATCGTTCGCGAAGTCTCCCCGAGCCACTATCGCGTCTCCGGACTGTCGCGCTTCGTCTCGCTCGGCGAACGCATCGGCTTCGAGAGCGCCGGGCGCCCGTCGATCGGCGAGGTGGTGCAGATCGACGAGGCCGGCGCGACCGTCAAGTCCTTCGACAACAACGGCTCGGTGGGTGTCGGCGACGTCGCCTTCCGGGTCGGCCGCAAGGGTCTGTCGCCGTCGGACGCCTGGATCGGCCGTGTCATCGACGCCCTCGGCGAGCCGATCGACGGCGGCGGCCCGCTGCCGCAAGGCGAGATCACGCTGCGGACCGAATCGCCGCCGCCGGCGGCGATGACGCGCGGACGCATCCGCAAGCCGCTACGCACCGGCATCAAGGTCGTCGATCTGTTCACGCCGATCTGCGAAGGCCAGCGCATCGGCATTTTCGCCGGATCGGGCGTCGGCAAGTCCACCCTCCTGTCGATGTTCGCGCGCGCCGAGCAGTTCGACGTCGTCGTCATCGGCCTGGTCGGCGAGCGTGGCCGCGAGGTCCGCGAATTCCTCGAAGGGCCGCTCGCCGGCAACCGGCACCGCTCGGTCGTCGTCGTCTCCACCGGCGACGAGAGCCCGATGATGCGCCGGCTGGCGCCACAGACGGCGATGTGCGCCGCCGAATACTTCCGGGATCGCGGCCGATCGGTGCTGCTGATCATCGATTCGGTGACGCGCTACGCCCATGCCTCCCGCGACGTCGCCCTCGCCGCCGGCGAGCCAGCGGTGGCGCGGGGCTATGCGCCGAGCACCTTCAGCGACCTGCCGCGGCTCCTCGAGCGGGCCGGTCCCGGCCCGGAGGGGACCGGCACCATCACCGGGGTGTTCTCCGTGCTGGTGGATGGCGACGATCACAACGACCCCGTCGCGGATGCGATCCGCGGCACGCTGGACGGCCACATCGTGCTCGACCGCGCGATCGCCGACCAGGGCCGCTTCCCGGCCGTCAGCATCCTCGGCTCGATCTCGCGCCTGTCGGATCTCGTCTGGACGAAGGAGCAGCGCGAGCTCGTCGTCCGCCTGCGCCGGCTGGTCGCCCGGTTCGAGGACACGCGCGATCTCCGCCTCCTCGGCGGCTACACCCCGGGCAGCGATCCCGAACTCGACCAGGCCGTCGCGATCACCACCCGCCTCTACGAGGCGCTGCGCCAGGGGCCGGACACCCCCCTCTGCCGCGACGTCTTCTCCGATCTCGCCCACGCGCTGGCACCGCAATAGCGGCTCCGCCGCGCGGCAGCCTCGCGCAAGCAAACCGCGTCACTCTTCCCCCCATCAGGCACTTGAAGGACTCTCACGATGAGCCTCTACGGCGTTCTGCGCACCGGCGTCTCCGGCATGAATGCACAGTCGAACAAGCTGAGCACCATCGCCGACAACATCGCCAACGCTGGTACCACCGGCTACAAGCGCGCGTGGACCGATTTTTCTTCGCTCATCCTCGAGAGCGGGAAGAACAACTACAACTCCGGCGCCGTCGTCACCAACGTGCGCTACTCTGTCTCGCAGCAGGGAGCGCTGGACTACACGACGTCGCCGAGCGACCTGGCGATCCAGGGCCGTGGCTTCTTCGCGGTGACCGATGCGACGGGCAACCCGTTCCTGTCGCGCGCCGGCGCCTTCGTCATCGATGGCAACACCGGCAACCTCGTCAATTCCAGCGGCTACACGCTGATGGGCTACGACATCAGCAACGGGCCGAAGGCGGTCGAGTTGAACGGCTTCGGCAATCTGGAGCCGATCAATCTCTCCAACATGAACCTGCAGGCCAAGGCCTCGACCGAGGGCGTGTTCACCGCGAACCTTCCGTCGACCAATGACGTCGTGACCGGTCCGCTGCCGTCCTCGAACAACGCCGACGCCGAGTATTCGGTGAAGTCGTCGATGATCGCCTACGACAAGCTCGGCAACGAGGTCACCCTCGACATCTACATGACGAAGACGTCGGAAAGCCCGGCGACGTGGGAGATGGCGGTCTATGACCAGGCCGGGGCCGCGGTCGATGGCGGCTTCCCCTATGCCGACGCCGCGATCGGGATGCAGACGCTCGAGTTCGACGAGGACGGCAACCTCACCAGCGGTGACCTGCTGTCGATCGACATTCCCGGCGGCGAGACGCTGGAGCTCGACGTGAGCTCGATGACCCAGCTCGCGACCGACTACACGCCGATCAACGTCGCGGTGAACGGCAGCGCGCCGAGCGTCGTTTCCGACATCGCCATCGAGGGCGACGGCACCGTTTACGCCGTCTACGACAACGGCGCCAAGCTGCCGGCCTTCCGCATCCCGCTCGCCGACGTCTCGAGCCCGGACAGCCTGCAGCCGATGCCGGGCAACGTCTTCGCGACGACGACGGACTCCGGCGACGTGCAGATGGGCTTCCCGACCGAGGGCGGCTACGGCGGCGTGGTCTCCGGTGCCCTCGAGCAGTCGAACGTCGACATGGCCACCGAGCTCACCGACATGATCATCGCCCAGCGCGACTACACGGCGAACTCGAAGAGCTTCCAGACCGGCAACGAGTTGCTGGACGTCCTCATGAACCTCAAGCGCTGATGCTCCGGACGAGGGAGCAGAAGCAATAGCGGGGGGCGAGAATGAGCCTGACAGCTGCGCTGCACACCGCTCGGTCGTCGCTGCAGGCGACCTCGACGCAGATCTCCGTCTCGGGGCGCAACATCGCCGGGGCGGACGATCCTGCTTACTCGCGAAAGCTCGCCACGACGACGACCACGGCGGACGGTGCGGCCCGCATCCCGCAGATCTCGAGAGCGGCGGATGCGCCGCTCTACACGCGCATGCTCGACGCGACCTCGCGGGCATCGGGCGAGCAGACGATGCTCGAAGGCCTGAAGCGCCTGGCGGAGACCATCGGCGATCCGGAACTGCAGCAGTCGCCGGCCGCCAAGATCGGCACCTTCGCGACCGCCGTCGCCCAATACGCCAACGCCCCGGACGACGTGCTGTTCGGTCAGAACGTCGTCACGGCCGGCCGTGATCTCGCCGACACGATCAACGCCGCGGCCTCGACGGTCATCACCGTGCGGCGTGAAGCCGACGCGGACATGGCGACCTCCGTCGCGCGCATCAACCACCTCCTCGGCCAGTTCTCCGAATTCAACAGCGCCGTCGTCGCCGGCACCGCGGTCGGGACGGACGTCACCGACATGCTCGACAAGCGCGACGGCGTCATCGCGGCCTTGTCGGAAGAGCTCGGCGTCGCGACTATCCGGCGTGAGAACAACGACCTCGCGATCTACACCGACAGCGGCGTGACACTGTTCGAGGGCCACGCCCGGACCGTCTCCTTCGAGCCGACCCACGTCTATCTTGCCGATACACCCGGCAACGCCGTGATGATCGACGGCGTGCCGGTGACCAGCGAGGCGGCCGGAATGCCGCTGCGGGACGGCCGGCTGGCGTCGCTCGCCCGCCTGCGCGACGACGTTTCGGCCACCTACCAGCTGCAGCTCGACGAGATCGCCCGCGGCGTGATCACGGCGTTCGCCGAGCTCGACCAGTCGGGCGCCGGCGGCCCCGCCCTGGCGGGCGTCTTCGACGCGGGCGATGCGACCATTCCCGATGCCGGCACGGCCGGGGTCGCCGGCCGCTTCCGCCTCAATCCCGCCGTCGATCCGGCTCTCGGCGGCTCGGTCGAAATGATCCGCGACGGCGGCATCAACGGCGCGGCCTACCGGTACAACGCGTCGTCGTCGGCGGCC
>CALRZT010000066.1:0-17134 GCA_943372725.1 Pseudoxanthobacter soli DSM 19599
ATGCGGGTGGCCGTCGTGCGGGTGGCCGTCGTGCGGGTGGCCGTCGTGCGGGTGGCCGTCGTGCGGGTGGCCGTCGTGCGAGTGGTCGTCGTGGGAGTGATCGTGTGACACGCTACGCGCTCCTCGAAACCCGTCGTCGGGCTGCGGTCGATGGCGCCGCCGCAGCCTCCCTGCTATCCATCCGGCAGCCCGCCCGCGAAGTCAAAGACGCCGCCGCGCATTTTCCCGCACTCAAACCGGCGCCAGCGCCGCTGCCTGTTCCCGCAGCTGGAACTTCTGGATCTTGCCGGTGGACGTCTTCGGCAACTGCCCGAACACCACCGTCCGCGGCACCTTGAAGCCGGCGAGCCGCGCGCGGCAGTGGGCGACGATATCGGCCTCGCTCACTTCGCCGGCGCCCGGCTTCAGGGTCACGAAGGCGCACGGGCTCTCGCCCCACTTCGGGTCCGGCCGCGCCACCACCGCCGCCTCCATCACCGCCGGGTGACGGTAGAGCGCCTCCTCCACCTCGAGCGAGGAGATGTTCTCGCCGCCGGAAATGATGATGTCCTTGGCGCGGTCCTTGATCTCGACATAGCCGTCGGGGTGGACGACCGCGAGGTCGCCGGTGTGCAACCAGCCGTCGGCGAGCGCCTCTTCGGTGGCCTTCGTGTTGCGGTGATAGCCCTTCATCACCGTGTTGCCACGCACAACCAGTTCGCCGATCGTCGACCCGTCCGGCGGCACGGCCGCACCCGTCTCGCGGTCGATCACGGCGTCGTCGGAGAGGGTGAGGTTGCGCACCCCCTGGCGCGCCATCAGCACGGCGCGCTCGTCGAGCGGCAGGTGCTCCCAGCCGGGTTGCGGGGCGCAGCCGGTGGCCGGGCCGTAGCATTCGGTCATGCCGTAGAGGTGGGTGAGGCGGAAGCCCATCCGCTCCATGCCGGCGATCACCGCGCTCGGCGGCGCCGCCCCGCCGGTCGCCACCTCGACTGGCCCGTGGGTGAAGGCGATCTTGTGGGCCTCGGGGGCGTGGATCAGCATCGTCAGCACCACCGGCGCCGCGCAGAGATGCGTCACCCCGTGCTCGGCGATCAGCCGGAAGATCGCCGCCGTGTCGATCGCCGGCAGGCAGACGTGGCGCGCCCCCACCGCCGTCACCGTCCACGGGAAGCACCAGCCGTTGCAATGGAACATCGGCAGCGTCCAGAGATAGACCGACTCCGGCCGCACCCCGAATGTGACAGCGTTGCCCAGCGCGTTCAGATAGGCGCCGCGGTGGTGGTAGACGACACCCTTCGGATTGCCGGTGGTGCCGGAGGTGTAGTTGAGCGCGATCGAAGCCCACTCGTCCGAAGGCCCCGCCCAGACAAGCGGAGCAGCGCCCGCGAGCGCGGCCTCGTAGTCCTCCGCCGCGAGCGCGGCGCGCACCTCTGCGTGCGCCCCGACGGCGAGAACACGCGGCCGCGGTCCGTCCAGTTGCGCCAGCGCGGCTTGCGCCACGCCGGCGAGGCTCGCCTGCACGAGGAACAGCTTCGCCCCGCCGTGTTCCAGGATGAAGGCGACGGTCGCCGCATCGAGGCGCGTGTTGATAGCGTTCAGCACGGCGCCGGCGAGTGGCACGCCGAAGTGCGCCTCGAGCATCTCCGCCCCGTTCGGCGACAGCACCGCCACCGTCTCGCCCGGACCGATGCCCGCCGCCCGCACCACGGCGGCAAAGCGCGCGGCACGGTCGCGGAAGGTGCGATAGGTGAACCGCCGCTCGCCGTCGACGATCGCCACCTTGTCCGGATAGACGTCGGCCGAGCGGCGCAGGAAGTCGAGCGGCGTCAACGGCACGAAGTTCGCCGCACGCGGCGGCAGCGGGTCGGCGGCAGTCTCCACGGCGGTCCCTTCCCTCCCGGCGCCCGGGGGCGCCGATGTCCCCGTCTCTGTCGAACGGGTGAGCCCGCAAACCCTCCGGCAGTAACGCCGGCCCGTCAATCGATCCCGCGCGCTTTCCCCGGCGGCCTCGCGGATCGGCGCGTGACGATTCCGGCCGATGCGCTAGTAAGGACATTCGCCGCCGACGCCGACTGAGGGCCCGGCACCGACCTGGAGCCAAGCGATGCCGCCCGCCCGACCCGCCGACCCCTTCGACGTCTCCGGCCGGCGCATCCTGATCACCGGCGCTTCGAGCGGCATCGGCCGTCATGCCGCCCTGATGCTCGCCTCGCGCGGCGCCCATGTCGTCCTCGCCGCCCGCCGCCGCGACGCCCTCGAAGCGGTCGCCACCGCCGCCCTCGAGGCGGGCGCTGCGGGTACCGACGTCGTCTCCCTCGACGTCACCGACGCCGCCTCCGTCGAGGCGGCTGTGGCCGCGGCCACCGCGACGGCGCCGCTCGACGCCCTCCTCAACAATGCCGGCATCGCCGCCACCGGCTCGGCGCTGGAGCAGTCGGTGGAGGGCTTCGACGGCATCCTCGCGGTCGATCTGCGCGGCGCCTTCCTCGTCGCCCAGGCCGTCGCCCGCACCTGGACGGCGGCCAAGCGCGGCGGCGTCGTCGTCAACGTCGCCTCGATCCTCGGGCTGCGCGTCGCGAGCCACGTCGCCCCCTACGCGATCGCCAAGGCCGGCCTCGTGCAGATGACGAAGGCCCTGGCGCTCGAGTGGGCGCGCCACGGCATCCGCGTCAACGCGCTGGCGCCGGGCTATGTCGAGACCGACATCAACGCCGACTTCTTCGCCACCGACGCCGGACAGGCCCTCGTCAAGCGCGTGCCGCAGCGCCGCCTGCTGTCGCTCTCCGACCTCGACGGCCCGCTCCTCCTCCTCCTCAGCGACGCCGGCCGCGGCATGACAGGGGCGGTCGTGGCGGTCGACGGCGGCCACCTCGTTTCCGGATTGTGAGTTTCACGATGGACTTCTCGCTCTCCCCCGAGATCGAGGCGGTGCGCCG
Source organism: Pseudoxanthobacter soli DSM 19599 (assembly GCA_943372725.1). Classification (GTDB taxonomy): domain Bacteria; phylum Pseudomonadota; class Alphaproteobacteria; order Rhizobiales; family Segnochrobactraceae; genus CAMDHY01. The sequence goes on from CALRZT010000066.1 coordinate 2,919, forward strand.
CCGCGTCGCCGACTTCGTTGCCGCCGAGATCCTCCCCGCCGAGGCGGAGCCCGACGTCTTTGACGACCATGAGAACATCCGCCTTGATCGCCTTGCCACCCTTAGGGGAAAAGCTAAGGCGGCCGGCCTGTGGGCGCCGCAGGCTCCCGTCGCGCTGGGCGGCATGGGCCTGCCGGTGGTCGGCTGGGCGGCCTTCTACGAGGCGGCGAACCGGTCGATCTTCGGTCCCGCCGTCTTCAACTGCGCCGCCCCCGACGACGGCAACATCAACCTGCTGTCGAAGGTCGGCACGCCCGCCCAGCAGGACTGGTGGCTGAAACCGCTGATCAACGGTGACGTCCGCTCCGCCTTCGCCATGACCGAGCCGCACCCCGGCGGCGGCTCCGACCCGACGATGATCCAGACCCCCGCCGAGCGTATTGGGGGCAAGTGGGTGATCTCCGGCCGCAAGTGGTTCATCACCGGCGCCGGCGAGGCCGCCCACTTCATCGTCATCGCCCGCACCTCGGACGACCCGCGGCGCGGCCTCACCGCCTTCCTCTTCCACCGCGACCAGCCCGGCTGGGAGATCGTCCGCCGCATCGCCATCATGGGCCCGGAGGAACACGGCGGCCACTGCGAGCTGCTGTTCGACGGCCTCGAGGTGGCCGACGAGAACGTCCTGATGGGCGTCGGCGACGGCCTGAAGGCGACGCAGATCCGCCTCGGCCCGGCCCGCCTCACCCACTGCATGCGCTGGCTCGGCCTCGCCGGGCGCTCGATCGACATCGCCATGGACTATGTGTCGGTCCGCGAGGGCTTCGGCATCAGGCTCGCCGAGCGCGAGAGCGTGCAGATCAAGATCGGCGAGGTGATGCACGCCATCGCCATCGGCCGCCTGCTCGTCATGCACGCCGCCTGGCTGCTCGATCAGGGCGGGCGCGCGGGCAAGGAGGTCTCGAGCGCCAAGATCCACGTCGCCGACACACTGCAGCTCGCCGTCGACACCGCCATCCAGCTCTGCGGCGCCCGCGGCTACTCGAAGGACACCGTGCTCGAGTGGATCTACCGCTACGCCCGCCAGGCGCGCCTCGTCGACGGGGCGAGCGAGGTCCACAAGATGGTGATCGCCCGCCACGCCATGGGCGGCGGCACCAGCGCGTGGGCCTGGGGGCCGGAGGAGCGGGAGCCGCGCCGATGAGCGCGCCGCTCTCCTTCGACGTCGCAACCCTGGACGCCTTCCTGCGCGAGCGCTTCGCCGCCCTCGGCGAGCCGCTCGACGGCGCCATGACCGTCACGCCCGTCGCCGGCGGTCAGTCGAACCCGACCTTCTTCGTGACGGTCGGGGAGCGCCGCCTCGTCCTCCGCAAGCGCCCGCCGGGCACGCTTCTACCGTCCGCCCACGCCGTCGACCGCGAGTTCCGCGTGCTCGACGCGCTGTCCCGCCACACGACGATCCCGGTGCCGCGCCCGCTCCTCTTCCACGCCGGCGAGGAGGTGGTCGGCACCGCCTTCTACGTCATGGAGCGGGTCGACGGCCGGGTGTTCCACGACAGCGCCCTGCCCGGCCTCGCGCCCGACGAGCGCCGAGAGCTCTATGCCGACGTCGCCCGCACGCTCGCGGCGCTGCACGCGGTCGACCCCGCCGCCGTCGGCCTCGGCGACTATGGCCGTCCCGCCGGCTACTTCGCCCGCCAGTTCGCCCGCTGGCGCGGCCAGTGGGAGCTCTCGAAGGACGGCGACGATCCCGCCATGACGGCGCTCATCGCCTGGCTCGCCGACAACTTGCCGCAGGACCTCCCCGCGGACGACGCCCACGCCGCTCTCGTCCACGGCGACTTCCGCATCGGCAACCTGATCGTCCACCCGACGGAGCCGCGGGTCGTCGCCCTCCTCGACTGGGAGCTCTCGACGCTCGGCGACCCGATGGCCGATCTCGCCCACTTCGTTTCGTTCACGTGGTACATGACGGACGTCGAGTATGGCGGTGTGATGCAACGGGATTTTGCGCGCGAAGGCCTGCCGACGGAAGCCGCGTTCCTGCAGCTCTACGCCGACGCCGCATCGTCCGCCGCCGCCTTCACGCCGGCCCACCGCGCCTTCGGGCTGTTCCGCACGGCGGTGATCTTCGCCGGCATCGCCGCCCGTGCCCGCGCCGGTAACGCCGCCGCCGGCAACGCCGCTGAGGTCGGCCGTCTCGCCGCCGTCCTCGCCCGCCGCGGCCTCGCCGCCACCGGGGCGGGCTGAGTCGAGCGCCGACGCCGGCCTACTGCTCCCGGATCGCCTTCAGCCGCTTCCATACCGCCTTCGTCCGCCACGCCGCCGACGGGTTCTGCGCGTCCCAGATCGCGACGCCGACCTTGCGCTCCTCCGGCAACACCCAGGCGATCTGCTGGACGGCGGTCTTGCCGAGCCAGGCTTCGCGGTCGGACGGCATGCCGAGCAGGAGCTTGCCGGCGTGCTTGCCCGCCGCCTTGCGCTGCCACGCATAGGATTGCCAGTCCGGCGCGCCGCGGCCGATCTCCTGGTAGCCCATCGACACGAGCCCATCGACGAGCGGCAGCAGCTCGGGCCACCACGTCGTGTTCGGCGCATTCCAGACATAGGAGAAGCTGTCGAGGACGAGCTCCTTGCCGAGCGGTCGCAGTCGCTTGTTCAGCACCTTGATGAAGGCGACGTACTCGGCCTTCTCCTCAGCCGTCGGGTCCATGCCGGCGCCCTCGAGGTCGATGTCGATGCCGTCGAGGCCGAGCGCCTGCATCTCGGCGACGAGCGCGTCGACGAAGGCCGTCCGGTTCGCCCCGAAGGCGTTCTTCGCGAGCGCCCAGTCCCAGCCCCACTCGCCGTTGTAGACCGTCAGCATCACCTTGATGCCGTTCGCCTTTCCCCACATCGTGAAGGCTTCGATCTGGCCGTCGCCAATCGCCCCGTAGCGCGACGACCGCTCCAGCCCGCCCGAAGCCGAGGGCACCCAGAACTGCAGGCCGAGATGGGTCAGCCCGTCGGCAGGGCCGACGCCGCCGTATCGTTCCTCGAGCCGCTCCCGCGACGCGGCGATGGCATAGGGCGGCACCCAGGTCTTCACCATCCGGCCGGCGTCGGCCGCGCGCGTGCCGGCAGCACCGGCGCACGTCAGGACGAGGACGACCGCCAGAGCGAGGACCCTGCGCAACACCATGACGAACCTCTCCGATCCCTGTCCCGAGGGCGGCGTGTCCCCGCGTGGCGCGTCGCGCACACGGGCGCCGCAGCCGGCGCCGTGCGGCGAGCCTAGACGAACACGCGGTTGCAGACCACGCGGCGCCGGTGCAAACCGTCGAGGGTGGCCGGTCCTTCCGCCGGCTCGCGAGGAACGTCGGAATGGATGTCGTCACTCTGGCCGCGATCGGGCTCGGCATCGTCGCCGTCGCATTGGCGGCCGTGGCCCTGTGGCAATGGTCGGCGCACCGCGCCACGCTCGCGCGGCTGCTGGAGGCCGAGGCCGAGGCCGAGACGCTGCGCCGTCACGACGCGCAACTGCACGCGGCGTTCGAGGTCTACCGCGAGCGCCACAAGCTCCTCACCGACCGCGTCCGGCCGCGCCGCCTCACCGACGACCAGCGCAACGCGCTGCGCATGCACCTGCGCGAGCTCAAGGACCTGAAGGTCCGCATTCGCGTCGCCGCCGACACCGAGCCGGCCGTGGCCGCGGCCGACCTCGGTAGCGCCCTCATCGCCGCCGGCGCCTCGGTCGAGTTCGAGGAGACCGACATCCGCCTCGGTGACAAGCACGTCGGCGGCTTGCTGGAGGTGACGGACGGCGGGCGTGGGCGCTTGTTCAGGGCCGCCATGCGGTCCTATGCGTTCCCGATGACCGACGGCCAGCTCGCCATCGTGCGCGTGCGGCGCGGCGGCGAAGCCGACGACGCTCCGGAGGCGGTGATCACCATCGGATCGCCGCCGGTCCCGCCGGAACTCACCGACCTGCCCCCGCCGCCGAAGCCGCCGCCCGCACGCAAGCCGACGACGACGCCGGTGGCGCTCCGCCTGCCGACCGGCGGCGGCACCACCATCGAGTGATCCGCCGCCTCAACCGCGCGGTGCGTGCGCCCGCGCCGCGGTCACGAGCGAGCCGGGCACCAGCGCCGGGTCGCCGGCCTCGTCGAGGTCGACCGGACAGCGGGCGAGAGCGGCCACGACCTCCTCGTCGGCGACCGGCCGGAAGTCGGTGTAGAAGCCGCCGACCGATCCGAAGCGCTCGTGCCCCTCGAGGCAGACGAGTTCGTCGACGTCGCGCCGCAGCCGCTCGGCGACGTCCGTCGGCGCCACCGGCACGGCCAGGATCAGGCGGTCCGGATGCTGCCGTCGCAGCGCCCTCAGCGCCGCGCGCACCGTCGCACCGGTGGCGATGCCGTCGTCGACGAGGATGACGACGCGGCCGCGCACGTCGAGGCGCGTGCGCCCGGCGAGGTAGCGCGCCCGCCGCCGGGCGATCTCCGCCCGTTCCGCCTCCGCGATGACGCGAAAGTCGGCGTCGGACACCCGCGCCGAGCGGATGATGTCCTCGTTGCGCAGCACGATCGGGTCGTCGCCGTCGACGATGGCACCCATCGCCACCTCGGGCTGCAGGGGGGCGCCGATCTTGCGGGCGATGACGAGATCGAGCGGGGCGTGCAGCGCCTGCGCAATCTCGGCCGCCACCGGCACACCGCCGCGCGGCAGGGCGAGCACGATGGGGTTCGCCGGCAGAAGATGCGCCAGCGCACGCGCGAGGCGGCGGCCGGCATCGGCACGATCGAGGAACGGCATGGTCTGTCCTCCCGGTTCCGGGTTCTGCGCCCCCCGCCCCCGTCGCGTCCGGCCCGGCCATTGGCCCGCCCGGCTCCGGTTATTTCCCGGTTAAGGGATCATCGCCCCGCCGAGGCCCGCAGTCCTTGCGCTGGATCAACCGCCCGGGTCGCATGGCCGCCGTAGCACCTGTCCAAAAACGTGCGGCGCGGCGCCCCGTTCCCGAGGGGTAGCGCCCGCTTGGCTCGCCGCGACGTCCTGTCATACAACTCGATACGCGGGGAAGAGCCTTCAGGGCCACCATTGGGAAAGGACCGCCGAAGATGGATGTCACGCCGGACGGGAGCTGGAGCGAGGTGCGCGATGGCATGCGCATCGACTGGGACATCCCCCTCGTCATGGACGACGGCCTAGTGCTGCGGGCCGACGTGTTCAGGCCCCTCGACGACGCCCCGTGCCCCGCGATCCTCACCTACGGCCCCTACGGCAAGGGCCTCGCCTTCCAGGACGGCTACAAGACGGCCTGGGAGATCCTCGCGAGAGACTACCCCGACGCCCTCGCCGGCTCATCCAACCTCTACCAGTCCTGGGAGGTGCCTGACCCGGAGAAGTGGGTGCCGGACGGCTACGCCTGTGTGCGCATCGACAGCCGCGGCGCCGGTCGCTCGCCGGGCTTCCTCTCCGTCCACGGCCCGCGCGAGACGCGCGATCTCTACGACTGCATCGAGCTCGTCGCGGCGCTTCCCTGGTGCTCCGGAAAGGTCGGCATGTGCGGCATCTCCTATTTCGCCGCCAACCAGTGGCGCGTCGCCGCCCTCAACCCGCCGAGCCTTGCCGCCATCTGCGTCTGGGAGGGCTATTCCGACAACTACCGCGACGCCACCCACCACGGCGGCATCCTGAGCGTCTTCCGCAAGAACTGGCAGGAGATGCAGGTGAAGACCGTCCAGCACGGGCTCGGCGAGCGCGGGCCGAGGAGCCGCGTCACCGGCGAACTCGTCTGCGGTCCCGAGACGCTGACCGAGGAGGAGCTCGCGAGAAACCGCGCCGACATGCCCCGCGACATCCTCGAGAACCCTCTCGACGGCGACTACTACCGCGCCGCCAACGGCGACCTCTCGAAGATCACCGTGCCGCTGCTCTCGGCCGGCAACTGGGGCGGTCAGGGCCTGCACCTGCGCGGCAACATCGAAGGGTTCGTTCGGGCGGCGTCGAAACATAAGTGGCTGGAAGTCCACGGCGGCGCGCACTGGGCGGAGTTCTACACCGACTACGGCGTCGGCCTGCAGAAGCGCTTCCTCGGCCACTTCCTGAAGGGCGAGGACACCGGCTGGCTCGGGCAGCCGAAGGTGACGCTGCAGATCCGCCGCCCGGGCCAGATCCGCTTCCCGCAGCGCGCCGAGGCGGACTGGCCGATCCCCCGCACGACGTGGACGACGCTCCACCTCGCTCCGGCCACCTTCTCGCTCGCCGCCACGCCGCCGACCGTGCCCGAGACGATCACCTACGAGACGATGGGCCCCGGCGTCACGTTCCTGACGCCGCCCATGAAGGAGGAGACCGAGATCACCGGCCCGGTGGTGGTGCGGCTCTCGCTCTCGTCCGACACCCGCGATGCCGACGTCTTCCTCGTCCTGCACGTCTTCGATCCGAAGGGCGAGGTGGTGTCCTTCTACGGCGCCCTCGACCCGCACACCCCGGTCGGCCAGGGCTGGCTGCGTGCCTCCCACCGCAAGCTCGATCCCGACCGCTCCCTCCCCTGGCGCCCCTGGCACAGCCACGACGAGGCCTGGCCGCTCCGGCGCGGCGAGCCGGTGGTCCTCGACATCGAGATCTGGCCGACCTGCATTACCGTGCCGGCAGGTTGGCGCATCGGCCTCAACGTCCGCGGCTGCGACTACGAGCGCAACGGCGACGCCGCCACCCTGTCCAACATGCGCTACCCGATGAAGGGCTGCGGACCCTTCCTGCACAACGACCCGGACGACCGCCCGCCGGAGGTCTTCGGCCGCCACTACACGCTCCACTTCGGCCCCGGCCACGAGAACTGGCTGCAGCTCCCGGTGATCCCGCCGAAGTGAACCGGGGCCTCTGGTTTCGGACATCATTTCAACAGGCGGGAGTGCTCCCGACCGCGCCATCGCCGCGTGGCCCTTCGCGCTGCAATCGCTGGGCGTGACAAGGCCGGGGCGCTCGATTAGCAGAGCGCCATGTTCCTGTCGCTCGCCACCACGCACCGTCCCGCCACCGAACTCGGCTTCCTCCTCCACAAGCACCCCGACCGGGTACACGAGGCGGAGCTCGCCTTCGGCAAGGCGCTGCTGTTCTACCCGGAGGCCACCGCCGAGCGCTGCGAGGCGGCGCTGGTGCTCGACGTCGATCCGGTCGGCCTCGTCCGCGGCAGTGGGCGCGGCGACGGCCTCCTCGACCAGTACGTCAACGACCGCCCCTATGCCGCCTCCTCCTTCCTCTGCGTCGCCCTCAACAAGGTGCTGCGCACGGCGATGAACGGCACCTGCAAGACGCACCAGGCGCTCGCCGATGCCGCCATCCCGCTCGAGGCGGTTGTGATGCCGCTGCCGGTGCGCGGCGGTGGCGAGGCGCTGGTGCGCCGCCTGTTCGAGCCGCTCGGCTGGACGGTCGCCGTCACGTCCGTCGAGCCGGCGACGCCGCCCGCCGGCCGTGCCACCCGCTATGTGCGGCTCTCGCTCGCCGGCGAGGCGCGGCTGGCGACCCTGCTCGCCCACCTCTACGTGCTGATCCCGGTGCTCGACGACGCCAAGCACTACTGGGTCGGTGACGACGAGGTGGAGAAGCTCCTCGCCCACGGCGCTGGCTGGCTGGACGCGCACCCCGAGAAGGACCTGATCGTCCGTCGCTACCTGAAGCACCGCCGCGCGCTCGCCCGCACCGCCCTCGAGCGTCTCGCCCCGGAGGCTGCCGAGCCGGCGGAAAGCGAGGCCTTGCCGTCGTCGGAGGCCGTGCTGGAGACGCCGATCCGCCTCCACGACCGCCGCCTCGATGCCGTCGCCTCTGCACTCGCCGCGGCGGGCGCCACCGTCGTCGCCGACCTCGGCTGTGGCGAGGGCAAGCTGCTGCGCCGCCTCGTCCGCGAGCGCTGGCCGGTCCGCCTCGTCGGCCTCGACCCGTCCTTGCGCGAGCTTGAGACGGCGGCGCGCCGTCTCAAGCTCAACGAGCCCGGCGGCCCGCCGGAAGGTCGCGTCACGCTGCTGCACGGTTCGCTCACCTACCGCGACCACCGCTGGTCCGAGGCCGACGCCGCCGCCCTCGTCGAGGTCATCGAGCACATCGACCCGGCGCAGCTGCCGCTGGTCGAGCGCGTCGTCTTCGGCGAGGCCCGCCCGAGGACCGTCGTCGTGACGACGCCGAACGCCGACTACAACGTCCTCTTCGAGACGCTGCCCGCCGGCACGATGCGCCACCCCGACCACCGCTTCGAGTGGACGCGCGCCGAATTCGCGGCGTGGTCGGACGCCGTCGCCGCCACCTACGGCTACCGGGTCGCCATCGCGCCGATCGGCGACGTCGACGCCGTGTACGGCGCGCCGTCCCAGATGGCGGTGTTCACGCGATGAGCGACGCCCGCGACACCACCATCGAGCTGCCGGACTTCGCCCTCGTCGTGCTGATCGGCGCGATGGGCTCCGGCAAGTCGACGTTTGCCGCCCGGCACTTCCTGCCGACCGAGATCGTCTCGTCGGATCGCTGCCGTGCCCTCGTCAGCGACGACGAGACCGACCAGGAGATGACGGCGGACGCCTTCGAGCTCGTCCGCGAGATCGCCGGCCGGCGCCTGAAGAACCGCCGCCTCACCGTCATCGACGCCACCAACGTCCGCGCCGCCGACCGCAAGGGCCTCGTCGAGCTCGCCCGCCGCTGGCACGCCCTGCCGGCGGCGATCGTCGTCGACCCCGGCATCGACGTCTGCGTCGAGCGCAACGAGGCGCGCCCCGACCGCCCCTCCGGCCGCGGCGTCGTGCAGCGGATGGTGTCGGAAATCCGCAAGGGCCTCGGTGGCCTGCAGCGCGAAGGCTTCCGCCAGGTCTGGAAGCTCGGCAGCGCCGAGGCGATCGAGTGCGCGGTCGTCACCCGCCAGCCGCTGTGGACCGACAAGCGCGCCGACGCCGGCCCCTTCGACATTGTCGGCGACGTCCACGGCTGCGCCGACGAGCTGCAGGCGCTGATGGGCAAGCTCGGCTACGCCGTGGCGTGGTCGGAGGCCGACGGTTTGCGCCGCCCAACCGTCACGCCACCGGAGGGCCGCAAGCTCGTCTTCGTCGGAGACCTCGGCGACCGCGGCCCGAACACGCCGGACGTGCTGCGCCTCGTCATGGCGATGGTCGCCGCCGGCACCGCCTATTGCGTCCAGGGCAACCACGACCAGAAGCTTTCCCGCTACCTCGCCGGCCGCAAGGTCACGCCGACCCACGGCCTGCAGCAGACCATCGACCAGCTCGCCGCCGGCGGGGCCGACCTGAAGCGCGACCTGCCGGCCTTCCTCGACGGCCTGCGCAGCCACCTCTGGCTCGACGGCGGCCGCCTCGCCGTCGCCCACGCCGGCCTCAAGGAGGACATGATCGGCCGCGCCTCCGGAGCGGTGCGCGAGTTCGCGCTCTATGGCGAGACCACCGGCGAGATCGACGAATACGGGCTGCCTGTGCGCGCCGACTGGGCGCGCCACTACCGCGGCAAGACGGCGGTCGTCTACGGCCACACGCCGCTTTTGTCGGCAGAGTGGCTGAACAACACCCTCTGCATCGACACCGGTTGCGTCTTCGGCGGCAAGCTGACGGCCCTGCGCTGGCCGGAGCGCGAGCTCGTGGACGTTCCGGCGCAGCAGGTCTGGTTCGAGCCGACGCGCCCGCTCGCCCCGCCGCCGGGCGACGGCCGCACCGCCCAGTCCGCCTCCGACGACGTGCTCGACATCGAGGACGTCACCGGCCGCCGCTGGGTGGAGACGGCCTTGCGCGGCCGCATCGTCGTCGCCGAGGAGAACGCCGCCGCAGCGCTGGAGGTGATGAGCCGTTTCGCACTCGCCCCGAACTGGCTCGTCTACCTGCCGCCGACGATGTCGCCCGTCGAGACGAGCCCCCGCGACGGCTGGCTGGAGCGTCCCGAGGAGGCCTTCGAGCACTATCGCCGGCGCGGCATCACCGAGGTCGTCTACGAGGAGAAGCACATGGGCTCCCGCGCCGTCGTCGCGCTCTGCCGCGACGACGCCGCCGCGCGCACCCGCTTCGGCGCCGTCAGGGGCGAAACCGGCGCCATCTGGACGCGCACCGGCCGCGCCTTCTTCACCCATGCAGCCACGACCGAGGGCCTGCTCGCCCGCCTGCGTGCTGCGGCCGATGCCGCCGGCCTGTGGGAGGAGCTTGCGACCGACTGGCTGCTGCTCGACGCCGAGATCATGCCGTGGTCCGCGAAGGCCGGCAGCCTGATCGAAGGCCAATACGCCCCCGTCGCCGATGCCGCCCGCGCAGGCCTCGCCGCCACCCGCGACGCCCTCGCCCGCGGCGCCGCGCGCGGCATTGAGCTTGCCGCCCTCGCCGACCGCTTCGCCGACCGCGCCGCCCGGGCCGACCGCTATGCCGAGGCCTGGTCGCCCTATGTCTGGACGGTCGCCGGCGTCACCGACCTGAAGGTGGCGCCCTTCCACCTGCTGGCGAGCGAAGGCCGCGTCTGGTTCGACGCCGACCACGCCTGGCACATGGGGCTCGCCGACCGTCTCGCCGCCGCCGGTGACGGCGTCGTCGCGCCGACCCGCTGGCGCCGCGTCGGTCTCGCCGACGACGCCGTGTGCGCGGCCACTATTGCCTGGTGGGAGGCGCTGACGGCCTCCGGCGGCGAAGGCATGGTAGTGAAGCCACTCGCCTTCGTACCGCGCGGCGACAAGGGGCTGCACCAGCCCGCCCTGAAGGTGCGCGGCCGGGAGTATCTGCGCATCATCTACGGCGCCGAGTACGACGCGCCCGAGCACCTCGCCCGACTGCGCGAGCGCGGCCTCGGCGGCAAGCGCACCCTCGCCATCCGCGAGTTCGCCCTCGGCCACGAGGCGCTCCGCCGCTTCGTCGCGAAGGAGCCGCTCCGCCGCGTCCACGAATGCGTCTTCGCCGTGCTGGCGCTCGAGAGCGAGCCCATCGACCCGCGCCTCTGACCCTCCCGCCGGCTCCCCTGTCGAACAGTCGCGGCGCCCGCGCTCCCGTCGCGTGCGCAGGGCCGCCATCCTCTCCTTTCCCCCCACGCCCGTTTCTGCGCTACGCTCACCCCCGGCTGACGTGGCTGATCCTGGAAGTGGAGGGTTCGCGATGACGAAGTCCCTGTTCCGTCCCCTGCTGCCGGCGCTGCTGGCGCTGGCGCTCGCCGCGGCGCCGGCGCTCGCCGCCGGCACCTGGAACCGCGGCAACTCCGCCGATCCCGAATCGCTCGATCCCCACAAGACCTCGACGGTCTACGAGGCCCACATCCTGCGCGACCTGTTCGAGGGCCTCGTCATGCAGGATGCCGGCTCCGACCTCGTTCCCGGCGCCGCCGAGAGCTGGACGGTGTCGGACGACGGCACCGTCTATACCTTCAAGATCCGCGACGATGCGGTCTGGTCGAACGGCGACCCGGTGACGGCGGAGGACTTCGTCTACTCGCTGCGCCGCCTGCAGGACCCGGCGACCGGCGCCGAGTACGCCTCGATGTTCTACGTCGTGAAGGGCGCCGAGGAGGTGAACACCGGCAAGGGCAAGCCGGAGGACCTCGGCGTCCGCGCCGTCGACGACAAGACGCTCGAGGTCACGCTGAAGGCGCCCACCCCCTACTTCCTGGAGATGCTCACCCACCAGGCGGCCTATCCCGTCCACAAGCCGTCGCTCGACACGCTCGGGGCCGAGTGGATCAAGCCCGGCAACCTCGTCTCCAACGGCGCCTTCACGCTCACGGAGTTCGTCCCGAACGACCACATCAAGCTGACGAAGAACCCGAAGTTCCATGCCGCCGACACTGTGGCCCTCGACGTCGTCAACTACGTCCCGACCGAGGACCGCTCCACCGCCATCAAGCGCTTCGAGGCGGGCGAGCTCGATTCCAACGACGACCTGCCGACCGAGCAGCTGGCGGATCTCCGCGCCAAGTTCGGCGACCAGATCAAGATCGGCCCCTATCTCGGCACCTACTACTACGCCGTGAAGCTCGACAAGGAGCCGTGGTCGAACGCCAAGCTCCGCCGCGCCATCTCGATGGCGATCGACCGCGACTTCCTCGCCGAGAAGGTCTGGGGCAACAGCATGATCCCGGCCTATTCGATGGTGCCGCCCGGCATCGAGGGCTACACGCCCGCCGCCGCCGACTATGCCGACCTGACCCAGCTCGACCGCGAGGACGAGGCGCAGGCGATCCTCACCGAACTCGGCTACGGGCCGGACAAGCCGCTGAAGCTCGAGATCCGCTTCAACACCTCGGAGAACCACCGCAACACCGCCGTCGCCATCCAGGAGCAGCTGAAGCCGCTCGGCATCGACGTGACGATGGTCAACACCGACACCAAGACCCACTACGGCCTGCTCGAGCAGAAGGGCGACTTCGACTACGCCCGCGCCGGCTGGATCGCCGACTACAAGGATCCGGAATCCTTCCTGGGCATCTCGCGCAAGGCGAGCGGCAACAACTATTCGAACTACGACAGCCCCGCCTTCGAGGCGGCGATGGATGCCGCCGCCGCTGCCGGCAGCGATCCGGCAAAGCGCCTTGAAGAGCTCGCCAAGGCCGAGAAGATCCTCGTCGACGACCTCGCGAACATGCCGCTGCTCTATTACAGCTACCACAACATCGTCTCGCCGAAGCTTTCGGGCTGGCAGGAGAACGTCATGGACGTGCATCCCTCCCGCTACATCTCGAAGAACTAGGCAGCGGACGCCGGCGGCCGGTTCGCCCGGCCGCCGCGGTCCCGCGAGGCGCCCGCCCGGTGATCTCCTACGCCCTCCGACGGCTTGTAACCGCCGTCCCCACCCTGTTCGTGATCATCACGATCTCGTTCTTCCTGATGCGACTCGCGCCGGGCGGTCCGTTCAGCCAGGAGCGCGGCCTCAACCCGACGGTGAAGGCGAACCTCGATCGCCTCTACCGCCTCGACGAGCCGCTGTGGCGCCAGTACCTCGACTATCTCGGCAATCTCGCCCGCGGCGACTTCGGCCCGAGCTACAACCTGCCGGACTTCACCGTCGCCGATCTCTTCCGCGTCGGCCTCCCCGTCTCGATCGAACTCGGCGCCTCGGCCCTGACGCTCGCGCTCCTGCTCGGCACCCTCCTCGGCGTCGTCGCGGCGCTCCGGCAGAACCGGCCGACCGACTATGCCGTCACCGCGCTCGCCACCGCGGGCAGCACCATCCCGACCTTCGTCGTCGCGCCGCTCTACCAGCTCGTCTTCGCCCTGACGCTCGCCTGGGTCCCGGTCGCCGGCTGGGGCGGTGGCGCGCTCGTCAACAAGATCGGCCCGGTGGTGGTCCTCGCCCTGCCGCAGATCGCCATCGTCGCCCGGCTGATGCGTGCCTCGATGATCGAGGCGCTGACCTCCCACCACGTCCGCACCGCCCGGGCGCTCGGCCTGTCCGACCTGACGGTGATCGTCCGCCACGCCCTCCGCGGCGCCGTCCTGCCGGTGGTCTCCTATGCGGGCCCGGCGGCGGCAGCGCTTCTCACCGGGTCGGTCGTCGTCGAGAGCGTCTTCGCCATCCCGGGCGTCGGACGCTACTTCGTCGATGCCGCGCTCAACCGCGACTACACGCTGGTGATGGGCACGGTCGTGGTGATCGCGGTCTTCGTCATCGTCTTCAACCTCGTCGTCGATCTCCTCTACGCCATCATCGATCCGCGCGTGCGCCATGACTGAGGCGGCCGCCCCCCCGCACCCCGCCGAGGCCGGCCGCTCTCTGTGGGCGGATGCGTGGCGGCGCCTGAAGGCGAACCGCGCCGCCGTCGTCAGCGCCGTCTACCTCGTGCTGATGACGCTCGCCTGCGTGTTCGGGCCGCTGTTCACCGGCCACGCCTTCACGACGATCTATCCCGACTATGTCCGCACGCCACCGAGCCTCGCCGCCCACCCCTTCCCCGAGGAGATCGAGGGTGCGCTGGCCGAAGCGCTGAAGCGGGCGCGCGTCGAGCCGACGGCGTGGCAGCAGCACGGCGGCCGCATCGAGGTGACGGTGAGCGCGACCCGCCCGATCGACCCGCGCATCGGCCGCTATCTCGACCGCTCCTCGAGCTTCGAGGGCGCGCAGGTGATCGCCACCGCCCCCGACGGCCTGTCGATGACGCTCTCGGCCGAGCTCGAGCGCCAGCGCTTCCTGTTCGGCACCGACAACACCGGCCGCGACCTCCTGACCCGCACCCTGGTCGCCGGCCGCGTCTCGCTCGCGATCGGACTTCTGGCCGGCCTCGTGGCCGTGACCATCGGCGTCCTCTACGGC
>CALRZT010000067.1:0-16968 GCA_943372725.1 Pseudoxanthobacter soli DSM 19599
CCGAGTGGGCTTTCTGGCCGGGTCCGACCGACTGCGGCGGTGGCGTCGCCACCACCACTAGCGCCGGCAACCTCCTGTCGCAGATCCAGTCGACCCGCCTCGTCAGCTGCACCGAGGCGTCGTGGCGGATGTTCGGGCTGTCGTTTGCCGGCTGGAACGCTGTCGCCTCGGCGGGCCTCGTCGTCCTAACGCTCGCCGGCGCCGTCGCCGGCCTGCAGCGGCGGGGAGTGGCGCGATGAGCCTCCGCGTGCCGCGCGTGCCGGGCACCGCGTTCGCCTGGAGCGATCGCCTGGCGCCGGGCCTCGACGACTTCGCGGCGCTCGCCGCCGAAGCCTTCGCCGCCCTGCCGGAAGATTTCCGGCGGCTCGCCGGCGACATCACCTTCCGGGTCGACGAGTTCCCCGACGCCGAGGCCCTGGAGGCGGTCGGCCTCGAGAGCGAGTTCGACCTGCTCGGCCTGTTCGTCGGCGTCGGCATGGCGCACGACGCGGCGGTGCTGCCGACGGGGCGGATGCCCAACCACATCTGGCTCTACCGCCGCCCGATCCTCGACTACTGGGCCGAGCACGAGGAGACGCTGGGCGCCATCGTCACCCATGTCCTCGTCCACGAGATCGGCCACCATTTCGGCCTGTCGGACGACGACATGGAGGCGATCGAGGCGGGCGACTGAGCCGCCCGCCTCGTTGGCAACCGACCTGGTTGCCGGCCCCTACTTGCCGGCCTTTGCCGCGTTCGCCCGCTCGATCGCCTCGACGATCATCTGCTCGGCGATGTCGACGCCGGCCCAGCGGACGATCTTCACCCACTTGCCGGGCTCGAGATCCTTGTAGTGCTCGAAGAAGTGCTCGATCTGCTTGATCGTGATCTCCGGCATGTCCTCGTAGGAGCGGATCTTCTCGTAGCGCAGCGTCAGGTGGTTGGACGGTACGGCGATGACCTTCTCGTCGCCGCCCTTCTCGTCTTCCATGATCAAAACGCCAATCGGCCGGCAGTTGATGATGGCGCCCGGGATGATCGCCCGCGTGCTCGCCACCACCACGTCGATCGGGTCGCCGTCGTCCGACAGGGTGTGCGGGACGAAGCCGTAGTTCCCGGGATAGCGCATCGGCGTGTAGAGGAAGCGGTCGACGACCAGTGCGCCGGCCTCCTTGTCCATCTCGTACTTGATCGGCTCGCCGCCGACGGGCACCTCGACGATGACGTTGATGTCCTTGGGCGGCTTGTTGCCGGTGGCAACGGCGTCGATACGCATCAAAGATCCTCGCCTGAAGTCGGTGTCGGGGTCTGTCGGCGGCACGGCGTCCGGGCGCGTGCGCCGCACAATGGCCGTGCGCGTCTAGCGCACGTTCCGCGACGGGGCAATTCGCCGTCCGGGTCGCCGCCGAGATGTCGCACGCGGGCGGCGACCGCCACGCCCGCTCAGCCGCGCGCCGGCGCCCACCCGAAGGCGAGCTTCGGCAGGATGCTCTCGCCGATGCGGTCCATCGAGCGGCCGACGGCGCGGCCGCCGAGCGAGGTGTAGAAGCGCACCGCCGGCTCGTTGTCGGCGAGCGCCCAGACGACGACGCTGCGCCGCCCCTGCGCCGCGAGCTCCTGCTTGGCCGAGGCGAACAGCGCCCGGCCGAAGCCGAGCCCCTGATATTCCGGCCGGAGATAGATCTCGTAGATCTCGCCGCGGAAGGGCAGCGCCCGCGCCCGGCTCTGGCCGTAGGTGACGTAGCCCGCCACCTCGCGGCCGTGCTCGAGCAGCATCACTGGCACGCGCCGGCGGATCGCCCGCTCCCACCAGTTCGGCCCGCGCCGGGCGATCATCCGCTCGAGTTCGGTACCGGGCAGGATGCCGCGATAGGCGGTGCGCCAAGCCGAATCGTGCACGTCGGCGACCGCGCCCGCATCGTCGGGCGCCGCGCGTCGGATCGCGAGGGAGCTCGTCTTCATGGGGGAAGATTACGGTGCGTCGCGGCAGCGGGTAAAGAGGCATGGCGACGGGGACTGAAAGCGGGAGATGTCGATGCCGAGCCGCGACACTGGCACCGCCCTCGTCACCGGGGCCTCGAGCGGCATCGGCCGCGAGCTCGCCCGCCTTCACGCCGCCCGCGGCGGCGATCTCGTGCTCGTCGCCCGCCGCGCCGACCGTCTCGCGTCCCTCGTGGCCGAGCTCGAAGCCGCGCACGGCGTCCGGGTGCTGCCCGTCCCGCTCGACCTCACGGCCCCCGGCGCCGTTGACGAACTCGCTCGAACCGTCGAATCACACGGCCTCACCGTCGACGTCCTCGTCAACAACGCCGGCTTCGGCGGCGGCGGCGCCTTCGACGGGCGGCCCGCCGGTCTCGACGCGGCGATGGTGCGGCTGAACGCCGAGGTGCCGGTGGCGCTCTGCCGCGCCTTCCTGCCGGCGATGCGGGCGCGCGGCCGCGGCCGTGTCCTCAACGTCGCCTCGATCGTCGCCTTCGCGCCGGGGCCCGGCATGGCCGTCTACGCCGCCTCGAAGGCCTTCTTGCTGTCGTTCTCGGAGGCGCTGTCGGAGGAGCTCGCCGGCACCGGCGTCACCGTCACCGCCTTCTGCCCCGGCCTCACCGCCACCGAGTTCCACAGCACCGCCGGCTACGTCGAAGACGGCCGCACCATCCCCGGCGGCCACGACGCCCGCACGGTCGCCGAGGCCGGCTACGCCGCCATGCTCGCCGGCCGCCGCATCGCCTTCGCCGAAACGACGACCGCCGCCGCCTCGGTGTTGCCGCGGCTTCTGCCGCGCCGCCTCGTCGCCGCGCTGGTGGGGTCGATGGTGCGCCGCCGGAAGACGTGACGGCGAAGCACTGTTCGCGGCGCCGCGCATGCCCTGAAACCAGAACGGCGGCCCCTGGGGCCGCCGTCCAAACTCTCCGAAGTCTTCCGACCGAAGCTCGCCCGCTCAGGCCGCGTCGGTTTCCTTGCGGCGGTCGGCGCGCTTGCGCTCGTTCGGGTCGAGCAGCGCCTTGCGCAGGCGGATCGAGTCCGGGGTCACCTCGACGAGTTCGTCGTCCTGGATATAGGCGAGCGCCTTTTCCAGCGTCATGCGGATCGGCGGCGTCAGCCGCACCGCCTCGTCCTTGCCGGCCGAGCGGACGTTGGAGAGCTGCTTGCCCTTCATGACGTTGACTTCGAGGTCGTTCGGCCGCGTGTGCTCGCCGACGATCATGCCCTCGTAGACCTTCCAGCCCGGCTCGATCATCATCGGCCCGCGGTCCTCGAGGTTCCACAGGGCGAAGGCGACGGCGACACCGCCACCGTTGGAGATAAGCACGCCGTTGGTGCGGCCGGGGATCTCGCCCTTGTGCGGCGCATAGCCGTGGAACAGGCGGTTCATGATCGCCGTGCCGCGGGTGTCCGACAGGAGCTCCGACTGGTAGCCGATCAGGCCGCGCGTCGGCGCGTGGAAGACGAGGCGCATGCGGCCGCCGCCCGAGGGGCGCATCTCGGTCATGTCGGCACGCCGCTCGGAGAGCTTCGACACCACCGCGCCGGCGTGCTCCTCGTCGACGTCGATGATGACCTCCTCGATCGGCTCCAGCACGGTGCCGTCCTCGGCCTTCTCGAAGACGACGCGCGGCCGGCCGACGGTGAGCTCGAAGCCCTCGCGGCGCATCGTCTCGATCAGGATGGCGAGCTGCAGTTCGCCGCGGCCGGCGACCTCGCACGAATCGCGGTCCGCCCCTTCCGTCACCTTGAGCGCGACGTTGCCCTCCGCCTCGCGGAACAGCCGGTCCTTGATCACCCGGCTCTGCACCTTGTCGCCTTCGGTGCCGGCGAGCGGCCCGTCGTTGATGCGGAAGGTCATCGACAGCGTCGGCGGATCGATCGGCTGCGCCGGCAGCGCCTGCGTCACCACCGGATCGCACAGCGTGTCGGCCACGGTGGCCGTCGTCATGCCGGCGATCGCCACGATGTCGCCGGCCTGGGCTTCCTCCACCGGCACACGCTCGAGGCCGCGGAAGCCGAGCACCTGGGTGATGCGGCCGGTCTCGATCACCTTGCCGTTGCGCGACAGCGCCTTGATCGGCATGTTCGGCTTGGCCGTGCCCGAGAGCACGCGGCCCGTCAGGATGCGGCCGAGGAAGGGGTTCGCTTCGATCGTCGTGGCGAGCAGGCGGAACGGCCCGTCGACCACCGTCGGCGCCGGCACGTGCTTCAGCACGAGGTCGAGCAGCGGACCGATGTCGACCTGCGGCCCTTCCGGCGAGTCCGCCATCCAGCCGTTCTTGGCCGAGCCGTAGAGGATCGGGAAGTCGAGCTGCTCGGCGGTCGCATCCAGTGCCGAGAACAGGTCGAAGATCTCGTTCAGCACCTCGTCCGGGCGGCTGTCCGGCTTGTCCACCTTGTTGATGGCGACGATCGGCCGGAGGCCCACCTTCAGCGCCTTCGACAGCACGAACTTCGTCTGCGGCATCGGCCCCTCGGCCGCATCGACCAGGATGATGGCGCCGTCGACCATGTTGAGGATGCGCTCGACCTCGCCGCCGAAGTCGGCATGGCCCGGCGTGTCGACGATGTTGATGCGCGCGCCCTTCCAGGCGACCGAGGTCACCTTGGCGAGGATGGTGATGCCGCGCTCGCGCTCGAGGTCGTTCGAGTCCATCGCGCGCTCCGCGACGCGCTGGTTGTCGCGGAAGGTGCCCGACTGCTGCAAGAGCTTGTCGACCAGCGTGGTCTTGCCGTGGTCGACGTGGGCGATGATGGCGATGTTGCGAATGTCCATGAAAAACACCAAAAGGCGGGCCCGTGGATGCGCCGGGTCCGCTGCCTGTTTTGCGGCGCAATATAACCATCGGCGCCCGCCGGGCAATGGCCGTGTGGAGCCCTCGCCGCCACCAACCGTCGCAGGCTCACCGCGAGGCGCACGGCGTGCCGCAACGAGGCGGATCCGGCCGCCCGTCGTCGTGCTGCGCTGCGGCTTTACAAACGTCGCCGCCCGGCGTGGAATTGGAATAATCCGAAAACGGAAAGCCGAGGGAGGGGAACCCCGTGTGCCGCATCTTCGCCGGTCAGGAGCCGGCCTCCTACGAGGGCCAGACGCGCTCCATCCGCCTCAACGGCCACTCCACCTCGATCCGTCTCGAGGCCGCCTTCTGGGCGATGCTGGAGGAGATCGCCGCGAGCCAGGGCATGAGCGTCGCCCGCTTCGCCTCGACGCTCCACGACGAGGTGCTGGAACTGCACGGCGAGGTCTCGAACTTCGCCTCGCTCCTGCGCTGCACCTGCCTCGTCTATGCGACCGAACTGCGGGAGCGGCCCGCCTGTGCCGGCGCGGCCGGGGAGAATCGTCCGACCGCGAACGGCACCGTCCGTTCCGTGCCGGCGCTCGTCGCCGCCGAATGACCGGGTACGGCGAGCTGCGCCGCCGTTCCGCCTGAGCAAAGATCGGCCGGCATCGTCTGCGGCCCTGTAGTAGCGAGCTACCACCCGCCCGCCGCCCCGCTCGGCTACCGTTTTCGGACGATGCCGGAGCGGGGACCAAGATGCGGCTGCGGGTGAGGACTTCGGGCACCGACCGGTCGGCCACGGCCTGCCGGCGCGTCGCGGCGTGCCGGTCGCCGGCCGCCGTCCTCCGATCGCATCCGCCCGGCGCCGCCGGGCGCGTTCCGTCGTTCCAGTAGCAGAGGAGTCCGCCGCCGATGGCGAAGGCGATCCATTCGATGATCCGGGTGTTCGAAGAGGCCCGCTCGGTCGACTTCTACGACAAGGCGTTCGGCCTGAAGGTCGCCGACCGCTTCGACTTCGGCGGCTTCGTGCTGATCTACCTGCGCAGCCCCGACGCCGACTTCGAGGTCGAGCTCACCGTCAACAAGGACCGCTCTGAGCCCTACCAGCTCGGTGACGGTTACGGCCACATCGCCTTCGTCGTCGACGACCTCGACGCCGAGCACGCCCGCTTTGAGCGCCTCGGCCTGTCGCCGAAGCCGGTGAAGGAGATGGGCTTCGAGGGCAAGCCCCTCGCCAAGTTCTTCTTCGTCGACGATCCCGACGGCTACAAGATCGAAGTCCTGCAGCGGCGTGGCCGCTACACCTGAGCCAGGAAAACCCGGCCAGGCTAAAATAAAAAAGCAAGATGTTCGAGGAAACCGAGGAGGAAGACGAAATGGAGACGCAGACACGGCCGCGGCTATCGCGGCGTGATCTCTTGAAGTCGTTCGGCGCGGCGGCGCTGGTGGTGAGTTCGGGCGTACTCGTCCATCCCGGCGAGGGCTGGGCGGTGGAGCCTTCGGCCCTGAAGCCGGAGACGGTGCGCACCCTCGTCAAGATGGCGCGCGACGTCTACCCGCACGACCAGGTGCCCGACCGCTTCTACGCCGTGGCGATGAAGTCGTTCGACACCCAGGCGGCGAGCGACGCCGCCTTCAAGGCGATGGTGGAGGACGGCGTCATCGCCCTCGACACGCTGGCGAACGCCCGCCAGGGCGTCGCCTATGTCGATGTTGGCTGGGAGGCCGACCGCGTCGCGCTGCTCAAGGAGATCGAGGACGGGACCTTCTTCCAGAAGGTGCGCGGCAACCTCGTCACCGGCCTCTACAACAACGAGGAGGTGTGGCCGATCTTCGGCTACCAGGGCGAATCCGCCAGCAAGGGCGGCTACATCGACCGCGGCTTCGACGACATCGCCTGGCTCTGACGCCGGCGCGTCCGTCCCCTCCCCGCCTCACGCAACGAACCAGAAACTCCCCGGAGGAAGCCCCATGGCAGCCCCATTCTCGCAGGACGACGACAGCGTCGTCGTCATCGTCGGCTCCGGTGCCGGCGGCGGCACGCTCGGCACCGACCTCGCACGTCAAGGCATCAAGACCGTCATCCTCGAGGCCGGCAAGCGCGTCGAGATGGACGATTTCGTCAACAACGAGTGGCAGAGTTTCGTCGACATCTCCTGGCTCGATCCGCGCACCACCTCGGGCAGCTGGCGGGTGGCGAAGGACTTCCCCGGCCTGCCGGCGTGGATCGTCAAGGCGGTCGGCGGCTCCACCATCCACTGGGCGGGCGCGTCGCTGCGCCTGCAGCCGCACGAGTTCAAGGCGCTCACCACCTACGGCCACGTGCCCGGCGCCAACCTGCTCGACTGGCCGATCACGCGCGAGGAGCTCGACCCCTACTACGCCCGCGCCGAGGACCGCATGGGCGTGACCCGCACCAACGGCATCGCCGGCCTGCCGGGCAACAACAACTACAAGGTCTTCGCCAAGGGCGCCGAGACGGTCGGCTACAAGGACTTCTCCACCGGCCGCATGGCGATCAACTCCGCCGAGCGCGACGGCCGCGGCGCCTGCCAGCAGATCGGCTTCTGCTTCCAGGGCTGCAAGTCCGGCGCGAAGTGGTCGACGCTGATCGCCGAGATCCCGAAGGGCGAGGCGACCGGCAATCTCGAGGTCAGGCCGCAGAGCCAGGTGCTGAAGATCGAGCACGACGCCTCCGGCAAGGTCACCGCCGTCGTCTATGCCGATGCGAACGGCGTCGAGCAGCGCCAGAAGGCCCGCGTCGTCTGCGTCGCCGGCAATTCGATCGAGAGCCCGCGACTGCTGCTGAACTCTGCCTCGTCGATGTTCCCCGACGGGCTCGCCAACTCCTCCGGCCAGGTCGGGCGCAACTACATGCGCCACCTCACCGGCTCGGTCTACGGCGTCTTCGACAAGCCGGTGCACATGTACCGCGGCACGACGATGGCCGGCATCATCCAGGACGAGGTGAAGAACGACCCGAGCCGTGGCTTCGTCGGCGGCTACGAGATGGAGACGCTCGCCCTCGGCCTGCCGTTCATGGCCGCCTTCCTCGATCCCGGCGCCTGGGGACGCGACTTCACCTCGGCCCTCGACGGCTACTCGCGCATGGCCGGCATGTGGATTGTCGGCGAGGACATGCCGCAGGAGACGAACGCCATCACCCTGCACCCGACGGAGAAGGACAAGTTCGGCCTGCCCGTGCCGAACGTGAACTTCGACGACCACCCGAACGACATCGCCATGCGCGCCCACGCCTACAAGGCCGGCCGCGCCGTCTACGAGGCCGTCGGCGCGACGCGCACCTTCCCGACGCCGCCCTACCCGTCGACGCACAACCTCGGCACCAACCGGATGAGCGAGAAGCCGCGTGACGGCGTCGTCAACAAGTGGGGCCAGTCCCACGACATCCCCAACCTGTTCGTCTCCGACGGCAGCCAGTTCACCACCGGTGGCGCCGAGAACCCGACCCTGACGATCGTGGCGCTCGCCACCCGCCAGGCCGAGTACATCGCCGACCAGATGGGCAAGAACGCCATCTGAGGCCCAACGCCAACGGAGACTCCGGCGTGGCGGCACACCGCCGCCACGCCGTACACCCGCCGCCTCGATTGACCCCCTCCCCCGGGGTTTGCTATACATTTGTATAGTTACAGCTCGGCTGCGCCGGCGGGGTCGCCGCGGCGGGAGGGATCGTCATGACGGAAGCGGCGTTCGCGCGGACCCTGTCGCGTCACGGGGCGGGATCCAACACCGGGATTACGGCCTCCGACGACACCAGCCTGCCGGCCTGGCTCTATACCGACGACGAGTTCTTCGAGGTCGAGAAAGAGGCGGTGTTCCGCCCCTCCTGGCAGGTCGTCTGCCACCTGAACGACATCCCGAAGGTCGGCGACTTCCACACCTTCGACTTCCTCGGCGAGATGATCGTCGTGGTGCGCGGCGAGGACGACCGCATCCGCGGCTTCCACAATGTCTGCCGCCACCGCGCCGCCCGCATCGTCGACGGGCCGTCGGGCAACTGCGGCGGCCGGCTGAACTGCCCCTACCACGCCTGGAGCTACGGCCTCGACGGCAAGCTCCTCGGCATTCCGCAGCGGGCGAGCTTCGAGGGCATGGACCCGGCCAAGCACGGGCTCGCGCCGGTCGATCTGGAAGTGTTCTTCGGCTTCATCTTCATCCGGCTGGAAGGCGGCGGCCCGAGCGTCGCCGAGATGATGAAGCCCTATGCCCACGAGCTCGAGCCCTACCGGATGGAGGAACTCGTGCCGTTCGGCCGGGTGACGCTGCGGCCGCGCACCGTCAACTGGAAGAACGTCGCCGACAACTATTCCGACGGCCTGCACATCACCGTCGCCCATCCCGGCCTGACGCGTCTGTTCGGCAAGGGCTATGGCATCGAGGCCGAGGACTGGGTCGACAAGATGTGGGGGCAGCTGCGCGACCAGCCCTCCAGCAACCGCTCCGAGCGCGCCTACCAGCGCTACATGCCCGACGTCGCCCACCTGCCGCCGGAGCGCAAGCGGCTGTGGACCTACTTCAAGCTCTGGCCGAACGTCGCCTTCGACATCTACCCGGACCAGATCGACTTCATGCAGTTCATCCCGATCTCGCCGACCGAGACGATGATCCGCGAGATCGCCTATGCGTTGCCCGACGAGCGCCGCGAGATGAAGGCCGTGCGCTATCTCAACTGGCGCATCAACCGGCAGGTCAACGCCGAGGACACCGACCTCATCAACCGGGTGCAGGCCGGCATGGGCTCGTCGAGCTACACCGTCGGCCCGCTCGGCTCCGGCGAGGTGTGCCTCAGGAACTTCACCCGCAAGATGCGGGCGCTGATCCCCGAGACGCGCCTCGACCGCAAGCCCGCCCGCGGCTGGAGCCTGCACCGCGCTGCCGTTCTCGGCTGATCCTCTCGACGATTTCGGCGACACTCTCGGGACAGGTGGGCGGTTCATGACCGACGCGGTGATCATCGGCGGCGGCCACAACGGGCTCGTCTGCGCTTTCTACCTCGCCTCCGCCGGCCTGAAGGTGACGGTGCTGGAGCGCCGCGGCGTCGTCGGCGGCGCGGCGGTGACGGAGGAGTTCCACCCGGGCTTCCGCAATTCCGTCGCCGCCTACACGGTGTCGCTCCTCAACCCGAAGGTGATCCGCGACCTCGACCTGCCCCGCCACGGCCTCAAGGTCGTCGAGCGGCGGATGTCGAACTTCCTGCCGCTGGAAGACGGCGGCCACTTCTGCGTCGGCCCCGGCCGCACGAAGGCGGAGGTCGCCCGCTTCTCGGCGAAGGACGCCGCCCGCCTCGACGAGTATGGCGAGCGCCTCGACATCGTCGCCGACCTGCTGCGCGATCTCGTGCTGGAGACGCCGCCGAACGTGGTCGAGGGCGGCTGGCTGTCGGCGCTGCCGGAGCTGATCAAGGCGGGCAAGATCGGCAACCGCATGCGCGGGCTCGATTTGCCCATGCGGCGCGAGCTGCTGGAGATCTTCACCAAGTCGGCCGGCGACTATCTCGACGGCTGGTTCGAGAGCGCGCCGATCAAGGCGGCGCTCGGCTTCGACGGCGTCGTCGGCGCCTATGCGAGCCCCTACACCCCCGGCACGGCGTATGTGCTCCTCCACCACTGCTTCGGCGAGGTGAACGGCAAGAAGGGCGTCTGGGGCCACGCCATCGGCGGCATGGGGGCGATCACCCAGGCGATGGCGAAGGCGTGCGCCGAGAAGGGCGTCGCCATCCACGTCGATGCAGCTGTCACCGAGGTCATCGTCGAGAAAGGGCGCGCCGTCGGAGCGGTGCTGGCCGACGGCACCACCATCCGCGCGCCAATCGTCGTCTCCAACCTCAATCCCACACTGACCTTCGGCAAGCTGGTCGATCCCGCGGTACTGCCGGACGACTTCCGCCGTCGCATCGGCGGCTGGCGCAACGGCTCCGGCACCTTCCGCATGAACGTCGCGCTGTCGGAGCTGCCGAGCTTCGCCTGCCTGCCCGGGCGTACGGTCGCCGACCACCACACCGCCGGCATCATCATGGCGCCGCGCCTCGCCTACATGGACCGCGCCTTTCTCGACGCCCGCACCCACGGCTGGTCGAAGGCGCCGATCGTCGAGATGCTGATCCCCTCGACGCTGGACGACAGCCTCGCCCCGCCCGGCCAGCACGTCGCCAGCCTGTTCTGCCAGCACGTCGCGCCGCAGCTGCCGAACGGCGCCTCGTGGGACGATCATCGTGACGAAGTGGCGGACCTGATGATCGCCACCGTCGACCAGGCGGCGCCGGGCTTTGCCGCCTCGGTGCTCGGGCGGCAGATCATGAGCCCGCTCGATCTGGAGCGCACCTTCGGCCTCGTCGGCGGCGACATCTTCCACGGCCAGCTCGGCCTCGACCAGATCTTCTCCGCCCGCCCCGTGCTCGGCAATGCCGACTACCGCGCGCCTCTGCCCGGCCTCTACATGTGCGGCTCCGGCACGCACCCCGGCGGCGGCGTCACCGGCGCGCCCGGTCACAACGCGGCGCGTGAGATCCTCCGCGACCGCAAGCGCTGAGGCGGCGGCGCCTTCGCGGCGTGCCGGCGATCATTCCTCGCCGGGGCGGCCGCGGTGCTTCTTGATGGTGCCACGGGCGGACTTTGTCTCGAGGCGGCGCTTCTTCGAGGCGAGCGTCGGCCGCGTCTTTCGGCGCGGCGGCGGCGGCGGCTCCGAGGCCTTCTCGATCAGCGCGGCCAGCCGCGCCCGCGCATCTGCACGGTTGCGCTCCTGCGTGCGGTGGCTGCGGGCGTTGATGATCAGCACGCCGTCCTGCGTCAGCAGATGGCCGCCGAGGACGAGCAGCCGGTCGCGGACCCGCTCCGGCAGCGACGGCGAGCGCGCCACGTCGAAGCGCAGTTCGACGGCGGTGGAGACCTTGTTGACGTTCTGCCCGCCCGGCCCCGCCGCCAGCACGAAGCGCTCGGTGAGTTCGCCCTCGTCGAGATCGATCTTCGCTGTGATCTGGATGCGCGCCACGGACCTGCCCTCCGGGCCCTGATGCCGCCCGCGGTCGCGGCCTGAGTAGCGGGGCGCAGCGACAGGCGCAACGGCGTGGGCCGGCGGCGACCGCCGTCGAACTCGTCCGCCCTGCCGCCCGCCGCCCGGGTGCCTTTCGCGCCAGCGCCCCGGGAACCATCCCGCCGGCTCGGCCGTTCTTCTCCCGAGCGCAACGAAGCGCGGTTGACGAGAGGAGATACGACCATGGGTAGCACCACGGACAAGATCAAGGGCGTCACCAACGAGGCTATCGGCAACGTCAAGCAGGCCGCCGGCCGCGCGACGGACAATCCGAAGATGGAAGTCGAAGGTGCGCTGCAGGAGCGCAAGGGCGAGGCCCAGCAGGTGAAGGGCGACGCCAAGGACGCGATCAAGAAGACCGTCGACCGCGCCTGATCGAACATCCGGATCGCCTGATCCGCGACGGGGCCACTGGAGCAATCCGGTGGCCCTTTTTCGTTGTCGGCGTCGCCGCCGTCGCGCCGGAAAACAGGCGACCCTGCCGTCGCCGCCCGGTGGTTGCCGCCCCCGCCCTCAGGCGCGCTGGCGCGGCTCAACCGCCCCGGCGAGCAGCGCATCGATGAAGGCTTCGACGATGCGGACGGCCTCGTCGGCCGAGAACGTCGTCGGATCGAGGCAGAGCTCCAGCCACAGTCCGTCGAGGAGCGCCGTCAACCCCAGCGCCGCGCGCTCAGCCTCGAGCGGCCGGCCCTCCGCTGCCGCCGCCGCCGCGAGCATGGCCGCGAGCCGGGCCCGGTACGCGGAATAGATTTCGCCGTGCAGCGCCCGGATCTCCGGGTCGCGCCGCACCCGTCCCCAGAACGCCAGCCAGGTGGCGAGCAGGTCGCCGTCGAGCAGCGGCGGCGCGAAGCTCGCGCGAACAAACGCCGAGAGCCGCTCCCGCGGGTCCGCCGGCGCCTGCGCCAGGGCGGCTTCGATCGCCTCCGACACCGTCTCGCCGACATGGCGGTAGGTCGCCGCGATCAGGCCGTCGATGCCGCCGAAGTGGTGGCGGATCAGGCCGGGCGTGACGCCGGCCCGCGCAGCCACGGCGCGCACGGTGGCCGCCCCCACGCCATCCTCGGCGAGGCAGGCGGCGGCGGCCCGCATCATCTCGGCGCGGCGCACCTCGGGGAGTTCGCGGGTGAAGCGTGCGCGCGGCGCGGCGGATGGCAGCGACGGCTCGCGCGCCGTGGTCGCAGAAGCAGCCTCCGGAGACGCATCGGGCGGCCCCTTCGCGGCAGCCCGCCGCGACGGCGTCGTCACGACGGCTCGCCCTCGGCCGCGGCGCCGCGGCGGGCGACGACGGCGGCGATGCGCGCCGGAATGGTGCTCGCGGCGATCTCCTCGACGCTCATCGACAGGCGCCGGCGCCAGTTCGGCCGCTCGCGGTCGGTGCCGGGCTTGTTCAGCGCCTCGGTCTCGCCGGTGAGGTCGTCGACCTGCAAGGTCACCAGCCGCGACGGCGTCTCGGCGAGGAAGGCGTGGACCCCGTCGACCACCGCGGCGGTGTCGGTCGTCTCGGCGGTGACGCCCTTGACGCCGGCCTTTTCCAGCGCCGTGGCGAGCCGGGCCCGCTCGAGCGCCCGCGCCTCGCGGGCCGCCGGCAGGTCAGCGGGGGTGATGCGGCCGATGTCGACGTCGACCTGCAGGTCGGCGCCGGTCCAGAAGCCAGGGATCGGCGGCAGGTCGTGGCTGGAGGCGGAGGCGACGGCGTCGACCGGGTAGGACGACGGCGGCCGGAAGCCGGTCTCGTCCTGCTCGAACGGCACGACGCGATAGGACAGCACGCCGCTCGCCGCGAGCTTCTCGCGGAAGCCCTCCGGCACGGTGCCGAGGTCCTCGCCGACGACGGCGCACTGCGCCCGCACGCTTTCGAGCGCCAGCACGCCGAGGAGGTCGTCGACCGGATAGGCGACGTAGGTCCCGTCCATCGCCTTCATGCCGGCGGGCACCAGGAACAACCGCGTCAGCGCCATCGCGTGGTCGATGCGCAGGAGGCCGGCGTGGCGCATGTTGGCGGCGAGCAGGGCCTGGAAGCCGACATAGCCGGTCTCCGCCATGCGCAGCGGGTCCGGCGCCGGCAGGTCCCACACCTGGCCGTCCTCGGTGAACGGGTCCGGCGGCGCGCCGACCGAGACGCCGGTGACGAGGTCGTCGGACGCCGCCCACGCCTCCGCGCCGGCCGGCGAGGACCCGACAGCGAGGTCGCGGTAGAGGCCGCAGGACAGGCCGGCGGATCGCATGTCGGCTGTCGCCGCAGCGAGCTGGCGGTCGGCGAGCCATTGCAGGTGCAGGGCGAAGCCGACGCGGTCGGCGTTGGCGGCGGCGAATGCCGCGACCGCCGGGCTCGCATGGTGGCGCAGCGCCTCCGGCCACGCCGGCCAGCGCTCGTCGGGCCGGCTCTCGGCGATCGCCTCGAAGACGGCGAAGCGGCGCAGCGCCTCGCCGCCGGAGGCGACGAAGGCGGCTCGCTCGCGCACCAGCGGATCGTCGACCGGCCGGCGGCGGAACGTCTGGTAGGCCGCCTCGAGCGCCGCGCGCTTGGCGGCGCGGACGGCGGGGTAGTCGATGAGGGACGCCACCGGCACGGCCGGCAGCGCGGTGGCGTCCGGAACCTTGGCGAGGTCCAGATAAAGCCAGTCGAGGAAGTGGCGGTCGTTGCCGTGATAGGGGCTCGCCTGGTCCGGCTGCACGGGCGAGAGCGCGTGCAGCGGGTTGATGCCGACCGTCACCGCCCCGGCGCCCGCCGCGATCCGGCCGAGCATCGACAGCGCGGTGAAGTCGCCGATGCCGGCGTCACCGTTGCGCCGCACCGCGTAGAGGTGAGTGGCGAGGCCGACGACCTTGTGGTCGCCGGCGAGCGCCGGCGGCAGGTGGCAGCGGCGCGGCGCGATGATCACCCGGCACGACACCGCACCGTCCTCGGTGACGAGGCGGTGGACGCCGACCGGCAGCGGCGGCAGCGGCACGCGGACCCGCTCGACACCGCGACCGTCGGCGGCGAGCGCCGTGATCCGCGGCGCGTCGAGACCGATCAGCAGCGGCTGCGTGACGCCGTCGGCACGCTCCAGCACCAGCGCGCGCGGGGCCGGAGCGGCGATGGTGACGGTGGCGGGCTCGCCGTCGCGGGCGACGACGACCGGCGGCAGGCGGCGGCGGTCGCGGCGCTCGGCGAGCCGCGACAGGCTCGCGCGTGCCTCGGCCGTGGAGGTCGCGGGCAGGCGCATGGCGGCGAGGATCGCCTGCTTTGCCTCGACACCGACGACGTGGCGATTGCCGGAAACGTCCCACCAGAACGGTGCCAGGCCCGCCGCCGCGGCGAGGCGGTCGAGCACGCCGGTCTCGATGCGGGCGGGAACGATGGTGGGTGCCGGTGGGCTGGGCGGCGGAGCCGGGGCCGGATCGTGATCCGTGATCAATGATCCCGATTCCGGCGCGGCGGCCGGAGCCTCCGACGGGGCCTCTTCCGCGGTCACCGGAGCGACCACGGTCGACGGCTCCAAGCCCCTGGTTTCACTCTGTTTCCCGGCCTGGAGCAGGACCACGGCACTGCGCGCAGCGACCGGCACCGTGGCGAGACCGTCGTAGCGGCGCGCCATCGACGGCTCGTCGGGTGCGGCGGAATCGGCCGCGACACACCAGATCGAGCCCTCCTCTACGTCCGGCACCACCACATCGAGGGGGTCTGCCCCCGCGTGCAGCACCACGACGGCACGGTCGGCGGCGCGACCATCGGTGGCGGGCGCGTAATAGGCGGCGATCAGCGTGCGGTTGTCACCGTTCTCCCAGTCCGACGGCGCCATCGGCGAACCGGCTGCGGTGCGCCACTCGACGTCGACGATGCCGCTGTCGTCGACCGGGGCGCCGGTGAGGAAGCGGTCGGCGGAGAGCGCCGGGTTGTCGGCGCGCAGCCGCACCAGCCGGCCGACGAAGGCGGCGAGGCCGTTGTCGGCGGTTGCCCAGTCGATCCACGACAGCGGACCGTCCTGGCAATAGGCGTTGTTGTTGCCGCCTTGCGTGCGGCCGAGTTCGTCGCCCATCGCGATCATCGGCGCGCCGCGCGAGACGAGCAGCGTGGTCAGGAGCGCCCGGACGTCGGATGTGCGGGCCGCCTGGATCGCGGGATCGCCGCTTGGCCCCTCGACGCCGTGGTTCCAGGAATGGTTCTCGCCGTGGCCGTCGCGGTTGTCCTCGCCGTTCGCCGCGTTGTGCTTCTGCTCGTAGGAAACGAGATCGGCGAGCGAGAAGCCGTCGTGGGCGGCGAGGAAATCGACGCTCGACGACGGCCGGCGATGGCGCGCGGCGAAGACGTCGGCGGAGCCGGCGAGGCGGGTGGCGAGCTCGCCGACCGTCCATTGGTCGCCGCGCCAGAAGCGGCGGACGGTGTCGCGGTAGCGGTCGTTCCACTCGCCCCAGCGCGCCGGCAGCGAACCGAGCTGGTAGCCACCAGGGCCGATGTCCCAGGGCTCGGCGACGATGCGCAAGGTGCGCAGCAGCGGGTCCTGCTCGATCGCCTGGTAGAGGGGAGCGGCCGGATCGAACCCGTCGGCGCGGCGGCCGAGGGTGGCGCCGAGGTCGAAGCGGAAGCCGTCGATGCCCCCGACGATCGCCCAGTGGCGCAGCGTGTCCATGGCGAGGCGCAGCATCGCCGGCCGGTCGAGGGCCAGAGTATTGCCGCAGCCGGTGTCGTCGATCAGCCCGCCGGGACGGTCGCCGCCATGGCGGAAGTAGAGCGCCGAATCGAGCCCGCGCAGCGACACCGTCGGGCCGAAGGCGTCGCCCTCGCCGGTGTGGTTGAGGACGACGTCGAGGATGACCGAGATGCCGGCCGCGTGCAGCGCGTCGACCGTGGCGCGCACTTCGGCCATGCCGCCGGGGGCGAGGCGCGGATCGGGGGCGAGCAGCGCGACGGGGTTGTAGCCCCAGTAGTTCGTCAGGCCGAGCCGCACGAGATGGCGCTCGTCGATCCAGGCCGACAGCGGCATCAGCTCGACGGTGCCGACGCCGAGCCTGACGAGATGGTCGATCGCCGCCGGATGGGCGAGGCCGGCCATCGTGCCGCGGATCGCCTCGGGGATGTCGGGATGGGTCTTGGTGAAGCCGCGGACGTGGAGCTCGTAGACGACGTCGCTGGCCGCTCCGGCGCCCTGCGGGCGCCGGCCCTCATCCGGCCTTCGGCCACCTTCTCCCA
>CALRZT010000068.1:0-16671 GCA_943372725.1 Pseudoxanthobacter soli DSM 19599
GGCGGCGTCAACGCGGCCGTCAGCGCCGGTCGGGGTTGGCGGCCTTCATCGCCTGGGCGGTGATGTCGCCGGCGGCCTTGGCGGTCGCCTCGCCGACGTGGCGAGCCTGTTCGGCCATCACCGCCATGCGCTCCTGCAGGTACTTCGCCTGCAGTTCCATCGCCTCCTGCACGCTGGTCGACTGCACCAGCCGCTGGGCGAGGCGGAAGGCGGCGGCGATGTTGTCCTCGGCCGCCGAAAGCACCTGCTCGTTGAAGTCGACGGCGCCGTCCTTGGCCTTCTTCGTCTGGGCGTCGACGGTCGTCACCGTCTTCTGGGCCGAGGCCATGAAGTCCTCGAAGGCCTTGCGGGCCTGGTCGACGGTGGTCTCGGCATAGCGCCGCATCTCCGGCGGAATCTCGAACTGCCCGGTCTTGTCGGTCGGCATGGCGATCGCTCCCTTGTCCCTCGTCGCGCGGCCCGCAGGGGGACCCCGCGAGCCCCACCACCGGCGAGTGTCGCACGAACGGCCGCCCGGCGTTAACCACCGATCGAACCGCCGGCCCGCCGCCGGGCCGCGGCGATGGACCGGGGCGGATGCCATTGATATTACCATTCCCTTAACGATCGGCGGTCGGCGGTCTTTCGAACGGGGGTCGAGCGGGGGGAGTTGCGGGACCGTGCCGATCCTCGGTGTCGATCGTGATCGCTACCTGACCTTGACCGGCGTCGCCGGCATCGGCCGGCACCTGCTGTCGCACCGAGCCGTGCTCGTCGTCGACCGTGCCGGCACCGAGCTCGTCTGGTTCAATCCCGCCGCCGCCCGCGCCCTCGGCATCGCCGGCCTCGACGACCCGCAGCCGCGCCGGGAAGCCCTGGCGACGGCGCTTCTGTCCGCGATCCGGCGGCGCGTCGCCGGTGGCTACTATCCGCGCGGCGGCCTCGAGCGCCTGCGCCTCGAGGTCGATCTCGCCAGCCGCCCGCTCACCTGCCGCCTCGAGCCGGTGCGCCTGCCGGGCGGCGAGGCGGCGCTGCTCGTCGACGTCATGGAACCGCTCGGCGACAGCCCCGGCGATCCGGCCCTCGCCGCCTGCCGGCTGGTCGCCGGCGACGGCTTCGCGGCGGTGATCGAGCGCGGCGGCGCAGTCCGCGCCTCCGCCGGTTCGGGCGAGGCGGTGGGCGCCTTCGGCGGCGTCGCCGGCGCGCTCCGGGCGGCGGGCCAGCACCTGCCCGGCAGCCCGCGCGCACTCTCGCTCGCCGACGCCGCGACGCTGCTCGTCGTTCCCGCCCCCGAACCGTCCGACCGTCACGGCGCGCCCGGTCACGACCGCACCGCCGAGACGCGCCGCGGCGAGGTCGCATATGGCGGTCCGCCCGGGCGATCGGTGCCGCGGTGGGACGAGGCTCCGCCGGAGCGCCCGCGCTCGCCCCAGCCGTCCGCGCCACCGCGCGCCCCCGACTTCGATCTCGTGCCGGTGGACGCGCTGGCGGCCGCGTCCGTCGCCGCCGCACCGCCGCCGCCGCCTCCGGCCGTCACGGCGCCGGTACCGCCGACCGCCACGGCACCGCCGGTGGCGCCGCCGGTCGCCGCCGCGCCTCCGGTGGCCGCACCGCCGGAACCGGTGACGCCGCCGGAGCCGGCTTTCCCGCCGATGCCGCCGCCGCCGTCCGGCCGCAAGCGGACGCGGCGCTTCTCCTGGCAGATGGACGCCGCCGACCGCTTCACCTTCGTCTCGCCGGAACTCGTCGAGGAGGTCGGCGTCCGGGCGGGCGACGTCGTCGGCCAGAGCTGGCGGCAGGTCGCCGACCGCCTCGGCTTCGACGTCGAGCGGCGGATCGACAAGGCCTTGGCGAGCCGCGCCGCGTGGAGCGGGCAATGGGTGGTATGGCCTGCCGACGACGGCTGGGCGGTGCCGATCGACTTCGCCGCCATCGCCACCACCGACGAGGCGGGCCGCTTCGGCGGTTTCCGTGGCTTCGGCCTCGTCCGCGCCGCCGAGGCGAAAGCGCCACCGGATGCCGTCACCGCGCCATCGGTCGAGCCGGATGCTGCGGAGCCGAAGACCGCGGATGCGCCGAAGGTGGCCGAGGCCCCCGTCGCGGCGCCGGTCACCGCCGTCGCTGTGCCGACGGCCAGTCCGGCATCGGCCGTGCCGGCCGAACCGGTTGTTCCGCTCGAAACGGCTCCGCCAGCGCTGTCCCCCGCTCCCGCGCAGCAGGCGGAGACGGTCACGGTGTTGGCGTCTCCCCCGCCGGTGCAGGCGCCGCCGTCGCCGGAGCCCGAGGCCCGGTCGGAACCGCCGCCGTCCGTCGCGAGCGGACCGCGGCCGGTGTCGAACGGTGGTCCCGACCCGGCGTCACGGCAGAGCGATCGCGGCGGCGCAGACCGCCTCAGCCGGCCGGAGCAGGAGGCGCTGCATCTCATCGCCGCCGCCCTCGGCGCCCGCATCGAGGGCGACGACCGGCCGCCGCCGGCCGCCGAGCGGTGGGACGCCGCCGAGTTCGACGAGGAGCCGTGGCCGGGCCGTCGTCCGGCCCCCGCCGGCGGCGCGCCGGTGCCGCCGCCCGCCGCGCCGCTGCGGCCGTCGCTTGGGCTACCGGCCGCGGCCGTGGACACCGACCTCGTCGACCGCATGCCGGTCGGCGTGCTGATCTGCCGGGACGGCGACGTCGTCCACGCCAACCCGGCGGCGCTGGCACTGCTCGGTCACGCCGATGCCGCGGCGCTGTCGGCCGCCGGCGGGCTCGCGGCCGTGTTCGCGGCGCCGACGCCCGAGGCGCCGGTGGAACGGCGCGTCGCGGTGGAACGGGCGGACGGTAGCCGCCTGCCCGTCACCGCCCGGCTGCACCGCGTGCCGTGGCGCGGCGGCCGTGCCCTGATGGTGGTGCTGTCGCCGGAGCCCGCCGGTGCCGAGACCAGGCCGGCCGAGACGGCGCCGGCCGCTCCGTCGCCGTCCGCCGGCGACCCGCCGCGGGGCGCCGTGGTGGCGGCGCTCGCCGAGGCGGTGCTGCTAATCGACCGGCGCGGCGTCGTGACGACCGCCAATCCCGCCGCGGCAGCCCTGCTCGGCCGCCCAGTCGAGGAGATCGAGGGGGCGCTCGTCACCCACCTCGTCGCGCTCGACAGCCGGCTGCCGGTCGGCGCGGTGCTGGCCGACCTCTTCGCCGATCCGGCCGGCGCGGCGGCTCCGATCGAGCGCGATCTCGTGGTGCTGCACCCCGAGCGCGGCCAGGTGCCGGTGGCGGCAGGCTTCGGCCGCCTCGCCGGCTCGCCGCCGCCGGGCTTGTGCATCGTGCTGCGCGACCTCACCCGCTTCCGCGAGACCGAGGCGGCGCTGACGCTCGCCACCCGCGAGGCGGAGCGGGCGAGCGCCCACAAGTCGGAGGTGCTGGCGCGCGTCAGCCACGAGATCCGCACGCCGCTGAACGCCATCATCGGCTTCGCCGAGGTGATGCTGGAGGAGAAGTTCGGACCGCTCGGCAACGAGCGCTACCGCGAGTACCTGCGCGACGTGCGCGCCTCCGGCGCCCACATCATGAGCCTCGTCAACGACCTGCTCGACCTCGCCAAGATCGAGGCCGGCCGCGCCGACCTCGCGCCGGAGGCGGTGTCGCTGAACGAGGTGGTGCTGTCGTCGATCGCACTGATCCAGCCGCGGGCCTCGGCCGAGCGGGTGTTCGTGCGCTCGACGCTGGCCGCCGGCCTGCCCGACGTGCTCGCCGACCGCCGCAGCCTGCGCCAGATCCTGCTCAACCTCCTGTCGAACGCCGTGAAGTTCAACGCCGCCGGCGGCCAGGTGATCGTCTCGACCCGCCGCGACGAGGCCGGCGGCGTGTCGCTGCGGGTCCGCGACACCGGCATCGGCATGTCCGGCGAGGAGATCGCGCTCGCCCTCGAGCCGTTCCGTCAGGTGAACGGCGACCACGAGGGCACCGGGCTCGGCCTGCCGCTCACCAAGGCACTGGTGGAGGCGAACGACGCGACGTTGCAGATCCAGTCGGCACCGGGCCGGGGGACCCTCGTCGAGGTGCTGTTCCCGGCGGCGCGAGTGCTCGCCGCCTGACGGCAGGCGCCACGCCGGATACCGATAATAGAAGCATTCCAAAGTGTTGCCGGTTTTTGCCGGAGTTGACAGGCGGGCCGGGCGGTCGCTAACGACCGCTGAGGGTCGGCCGCCCCGGGGTGGCGGCCGGCAGGACCGTCCATGACCGCTTCGTTCCGCACCGTCGAAGACCCGGCGAGGCCGCCGCCGGCGCCGCGCGGCGGGATCGACGCCGTGGCCGGCGCCGCGACGCCCGCCCCCGTGCCGAAGCGGACCGGTCACGATGCCGGCATCGTCGCTCTGGTGATGGTGCTGGCGGCGCTTGCCGTGGCGCCGCTCCTGGCGCTCGCCGGCATCGCGGCGACGCCGGCGGAAGGGGTGTGGCGCCATCTCGCCACCACCGTGCTGCCCGGCGCGGTGGCGACGACGCTCCTGCTGATGCTCGGCGTCGGGCTCGTCACCGTCGTCGTCGGTGTCGGCACCGCCTGGCTGACGGCGGCCTTCAGCTTTCCCGGCCGGCGCGTGTTCACCTGGGCGCTGCTCTTGCCGCTGGCGGTGCCGACCTACATCGTCGCCTACGCCGCCGTCGAGGTGATGGACTTCACCGGCCCGTTGCAGACGGCGATCCGGGCGGTCACCGGGGCCGCCACCCGGCGCGACTACTGGTTCCCGCAGGTGCGCACCTTGCCCGGCGCCATCGTGGTGATGGGGCTGGTGCTCTACCCTTACGTCTATCTCTCCGCCCGCACCGCCTTCCTGCTGCAGTCGGCCACCGCCATCGACGTGGCGCGCACGCTCGGCGCCGGGCCGGCGCGGGTGTTCTTCCGCGTGGCGCTGCCGCTCGCCCGCCCGGCGATCGTCGTCGGTGTCAGCCTTGCCTTGATGGAGTGCCTGAACGACATCGGCGCGGTGCAGTTCTTCGGCGTGCGCACCCTGACGGTGTCGATCTACGACACCTGGCTCAACCGCGGCAGCCTCGCCGGCGCCGCCCAGATCGCCTGCGCGATGCTCGTCGTCGTGCTGGCGCTGGTCCTGACCGAGCGGGGCGCCCGCCGCGGCCGCCGCTTCGCCGCCGCCTCCACCCGTCACGTGCCGCTGGTGCCGGTGCCGCTCGCGGGCGTGCGCGGCGTGCTCGCCGCCTGCGCCTGCGCCGTGCCGGTGCTGCTCGGCTTCGCGGTGCCGGCGGGGGTGCTGCTCGACTCCGCGCTGCGGCGTGCCGAGCAGCTGTCCGATCCCGGCCTGCACGCCGCCGCCTGGAACAGCCTGTCGTTCGCGCTGATCGCCGCCGCCGTCACGGTGGCGTCCGGCACGGCGATCGCCTATGCGGTCCGCCTGCAGCCGCGCCGGCTCGTGAAGGCGGCTGCGGCGGTCGCCTCCGTCGGCTATGCGGTGCCGGGGACGGTGCTCGCCGTCGGCATCTTCGTGCCGCTCGCCGCCCTCGACAACGCCGTCGACGGCATGATGCGCCAGCTCTTCGGGCTGTCGACGGGGCTGCTGCTGGCGGGCTCCGGCGCCGGCCTGATCTACGCCTACGCCGCCCGCTTCATGGCCATGTCGGTCGGCTCGGTGGAGGCGGGGATGGCGAAGCTCTCGCCGCACCTCGACATGGCCGCCCGCACCCTCGGACGGGGCGCGCTCGGCACGCTCCGGCGCGTGCTGCTGCCCCTGATGCGGCCGGCGCTGGCGACGGCGGCGCTGCTCGTCTTCGTCGACGCGATGAAGGAACTGCCGGCGACGATCCTGCTGAAGCCCTTCAACTTCGAGACGCTGGCGACGCTCGTCTACGCGGCCGCCTCGCGCGAGCACTTCGAGGAGAGCGCGGTCGCGGCCCTCGCCATCGTGCTGGTCGGCCTGCTGCCGGTGGTGCTGCTCGCCCGGACGACGGCAGCCGTTCGCCGCTGACGAAGCGCGCTCGCGCGCGAGCGCGGGGAACTACAGCCCCGTCACGGCGTTCTGGCTCATCGCCCTGCCGCTTGTCCCATCTCCCGGAACTCTCTCTATGCCTCCATCGAGCTTGCGCTTCCTACTGCGGGAGCGCACCGCCTCGCGCCACGCGGCGATCGACGAGGCCGTCGGAGCCTTTGCGGACCTGGCGGGCTACCGGCGCTATCTCGTCGGCCTCCGCGCCTTTCGGGCGCCGTGCGAGGCGGCGATTGCCGCAGCCCCGCTGCCGGATGGCCTCGGCGACTTCCGGTTCGAACCCCTGGTCTCACTGATCGACGCCGACATGGCCGACCTCGGGCTTCGGGTGCCGGTGCGCGCCTTGGCGCCCTTGACGGTGGCCTCGCCGGAGGAAACCGCGGGCCGTCTCTACGTCCTCGAAGGCTCTGCCCTCGGCGCGCGGGTGCTCGCCGTGGAAGCGCGGTCGCTGGGGCTCGACGAACACTTTGGCGCCCGCCATCTCGCCGCACAGAGCCGGGGCGGGTCGGGGTTCCAGGCCTTCGCCGCATGGCTCGACGCGGCGAGGCTCGACCGTGAGGCGGTGATCGCAGCGGCGCTCGCGACCTTCGCCGATGCCGAGCGCGCCTTCACGGATCCGGTGAGCCGCGGAACCGTCCATGCCGTCGCCTGAGCCACAGCCGGGCGAGCCGGTCGACCTCACCAACTGTGACCGCGAGCCGATCCACATCCCCGGCAGCATCCAGCCGCACGGCTGTCTGATCGCCTGCGACGAGGAAGCGACGGCGATCGAGCGGGCGTCGGCCAATGCGCAATCGACGCTCGGTGGCGACGGGCCGTTCGTCGGTGCCTCGCTCGACGCTGTCGCCGGGGCGCAGGCGGCGCACGCCATCCGCAACGCGCTCGCCACCGCGACCGCCGCCGGGCGACCGGCGCTACTGTTCGGGCTTTCGCTGGCCGGCGGGCGCTTCGACGTCGCCGTGCACCGCCACCTCGGACGCGTCATCGTCGAGTTCGAACCGGCGACCACGGATGGCATGCAGCCGCTCGAGCTGTCGCGCCTCCTGATTGGCCGGCTCGGCGATATCGACGACGTCGGCCGCCTGTGCGACGAGGCGGCGCGGCTCGCGCGCGGGCTGCTCGGCTACGACCGGGTGATGGTCTACCGCTTCGAGGAGGACGGCGCCGGCAAGGTGGTGAGCGAGGCGAAGCGCGCCGACCTCGAGCGCTTCCTCGGCCAGTACTTCCCGGCGAGCGACATCCCGCAGCAGGCCCGCGCCCTCTATCGCCGCAACACCATCCGCATCATTCCCGACGCCGATGCCGCGCGCGTGCCGCTCGAGCCGGCGGACGCGGAGGCGCGGGCGCCGCTGGATCTGTCGTTCGCGCACCTGCGCTCCGTCTCGCCGATCCACTGCGAATATC
Source organism: Pseudoxanthobacter soli DSM 19599 (assembly GCA_943372725.1). Classification (GTDB taxonomy): domain Bacteria; phylum Pseudomonadota; class Alphaproteobacteria; order Rhizobiales; family Segnochrobactraceae; genus CAMDHY01. Next base: position 7,347 of record CALRZT010000068.1, read on the forward strand.
TGCGCAACATGGGCGTCGCCGCCTCGATGTCGGTGTCGATCGTGGTGCGCGGCGGGCTCTGGGGGCTGATCGCCTGCCACCACTACGACCCGCGGACCCTGTCGATGGCGCAGCGCGTCGCCGCAGAAATCTTCGGCGCGTTCTTCTCTCTGCACCTCCACGCGCTGACGCAGCAGCGCAAGCTCGATTCCGCCACCCATGCCCGCCGGGCGCTGGAGCGGCTGCTGCACCTTGCGCCACAACGCGTCGATGTCGGCGCGCTGATCGCCGAACACCTCGGCGACCTCGGCAGGCTGCTGCCGTGCGACGGCATCGGCCTGTGGCTGAACGGCAGCTGGTCGGCGACCGGCGCGACGCCGCCCGCCGGCGCCATTCCGGCGCTCGCGCGACACGTCGGCCGCGTCGCCGAGGGCCGGGTGTTCGCCACCCACGCGCTGTCGCAGGTGCTGCCGGACGCCGAAGCCTATGCCGACCGGACTACTGGCGTGCTGGCGGTGCCGCTGTCGCAGACGCCGCGCGACTACCTGTTCTTCTTCCGCAAGGAGCTGGTGCGCACGCTCGAGTGGGCCGGCAATCCCGACAAGTCCTACGCGACGGGCCCGCATGGCGACCGGCTGACGCCGCGCAAGAGCTTCGCGATCTGGAAGGAGACGGTGCGGATGCAGTCGCAGCCGTGGAGCGAGCTCGACCGCGAGATCGGCGAGGCGGCGCGCTCGATGCTGGCGGAGGTGGTGCTGCGCCACAACGAGCTGATGGCCGAGGAGCGCGACAAGGCGGACGTCCGCCAGCGCATGCTGAACGAGGAGCTGAACCACCGCGTCAAGAACATCCTCGCGGTGATCAAGTCGGTGGTCGGCCACCCCGTCGAGGCGGGCCGAAGCCTCGCCCGCTACGTCGAGGCGCTGGAAGGCCGCATTGAGGCGCTCGCCGTGGCCCACGACCAGGTGGTGCGCGGCGACGGCGGCGGGCTGTTCTCCGACCTGCTCGAGGCTGAGCTGTCGCCCTATCGCAGCGCCGGCCCGACGATCACCGTCGACGGCCCGCCGGTGTGGCTCGACGCGCGCGCCTTTTCGGTGCTGGCGCTGGTGCTGCACGAACTGTCCACCAACGCGGCGAAGTACGGGGCGCTGTCGGTCCCGGTCGGACGTCTCGACGTGACCTGGCGGCGCGATGACGAGAACGGCTGCGTGGTGGCCTGGCGCGAGCGCGGCGGGCCGCACGTCGCCCCGCCATCGCGCGAGGGCTTCGGCTCGGCCTTGATCGAGCGCTCGATCCCCTACGACCTCGGCGGCGAGAGCAGCGTCTCTTACCGGCCGGAGGGCGTCGAGGCGCACATCCGGGTGCCGGCCAAGCACCTCTCAGATGCCAGCCAGCTCGCCGGCCTGACGAAGCCCCCGGCCGGCGCCGCTGCCCCCGGCGAGCGGTGTGTCCTCGACGGCTCGATCCGTGTGCTTCTGGTCGAGGACCAGTTGCTGATCGCGATGGACGTCGAGCAGATGCTGGCGGCGGCAGGCCTGACGCAGGTGACCACCGCCGCCTCGGTCCCGGAGGCGTTGCGCCGCATCGCCGCGAGCGCCCCGGATGTCGCCGTTCTCGACGTCAACCTCGGCGTCGCCACCTCGATCCCGGTGGCGGAAGACCTGCAGCGCCGCGGCATCCCCTTCGTCTTCGCCACCGGCTATGGCGACTCGACGATGATCCCCGCCGCCTTCGCCGGCGTTCCGGTGGTCCGCAAGCCCTATGGTGGCCCGGCCCTGACGGCGGCCATCGCCAAGGTGCTGGGGGGCGAGGGGTAGGATGGCTCCCGCGCCTCGCGGTGGATGAGCGGTCGCCGCCCTTGCGCCGTCCGGCTGGCCGGGCTACCCCGGGCTTTCGCGGACGGCCGGGGCGGCCTTGGGCGGCGGGAGCTTCATGGACAGGATCAGGATCGTCGGCGGGCAGCGCCTGAACGGCATCATTCCGATCTCGGGGGCGAAGAACGCGGCGCTGCCGCTGATGATCGCGAGCCTCCTCACCGACGAGACGCTGACGCTGGAAAACGTGCCGCGCCTGCGAGACGTGCAGCAGCTGTTCCACATCCTGTCGAATCACGGCGTCGACCACTCGATCGAGGGCAAGCGCAACGGCCAGGACGGCATGACCGGCCAGACCGTGCACCTCTCGGCGCGCGCCATCGTCGACACCACGGCGCCTTATGAACTCGTCTCGACGATGCGGGCGAGCTTCTGGGTGATCGGCCCGCTGCTCGCCCGGATGGGCGAGGCGCGCGTCTCGCTGCCAGGTGGCTGCGCCATCGGCACGCGGCCGGTGGACTTCTTCATCGAGGGCCTGAAGGGGCTGGGCGCCGAGATCGACATCGACGCCGGCTACGTCGTGGCGCGGGCGAAGAAGGGGATGCAGGGCGGCCGCGTCGTGCTGCCGAAGGTGTCGGTCGGCGCCACCCACACGCTGCTGATGGCGGCCACGCTCGCCCGCGGCGAGACGGTGATCGAGAACGCCGCGCGCGAGCCGGAAATCGTCGACCTCGCCCACTGCCTGTCGCTGATGGGCGCGCGTATCGAGGGCGCGGGCACGTCGACCATCCATGTGCAGGGCGTGTCGCGCCTCGGCGGCGCCCGCCACCGGGTGCTGCCCGACCGCATTGAGACCGGTACCTATGCGATGGCGGTGGCGACGGTGGGCGGTGACGTGCTGCTGGAGGGCGCCAGCGCCGATCTCATCGAGGCGCCGCTGGCGCTGCTCGCCGGCGCCGGCGTCGGCGTCGAGCGGACGAATTCCGGGGTGAGGATCACCCGCAACGGCCACGGGCTCGCGCCGGTGGACGTGACGACGGCGCCGTTCCCGGGCTTTCCGACCGACCTGCAGGCGCAGCTGATGGCGATGACGACGCGCGCCGACGGCGTCTCTCACATCACCGAGACGATCTTCGAGAACCGCTTCATGCACGTGCAGGAGCTCGCCCGTCTCGGCGCCCGCATCACGCTCGATGGCCAGCGGGCGACGATCGAGGGCGGCGCCCGGCTGAAGGGGGCCCCGGTGATGGCGACCGACCTGCGCGCCTCGGTGTCGCTGGTGATCGCCGGGCTGGCCGCGGAAGGCGAGACGACGATCAACCGCGTCTACCACCTCGACCGCGGCTTCGAGCGGCTGGAAGACAAGCTCGGCCGCTGCGGCGCCGAGATCGAGCGCATCTCCGGCTGATCCGGCCGGGCGGGCGGCAGGAGGGCGGCCGGTGCTGATGACCACGCTGTGGGTCGCTCTCGGCGGCGCGCTCGGCAGCGTCTGCCGCTTCTGGCTCGGCATGGCCGTAGCGGAGCGCCTCGAGGAGGTGTTTCCCTGGGGCACGCTGACGGTCAACGTGCTCGGCTCGTTCATCATCGGCTTCACGGCGGTGCTGACCGGGCCGGACGGGCGGCTGTACGTGCCGGTCGACGCGCGCATCTTCGTCATCGCCGGCTTCTGCGGCGGCTTCACGACGTTCTCCACCTTCAGCCTGCAGACGCTGACGCTGCTGCGCGACGGCGACATGACGCGGGCGGGGTTGAACATCGTCGTCTCGGTGGCGGCCTGCCTGCTGTCCGTCTGGCTGGGCGCGGTGGCGGCCGGACTGATCAATCAGAGCCGCTGAGCCAGGCGGCGGGGGAGGGCCTCAGATGGATACGCCCGGCAACGACGCCGTCCGCCTCACCGTCTACATGGGCGAGGCGCAGCGCCACGACGGCCGCCCGGCCTTCGAGGTGCTCGTCAAGGCGGCGCGCGACCAGGGGCTCGCCGGCGCCACCGTCTTGCGCGGGGCGATGAGCTACGGCCACAACGGCCTGCACATGTCGAGCGTGCTGGCGCTGTCGCGCGACCTGCCGATCGTCGTCGTCCTGGTCGACGCGGCCGACCGCATCGAGCGCTTCCTGCCGACGGTGGACGCCCTCGTCGAGAACGGCCTCGTCACCACCGAGCCGGTGTCGGTCCGCCGCTACGGCCCGCGCGAGGCGTGAGGCGCGCGCCGGCGCGTCGGGCCGGCGACGTCAGGCGGGCACCCCGCGGAGGGCGTCGAGGCCGCGCAGGACCTTTTCGGGGGTGATCGGCATCTCGTCGACGCGGACGCCGCAGGCGTCGAAGATGGCGTTGGCGATCGCCGGGATGGGCGAGTTCGCCGTCATCTCGCCGATGCCCTTGGCGCCGTAGGGGCCGTTCTTGGCCGGGCGCTCGATGATCGCCGAGCGCATCTCGGCGAGGTCACCCGGTCCCGGCATCAGGTAGCCGGCGAAGTCGGACGGCCCGTGCGAGCGGTCCGGGTAGTAGGGCTCGGTGGTCTCGTAGAGGGCGTGGCTGATGCCCATCCAGGCGCCGCCGACGATCTGCTGGTGGGCCATCGCCGGGTTCATGGCGCGGCCGATCTCGTAGACGTTGGTGAGCTTGAGCACGAAGACCTCGCCGGTCTCGTCGTCGACCTCGACCTCGGCGACCGTGCAGGCGTGGGCCTGGGCGGAGTCCGGGTCCATCTTGCCGGTCTCCGGGTCGACGTCGCTCTTCGGCTTCATGTAGATGCCGCGGCCGGAGATGGTGCGGCCGTGCTTGAAGTGGGCGGCAAGCGCCAGCTCGACGAGGCCGATGCCCTTCTCCGGCGAGCCGACGACGTGGATGCGGCCCTCGCCGTCGCCCATCAGGTCGTCGGGATCGACCTCGAGCTCGTCGGCGGCGACCTGCATCATCACCTCGCGCGCCTCCTTCGCCGCCATGATCACGGCGTTGCCGACGCGGTGGGTGGCGCGGCTCGCGAAGGTGCCCATGCAGTGCGGGCCGGTGTCGGTGTCGGCGGTGTCGACCATGACGTTGCCGTAGGGCACGCCGAGCGTCTCGGCGGCTATCTGCGCCATCACCGTCTTCAGCCCCTGGCCGAGATCGACGCTCGACAGCGAGATGACGAAGCTGCCGGTGGTGGTGGCGTGGATCAGGGCCTGGGAGGGATCGCCGCCGAGGTTCATGCCGGTCGGATAGTTGACCGAGGCCATGCCCCGGCCTCTGAGCCTAGCCATGCGCTGTGTCCTCCCGGGTCAGCGACGACATTGCGGTAAAGCGATCTGGCAGGGTGCGGCCGGAGATGCGCGCCGCCTCCTGCACCACCTCGACGAGGGCGGCGCCCTCGACGATCTTGCGGTGGGCCTTGGTGTCGCCGTCGCGGTAGGCGTTGATCAGGCGCAGTTCGAATGGATCGATGCCGAGCAGGCGGGCGACGCGGTCCATCTGCACCTCGAGCGCGAAGTCGCCGATCGTCACGCCGAAGCCGCGCATCGCCGAGGACGGCGTGCGGTTGGTGTAGACGCAGTGGGCATCGACGTGGACGTTCGGGATCGCATAGGGCCCCGGCATGTGGGCGGCGGCCTTGGTGGTGCCGTAGGGGCTGTGGCGCGAATAGGCGCCGGCGTCGACATAGAGCGTCACCTTGCGGGCGACGATCCGGCCGTCGGCCATCACGCCGTCCTTGATGATGATGCGCTCCGCCGCGCGCGGACTGGAGACCTGCATTTCCTCCCAGCGGCTGTAGGCGTACTTCACCGGCTTGCCGGTGAGCATTGCGGCAAGCGTCGCGATCGGCTCGACGATGACGTCCACCTTGCCGCCGAAGCCGCCGCCCACCGTGCCGCCGACGAGGCGCAGCTTGCCGAAGGGCAGGCCGAGGATGAGCGCCATGTTGTCGAGGGTGAAGAACAGCGCCTGGGTGTTGGAGTAGACCGTGAAGCGGCCGGAGCCCTCCGGCTTGACGATGCAGCCGGTGGTCTCGGTCGGCGCATGCTCGATCGGCGCCGACTGGTAGCGGTGCTCGACGACGTGGTCGGCGGTGGCGAACGCCACCTCGACGTCGCCGAAGCGGATGCGCCGGCAGTGGTGGCCCTCGTAGACGAAATAGTTCTTGCCGTGCGGCTTGATCGCCGGCGTCTCCGGCGCGAGCGCCTCCTCGACGTCGAAGACGGCCGGCAGGTCCTCATAGGTGACGACGACCTTCGCGGCGCCCTCCTCGGCGGCGGCGAGCGTCTCGGCCAGCACGGCGCAGATCTGTTCGCCGAGGAAGAGGACGCGGTCCTCCGGCAGCACCGGCTCGTCGTTCGGCTCGACGCCGATCAGGCGCAGGATGGTGTACCAGTTGTGCGGCACGTCCTTGTGGGTCAGCACCCGGACGACGCCCGGCACCGCCAGCGCATCGCGCGCGTCGATGTGCTTGATCAGGGCGTGGTGGCGGGTGGAGCGCACCATCTTCAGGTGCAGCATCCCGGGGAACGAGACGTCCTCGTAGAACTGCGTGCGGCCGGTGACGTGGCCGCGTGCGTCGGAGCGCTCGACGGTGGTGCCGACCACCTTCAGCGGCTCGCCGCGCTCGTCGGCGAAGAAGTGGGTGAGGATCTCTTCCATCGCGGTGCTCCTCAGGCGGCCCGGGACGGGCGGACGGCCCGCAGTTCGGCGGCCGCCTCGAGGATCGCGTCGATGACCGCCTCGTAGCCGGTGCAGCGGCAGACGTTGCCGGAGATGGCGACGATCACGTCTTCGCGACTTGGGCTCGGGTTGCGGTCGATCAGCGCCTTCGCCGCCATGATCATGCCGGCGGTGCAGAAGCCGCACTGGGTGGCGAAGCCGTCGATGAAGGCCTGCTGCAGCGGGTGCAGTTCGTCCGGCCCGGTGGCGACGCCTTCCAGCGTCTCGACGCGGGCGCCGTCGAGCGGCTCGACGAGACAGAGGCAGCTCATCACCGGCTCCCCGTCGAGGATCACCGTGCAGGCGCCGCAGGAGCCGGTCTCGCAGCCCTTGCGGGTGGCGGTGAGGCCGAGCGCCTCGCGCAGGGCGGCGAGCAGTGTCGCGCCGGGCTGCACGAGGAAATCGTGGTGGCTGCCGTTCACCTCGAGCGAGACGATGCTCGGTCGCATGGGGTGTCCCTCCCAGGACTGCCGGCGGTGTCGCCGCCGTCGTCGACGTTGTTTGTCGACGTTGTTGCAGGCGTCGTCGTTGATTCAGGCGTCGCCGTCTCGATCAGTCGTCGATCAGCGCCCGGCGGACGTGGACGGGCAGCACGCGGGCGCGGTACCAGGCGGAGGCGTATTCGTCATCGAAGGGCTCGGCGTCGGCGAGCGCCGCCCGGCCGGCGGCCTCGGCGGTGTCCCGGTCGAGCGGGCGGCCGATCAGGGCGGCTTCCGCGGCCGGCGAGCGCTTCGGCCGGCGCGTCGCCCCGGAAAGAGCCACACGGGCGCTCGTGACGACGCCGCCGTCCGTGACGACAACGGCGGCCACCGTGACGATCGAGGCGGAGTTGAGGGCGCGCCGCGCCGCCTTGCGGAAGCGCCAGGCACCGGCGGGTGGCAGGCGGAACGACAGCGACGTCAGGATGTGGCCACGCGGCAGGCCGTCGGCGGCGAGGCTCTCCGCCGCGACGATCTCCTCGCCGTCCGGGCCGACGACGGTGCCGGTGGCACCCAGCGCGATCAGGGCGCAGGCGACGTCGCCATAGGGTGCCTCGACGAAGAGGTTGCCCCCCACCGTGGCGGTGGTGCGCAGCGTCGGCGAGCCGACGGCGGCGAGCGCCGCGTGCAGGAAGGCGAGCCGCGGCTCCCGCTCCAGGGCGACGAGCGGGGCGAGGGCCCCGAGGGTGACGACCTCGCCGTCGACGCCGATGCCGGTCAGCCCGTCCTTCAGCCGGCGCAGGCTGACGGCGACGGTGGTGGGCGTGCCGCGGTTGAGGCCCGGCACGGTCGTGGTGCCGCCGCCGATGAGCAGGGCGTTCGGATCGGTGGACAGGACGGTGATGGCGTCGGACAGCGTCTCCGGCGCGCGGACGGCCGTGAGCATCGGTGCTTCCCTCCCATCCCCGCGCGCTTCGTGGCGGCGGGTGATCTTTTAGGTCTTTGATTATCGATAAGGCCGAGGCTGATTGTCAATGCGGACGGGCCCACGCTAGGGTCCGGCCGTGGAAACGATCGACGACACAGCGGGATTCGCGAAGGCGGGCAAGCGGCGCGAGGGGCGGCGGGCGGCAGCCCCGTCGACGTCGTCCGCGCCGCTGCGCCACGTCATCAAGCACGCCCTCCTCACCGGCATCCTCGCGGGGCGCTACGCGCCGGGCCAGCGGCTGCTAGAACTGCGGATCGCCGCCGAGTTCGAGACCAGCCAGGGGCCGGTGCGCGAGGCCTTCCGCGAGCTCGAGGCGACGGGGCTCGTCGTCAACAATCCGCGCCGTGGCACCTACGTCGCCGCCGACGTGGCCGAGCGCATCCGCGAAATCTACGTGGTGCGCGGCTCGCTCGAGGAGGCGGCGACGCGGCTCGCGACGCGACGGCGGGGCGGTGACGTCGCCGACCTGCAGGGCCACGTCGACGCCATGGTCGCGGCGGCGAAGCTCGGCGACCTCGACCGCCTCGCCGGCGAGAGCGTCGCCTTCCACCGCGCCGTCATGGTGTCGTCCGGCAACGCGCTGCTGCTCGCCATCTGGTCGTCGCTCGCCATCGAAACCCGCACGACGATCACGCTGATGACCGACGGCCTCGATGTCCTGGAGGCGGCCAGCAGCCACCAGCCGATCGTCGACGCGATGGCGCGCGGCGACGCCGAGGAGGCAGCCCGCCTCGCGCGCGTCCACCAGGACTTCTTCGAGACGCTGCCGGTTCCGCTCGGCAACCTCTCGCCGGCGGCGGAGTAGTGGCTGTCGCCGGCAGCGAGATCGCGTCCGATGCGGCGGCGCGGGCGCTCGAACTGATCGAGGGCGACGCGCCGCTGGTGCTCGTCCACGGCGGCGCCGGCACCGGCAAGACCACCTTCCTGCAGGCGCTGCGCAAGCAGGAGGGCCGCCGTCAGGTGTTCGTGGCGCCGACGGGGGTTGCAGCCCTCAATGTCGGCGGCCAGACCATCCACTCCTTCTTCGGCCTGCCGCCCCGGCTGCTGAACCGCGACGAGATCAAGCCGCGGCCGTTCGCCCGTCGCCTGATGCGCAAGCTCGAGCGCCTCGTCGTCGACGAGGTGTCGATGGCGCGCGCCGACCTCGTCGACGCGATGGACCTGTCGCTCAGGATCGCGCGCAATCGCGACGAGCCGTTCGGCGGCGTGCAGGTGGTGCTGGTCGGCGACTTCCTGCAACTCGCGCCGGTGGTGCCGATGGCCGAGCAGGAGATTCTCGCCGGCCTCGGCTACGAGGGTCCCTACGCCTTCCACGCCCGCGTGCTCGCCGGCGCACCGGTCGCCGGCGTCGGCTTCACCACCGTTCATCGCCAGAGCGACCCGACCTTCGTCGGCTGGCTCGACGACCTCCGCCGCGGGCGCGACGTCGAACGGGCGGTGGCAGCCCTCAACG
>CALRZT010000069.1:0-16583 GCA_943372725.1 Pseudoxanthobacter soli DSM 19599
CTCCAACTTCGCCATCCGCTCCGTCAAGGTCGACGGCCCGCTGCCGCTCGAGCGGCTGGAGACGGAGGCATGACGGCCTTCGTCGCCCTGCTGCGCGACGTCAACGTCGGCGGCCGCACGCAGGTCGCGGTTCGGCAACCTTCGCACGCGGCGGCGACCCCCGGTCACATTGTCGACGACAGACATAGCCGCATGACATCACGCGGAGGACATCGCGATGCAAACCAAACCCTACACCATGAGCCGTCGTGGCCTTCTCGGCGCTGCCTTCTTGACCGCCGTTCTGCCCGGCGCGGCGCTCGCCCAGCAGGGCCGCGATGCGAATAACCAAGAGCCGACGGACATGCACATCCGGATGACGTTCGACGGCCGGGTCATGCTTGCGACTCTATACGACAACCCGGCAGCCCGAGACTTCTACTCGATGCTGCCGCTCGATCTCATGATCAGCAACTATGGAAACAACGAGAAGATAGCCTATTTGCCGCGGAAGCTGACGGAAGAAGGCAGCGGTCGCTTCGACAACGAGCGTCCCTACGATCTATGTTACTATATGCCGTGGGGCAATCTTGCGATGTTTTACGATGACTACCAATACCCCGGTCTGATCCGGCTCGGACGCTTCGACGAGGGCTACGAGGCCCTTCACATACCCGGCGAGTTCCCGCTTCGCATCGAACGAGACTAAATCACGGTCGAAAAGATCGCCGCGGCGCTGCGGGGGTGCGGCAACGAGGGAGTGGTGACGGCGATCACGACTTTCTTCTCCCGGCGATGCCGGGAGAAGGTGGCGCGAAGCGCCGGATGAGAGTGCGCCGCGAAGGCGGCGCGGACGCCCGTTCGACAGAAAAACAGCGCGCTTCGCGCGCGCCCTCATCCGCCCTTCGGGCACCTTCTCCCACCTGGCGATGGGAGAAGGGGAAGGAGCCGCCCCATCACGCCGCCGTCAGCTTCGCCATCACCTCGTCGGAGACCTCGAAGTTCGAGAACACCGCCTGGACGTCGTCGTCGTCCTCGAGGCGGTCGACGAGATCGATGAGCGTCTCGGCCTTCTCCTCGTCGACCGGCACGAGGTTCTGCGGCTTCCAGACGATCTTGACGCTCTCCGGCGTGCCGAGGCGCTCCTCGAGGGCGGCGGAGACGTCGCCGGTCGCCTCGAAGGCGCACAGGATCGTATGGCCCGCTTCGTCAGACTGCACGTCGTCGGCGCCGGCCTCGATCGCCGCTTCCATCACCGCGTCGGCCGAGCCGGCGGCCGGCGTGTAGGTGATCTCGCCGACGCGGTCGAACATGAACGACACCGACCCCGTCTCGCCGAGCGCCCCGCCGCTCTTGGTGAAGGCGGCGCGCACGGCACTTGCCGTGCGGTTGCGGTTGTCGGTCAGCGTCTCGACGATGATCGCCGTGCCGCCGGGGCCGTAGCCCTCGTAGCGCACCTCGACGAAATCGCTGGTGTCGTCGCCGGCGGCCTTCTTGATCGCCCGCTCGATGTTGTCCTTCGGCATGTTCTCGGCGCGGGCGTTCTGCACCGCCAGCCTCAGGCGCGAGTTCATCTTCGGGTCGGGCAGGCCCATTTTCGCGGCGACGGTGATCTCCTTGGCGAGCTTGGAGAACAGCTTCGAGCGGCGGGCGTCGGCGGCGCCCTTCTTGTGCATGATGTTCTTGAACTGGGAATGGCCGGCCATGCGACTGTCGTGCCCCGAAAAGAGGTGTGGCTCGGCCGCGGCTTATAGGCCCGGATGGCCGCGAAAGAAAGATGCGCGGGTCCGCGACGGCCTGCACAGGCGGGCCGCCTCGCCCGTGGACGCCGGAACCGCCCGGCCGCGGCGCCCGACGACTTTTTCGATGGCGGGCGCAAAAATTCACCAAGCCGTCACAGGGAACTGTTAGTCGGCTCGCATGTCGTTCAGCTACCGCAAGACCGTCACCTTCCAGCTCGGCCAGGCGGCCAAGGCGCACCGCGCCCGGTCGACCTCGCATCTCGGCCGCATCGGCCTGCATCCCGGGCAGGAATCGGTGCTGAAGGCGCTGAACGAGGAGGACGGCCAGACGATGGGCCAGCTCGCCTCGGTGCTCTCCGTCCAGCCGCCGACGGTGACGAAGATGGTGACCCGGCTCTCCGCCCAGGGCCTCGTCAAGCGCCAGATGTCGGACGCCGACGGGCGCCTCGCCCGCGTCCACCTCACCGAGGAAGGCCGCGCCCGCATCGCCGACGTCGACAAGGCCTGGAAGCGCCTCGAGAAGGAAGCGGTGGCCGGCCTCGACGAGAAGGACCGCAAGCGGCTGCGCAAGCTCCTCAACAAGGTGGAGCGCAATCTCGCCAAGATCAGCGGTGCCCCCCTGCCGCCGGCGATCGAGGACGACGACGGCCTCGAATCGGACTGATCACGCCCCTGCTTCACCGCCTCACCGGCGCCCGGTCCCGCCCGGCCATGCACGCGTCGCAGCCGAGCCATGCGAACACCGGCGTCGAAGCGTGTATCGTGCGTGGGCTATGGTGAGGACATGTTGACAGTCGCCCGGACGATTCCCGGGCCGGGGTGGCGGCGCGAGGCGCAACCGCCGTGCGTGCGGGTCGATGGTCCGCCGGGGCGCGCCCCGGAGGGTCTGCCTGCCCGGAGCATTTCATGGCCCTGGCGGCGACCTTCGAGCGACCCGTGGACCTGCGCCTGCGCGGCATAGGCCTCGTCCTCCTGACGATGATGCTGTTCGCCGGGCTCGACTCGACGGCGAAGATCCTCGGCGCTTCCTTGCCGGCGATGGAGGTCGCGTGGTTCCGCTACGCGATCAATGTCGTGTGCGTCATCGTCGTGCTGCGCGCCTGGCGGCAGCCGGAGCTGTTCGGCACGCGCCGGCCGCTGCTGCAGGTGCTGCGCGGCCTGCTGCTGATGGGCTCGACGGTCTTCAACTTCGCCGCCCTGCACTACCTGCAACTCGTCGAGACCGCCTCGATCCAGTTCGCCGGGCCGCTCATCGTCACCGCGCTCGCCGGTCCGCTGCTCGGCGAGAAGATCGGCTGGCGGCGCTGGGCGGCGGTCGTCGTCGGCCTGTTCGGGGTGCTCGTCGTCATCCGGCCCGGCCTCGGCGGCATGCACTGGGCGGCGCTCCTGTCGCTCGCCTCGACGCTCTGCTACTCGCTCTACCTCATCATGACGCGCCAGCTCGGGCGCACCGAGAGCGCGGAGGGGATGCTGCTCCTCTCCGCCGTCGTCGGCATGGTGGCACTGACGCCGATGATGCCGCCGATCTGGCAGATGCCGTCGAGCCTCTCGGTCTGGATCATGCTCGTGGCGCTCGGCGTGTTCGGCGGGGTGGGGCACTTCATGCTCATCCACGCCCACAAGTACGCGCCGGCCTCGACGCTGGCGCCGTTCGGCTACACGCAGATCCTGTGGATGACCACGCTCGGCTACCTGGTGTTCGACGACCTGCCGGATCTCTGGACGGCGCTCGGCGGCGCGATCATCGTCGGATCGGGGCTCTACACGCTGCACCGCGAGCGCCTGCGCCGCGGCGGGTGAGGAACACGGCGGCTGGGGATCACGACGGCTCGCAATCACGGTGGCTGGGGATAAAGGCGGCCGGGAACCACGGGGTCCCGTCTTGGGCCGCGGGTCAGCCCTCGACGGGTCTGAGCAGGGCGGCCCCGAGGATTGCGCCGGGGTGGCCGTCCACCTCCGCCTGCACGATCACCACGGCCGAGGTGCCGGAACGCCGGTCGATCTTGTCGGCGGGCAGCTCGAACGACATCGCCTCGCCGCGCCAGACGCCGATCGGCTGCAGCACGCGCACCACGTTCGTGTAGGTCAGGCGGCGGCCGCCGTTCTCGCCGCGCAGCACCTGGACGCTCACCGACGGCTCGACAGCGCCGATCCACACCGTGGCGCGCTGGCCGGGGGGGCCTTCGCCGACGTGGACCTCGAACATGTCGTCCGCCAGCCGGATCTCCACCGACAGCCGCGGGCCGAGACCGGCGTCGGCCTGTGCCGCGATCGCCGCGCGCACGGCGTCGGCGTCGCTGCCGACGACGGGCGTGCGGCCATTGACGACCATCTGGGGCGTGTAGACGGCCCGGTCGCCGCGCCGGGCCGCGTAGGAGAACTGTCGGCCGGTGTTGGCCTGGCTCGCCCGCGTGTCCGTCCAGCCGAGATAGTCCCAGTAGGTGACGGGCAGGGAAATGGCGACGAGGGAGGGGTCGGCTGCGAGCTCGGCGAGCAGCGCATCGGCCGGAGGGCTCGAAGAACAACCCTGACTTGTGAACAACTCTACCATTGCGAGTGGCGGCCGATCGTCTGCCGCGGCAGGGCCGAAGCTCGCCAGGATCGCCACCAGCGCGAGACAGCCGATGGTCGACAACCGGGCGCGCAGGGAGACGGACGAAGGGGTGGCGGGATGATTCACAAAAAAATCCTACGCAACGCCGCCGCCGGGGGAAAGTCACGGTGCTGTCACGTCCCAGCACCGCTTCGTGACCAGACGGGTCGTGGCGCCCGGACAGCGTTCTTAGCCCCCGCGTCTCCCGCACGCAACGATTGCGGCTAGGGGGCGTCGTCCGGACCCGGGTTCGAGAACGGCACCGCGGCGCCCGTCGCCGCCGCCCGCTCGTGCTCCAGCGCCCAGGCGACGGTCGGGAAGGCGAGGGCGTCCCACGGCAATTCGTCCCAGCCGAACTCGCGCACCTCGAGGCTTTCCGGCCCCGCCTCATAGCCGCCGCGGAGCTCGGCCCGGTAGATCAGTTGCACCTGCGACAGCCGCCGCACCGTGTAGACGGCGAGCAGCGCAGTCAGCTCGATGTCGGCGCCGGCCTCCTCGAAGGCCTCGCGGCGGGCGCCCTCCTCCGGCGTCTCGCCGTGCTCGAGATAGCCGGCCGGCAGCGTCCAGAAGCCGATGCGCGGGGCGATGGCCCGCCGGCACATCATCACCCCGCCCGGTGAGCGCACCACCGACCCGACGACGATCTTCGGGTTGTCGTAGGCGACGAAACCGCAGCGCTCGCAGACGTCGCGCTCCAGGCTGTCGCCGTGCGGGACGCGGCGGCGAAAGGCGGGATCGAGGCCGTTGTCCGGCGGGGTCGGTCGGTCGGTCATGAGGGTGCGTGTCGCGGTTGCAGGGGCGGCGCGAGCGTCGCACCCGCGCGCCGCGGCGGCAAGCGCTGCGGCGGCCGGCGGCGCCTCACGGCGCGGGCGCGGCGAGCAGGCGTGCGAGCACCGCATCGAGGGTGTCCCCGGAGAGCGCGACGAGGCGCGGCGCGGCGGTGTAGAGGATGGCCGCCTCGACCGGGCGGCCGGGATAGAGATCGGCGAGCAGGGCGCGGTAGAGCGCCATCTGGGCGACGTAGGCCGGTGCGACCGCACCCGCGTCCTCTGGCACCCGCCGGTCGGTCTTGAGGTCGATCGCCAGCACCCGGTCCGGCAGCACGGCGAGGCGGTCGATGCGGCCGGCGACCGTCAGCACGGCGCCGTCGACGCGGGTGAGGGGGCCTGCGATCGGCACCTCGGCGCGCCCGTCGGCGCCGAACAGCCGCGCCAGCCGCGGGTCGGCCAGCACCCCGAGCGCCTCGGCGGCGATCGCCATCGCGACGGCCTCGTCGAGATCCGCCGCCTCGCGGGCGAGGAAGCGCGCTGCCACGTCGGCCCGCTCTTCCACGGTGATCGTCGCCAGGGCCTCGATCAGCCGGTGGATCAGCCGGCCGCGCAGGAGGGCGGTCGGGTCGGCGAGGCGCGCCGGGGCCGGCGCCGTGGTCGCGTCCTCCGCCGCCTCGTCGCTCCAGGCGGAGGACGGCGAGAGGGTCAGCACCGCGGCCGGCGCCTCGGCCTCGGTGCCGACCCATGCCGGCAGGCCGGTTTCCGTCGCCTCGAGTGTG
Source organism: Pseudoxanthobacter soli DSM 19599 (assembly GCA_943372725.1). GTDB lineage: Bacteria > Pseudomonadota > Alphaproteobacteria > Rhizobiales > Segnochrobactraceae > CAMDHY01. The sequence continues at coordinate 5,864 of CALRZT010000069.1, forward strand.
GCGGCGTCGGCGGCCGGCGTCGCTGCGGGGGGCCGTCCCTCGGGCCCGGCCGTGGCCGGCCGCGGCGCCTGCCAGCGCAGGGCGACGAGGGTGTCTTCGCCGTCGCGGATCTCCTGCGCGTCGGTGGCGAGGGCCCGCTCCACCAGGGCGTGCCAGCAGTCCTCGTGCGGGTCCTTCTTGCCCCGCCAGCCGCAGACGACGAGGCGGTCGGCGGCGCGCGTCAGCGCCACGTAGAGGAGCCGCCGGTGCTCTTCCGCCGCGCGCCGGCGCGTCTCGGCCAGCACCGGCTCGCAGGCGGACGGGCGTTCGCCCGCCTTCGCCGCCCAGACGAGGCAGGCGGTGCCGGCGTCGCCGGCCGGCAGTGCGAACAGCTTCGGGTCATGGCTCGGGTGCGAGGGGCCGCTGCCGTCGTCGACGACGAACACCACCGGCGCCTCCAGCCCCTTGGCGCCGTGCACCGTCATCACCCGCACGGCGTCGCCGGCCGTCTCGGCCTCGCGCTTGACGATCGCCGGGGCGGCGGCGAACCAGGCGAGGAAGCCGTCGAGCGTCGGGACGGCGTTGCGCTCCTGCTCGAGCACGAGGTCGAGGAAGGCGTCGAGCACCTCGTCGACCTCCGGTCCGAGCCGGGCGAGGAAGCGCCGCCGGCCGCCGTCGCGGCCGAGCACGCTCGTGTAGAGCTCGAACGGCCGCAGCCGCGCGGCGGCCGTGCGCCAGGCGGAGAGACGCTCGTGGGCGGCTCGGGCGCGCGGATCGGCGCTGTCGGCGAGCGCCGCCATCAGCGTCCCCGGCCGGCCGTGGGCGAGCTCGAACAGCAGCCCCTCGTCGACGTCGAACAGCGGGCTCTTCAGCACGGCGGCGAGCGACAGGTCGTCGGCCGGCAGCGCCAGCACGCGGCCGAGCGCCACGAGGTCCTGCACGGCGATGTGCTCGCCGAGCACCAGCCGGTCGGTGCCGGCGACCGGCACGCCGCGCCGCTTCAGGGCCCGGCTCAGCGCCTCGACGAACGGTCCGCGCTTGCGCACCAGCACCAGCACGTCGCCGGCGCGCACCGGCCGGCCGTCCGGCAGCGGGTCGCCGGCGGCGATCCAGCCGTGCACGGTCTCGGCGATCCGGTCCGCGAGCCGGATGGTCGGGTGGGCGGCACCGACGTGGTCGATGGGCAGGTGCCAGTCGTCGGGAACCGTGCGCTCGTCGGGCGCGAGCTGCGGCCACACCTCGACGAGGCCGACGGCGGTGGCCCGGATCGCCTGGTGCACCGGCGCCTCGCCTTCGGCCGACAGCCCCTCGCGGGTCGCCGGGTCGGCGAAGACGCGGTCGACGGCGGCGAGCACGTCCTGGGTCGAGCGGAAGGACAGCGTCAGGCGGACGTCGTGGAAAGCCTCCCGCACCGCCGCCGCCTTCGCCTGGAACCCGCGCCGCTCCGCCGCGAAGGCCGCCGGCGCGGCGCCCTGGAAGCCGTAGATCGACTGCTTCTCGTCGCCGACGGCGAACACCGTGCGCAGCCCGGTGCGCGCCCCGGCGCCGGCGAAGAACTCGGCGGCGAGGTCGCGCACCACCTGCCACTGCAGCGGGCTCGTGTCCTGCGCCTCGTCGACGAGGATGTGGTCGATCGACTGGTCGAGCTTGTAGCGGATCCAGGCGTTCGCGTCGGAGCGCGACAAAAGGTCGGCGGCGCGGCGGATCTGGTCGGCATAGTCGATCAGTCCGCGCCGGCGCTTCTCGGCCTCGACGCGGGACAGCACGGCGTCGGCGAGCCGCGCCAGCGCCGCCGTCCGCACCACCGCCGCAGCGGCGCGGCGGCGGTCGAGGAGGGCGAGCACTCGGCCCTGTTCGTCCTCGTAGGCCTGCAGCAGATCGGGGTGCGCCTTGGCGACGGCGGCTGACAGCGCGGTGCGGCCGGCGCGCGGACTGCCGTTTTTGGTGAACAGGAACGAGAGCCACGCGGAGATGCGCGCCGCTGGCGCGCCGATCCCCGAGGCCGCGATCTCGGCGGCCCGTTCCTGGGCGGTCGCGGTCGAGGCGGCGAGCGCGTCGTGCAGGTGGACGAGATCGTCGCCAGCGAGGAGGCGCTCTTCGAGGATGCGGGCCGTCAGGCTGTCCGGGGTGTCGCCGGGGGCGAGGCCGAGGGTGGCAGCGAGCCGGGCGACGGCGCCGTCGAGGTCGTCGGCGCCCTTCAGCCACTCGCGGAACTCCTCCCGCCGCGCCACCACCGCCTTGATCGCCTCGCCGAGCCCGCCGTCGCTGACAACCGGCAACAGCGTGTCGAGCGCGCGGGCGGCTGCGCCGTCCGGCTGCACCACCGTCTCGCGCAGCACGGCGGCGAGCGCCGTCTCGGCGAGCTCGGCGGCGAGGCGGTCGTCCATCACGGCGAAGCGGCCGGCGACGTTCGCCTCCAGCGGAAACTGCGCGAGCAGCGAGGCGCAGAAGGCGTGGATCGTCTGGATCTTCAGGCCACCGGGGGTCTCGAGCGCCCGGGCGAACAGCCGCCGCGCCCGCGTCGTCGCGCCGGGATCGACGGTGCCGCCCTCGATTTCCGCCAACTGGCGGGCGAGGTCGGCCTCGCTCAGCGTCGCGAAGCGGGCGAGCGTGTCGAAGACGCGGGCCGCCATCGTCGCCGCGGCGGCCTTCGTGTAGGTGAGGCAGAGGATGCGGCCAGGGTCGGTGCCGGCGATCAGGAGCCGGATGACGCGCCAGACGAGCACGTGCGTCTTGCCCGACCCGGCGTTCGCCGACACCCACGCCGAGGCGTCCGGGCTGGTGGCGCGGCCCTGCGCCCGCTTGGTGTCCGCCGGCACCTCGAGGATGACGCGCCGGCCGCTCATGGCTCGCCGCCTCCGCCGACGGTCCACTCGCGGGCGCGGGCGAGGTGGTCGTAGGGCGCGTCCATCGCCTGCTCGAAGGCGACGCGCGCGCGCGACAGGTAGCCGTTGCCCACGTCATCGTAGCGGGTGATCAAAGCCATGAGGCGGCCGATCGCCTCCATGGCGAGGGCGTCGGGCGAGCGGTCGATGCCGTCCTTGTCGATGCCGGGCTCGATCGCCACCTCCTCCACCGGCTCGGCGAGGCCGCGCAGGCGGATGTAGGCGAGCGCCGCGATCGTCTCGTCGGCCGGCACGCCCGGAAAGCCGCTCCGCCGCACCATCGCCGCCTCGAGCGGCAGCTGCGGCGCGAGCAGGCTCGCGACCTCCTTGGCCGACGGGGCGCCGCCGGTCTTGTAGTCGACGATGAACAGGCCGGCGGCCGTCTCGTCGATGCGGTCGGCGCGGCCGTTGAGGGTGAACGGCCCGCCGGGGGTGTTGAGCGTCAGCGCGCCCTGCACCTCGAGGTGGCGCCTCAGCGCCACCGGCCGCTCCGCCTCGCGCGCCACGAAGGCCTCGGCGATGCGCAGGAAGCGCGGCCACCACAGCGCCGTCACCTCCGGATAGTCGGCCACCGCCGTGAACGCCTGCCGTCCCGCCGCCACCAGCGCCGCCACAGCCGCCGTGTCGAAACGGCCACTGTGGGCCTCGAGGAAGGTCGCGAGCGCGGCATGGACGATGGTGCCGCGGTCGGCGGCGCCGGGATCGGCGGCGACCGGATCGAGCGGCTTCAGGCCGAGGACGCGGCGGGCGTAGATCGCGTAGGGATCGCGGATCAGCGTCTCGATCTCGGTGACCGACAGTGCCCGCGGACGGGCGGCGAGCGGCGGCCGCGGCTCCGGCCGGGGGGCAGCGACCGGCGGCCCCTCCGGACGGTCGAGGCGACGGGCGCGGGCGAGATGACGGGCGCCCTCGGCGGCTACTGCCGCGCGGCCGGCCTCGCCGGCCACCGCCTTCAGGCGCTGCAGGAAGCGCGAGGCGACGGTCGGCGCGCCGCCGGCGCGGGCGGAGCGCGTCAAGAGCACCCGCGGCGCGCCGAGCGCCATCTCGACGTCGTGGGCGGACAGGCCGACCCGCCGCTCCGGCGCCTCGAGCCCGAGCGCCGACCGCATCGGCCGCGTCAGCCACGGATCGACGCCGACGACCTGCGGCCACGTCGCCTCGTTGAGGCCGGCGAGCACAACGAGGTCTGCCGCCTGCAGGCGCGCTTCCAGCGGTCCCCAGATCTCCACCCGCCCGGGCCGCATCCCGGCCGGCCGGACGGCGGCGCCGCCGGCGAGCACGTCGAACAGCCCCGGCCAGTCGCGCGGCGCGACCGCGAGGTCCTCGGCGTCGCCCGCCGAGAGTCGCTCGAAGCAGCCGGTGAAATGCGCCTCCGCCGTCACCGTGGCGGGTTCTGCGCCCTCCGCCGGCGTGCGCACGGCGGCGAGCGCGGCGGCATGGGCGGCGGCGAGGGCGGCGACGGACGCGGTCGGCGCTGTCGCGAGGTCGGCCAGCGGCGACAGCGCGGTGACCAGCCGGTCGGCGAGGTCGATGGCGCCTTCGAGGCTCTCGCCCCGGCGCATCGCAGCGAGGTGCGCCGCGCAGTGGCGGGCACTCGCCGCGAGCGCGGCGACGCCGGGGGCAAGGCGCGGTCCGCGCAAGACGTCGCGCTCCAGCCGGTCGACGGCAGCCGTGCGGGCGTCTCGCGACAGCCCGAGGTCGGCCAGCGGGTGCTTCAGGAGGGCGAGCAACGCCGCCGGGTCGTCGCCGGCGATGCCGACCTGGGCCACCAGGCGTGCCAGTACGCCGAGCGGGGTGGTCCCGGCGGGGATGCCGGCGGAATCCTCCACCGCGATGCCCCAGCGGCCGAGCTCGGTGGCGACACGGCGGGCGATGGTGCGGTCCGGCGCCACCAGGGCCGCCCGCGTCGCCCCGTCGGCGAGCGCCTCGCGGAGGGCGAGCGCGATGGCGGCAGCCTCCTCGCGCTCGTTCGCCGCCTCGACGAGACCGAGCCCGGCGAGACCGTCTGAGACCGCGGCCGGCGTGCCGAAGCGGTCGGCGATGCCGGCCCAGCGCTCGGTCGTCTCGGCCGGCCGGAAGGCTTCCGAAACAATGAGGCCGCGCAGCCGCCGCGACGGCTCCGTCAGCGCCGCCACTTCGGCGCGCGTCACGCCGAGGCGAGGCAGCAGGCGGGCGAGGCCGAACTGCGGGTGGCTCGGCGTGCCGTCGCTGTCGCCGATCGTCGCCCACGTCTCGTCGTCGAGGGTGAGGTCGAGGCCCGGCAGCACGACGGCGCCGCGCGGCAGCCGGGCGATCGTAGCCATCAGCCGCGCCGTCGCCGGCACCGAGCCGGTGGAGCCGGCGGCGATCACGGGTCCCGCCGGCGGTCGCGCGGCGAAGCGGGCCGCCTCGGCGTCGATCAGGCGCAGGCGCCGCAGCACCGGGTCGATGCGGCCGCGCTCGGCGAGGATCTGCGGCCAGGCGGCGGTGGCGATCTCGAGGAAGGCGAGCGTCACCTGCCAGAAGCGGGCGAGGTCGGCCGGCACGATGTCGGCGAGCCGCGCCCAGTCGGTCTCCTCGGTGGTCACCTGATCGACGAGGGCGAGCAGGTCGTCGGCGAGGCGGGCGGCGTCGGCCGGCGAGGTCGGCACCAGCACCTCCTCGCCCGGGAGAAGCTTGCGCGTGTCCGGCGACAGGGCGCGCGCCCAGCCGAGCACCAGCCTCGTCATGACGACGCGCCGCTCCAGCGGATCGACCGCCGGCGGCAGGTCGGCGAGGGCGGCCCCCACCGGCGACAGCGCCAGCAGGTCCTCCTCGACGTCGCCGAGCGGGCGGATCGACGGCAGCAGCGTCGCCCGGCCGCCGGCCGCCTCGGTGATGGCGGCGGCGAGGGCGCGCCCGGCGCGACGGGTGGGGACGAAGATGGTCGCGTCGGCGAGCGCCAGCGGGTCGTCGCGGAGCGGCGGGCCCGGCACGAGCCGGCCGGAGACGAGGGCGTCGACGAGGGTGGCGAGGAAGTTCGCCGAGGGCGGGATCGTATAGACGCGCGGCTCGGCGCCCGGTCCCGCCATGCCGGTCAGGCCGCGCTCTGCTGGATCGCCGCCTCCGCCTCGCCGATCGCCTCGGGCGTGCCGACGTGCAGCCAGACGCCTTCCATGCGCACCCCGAACAGCCGCCCTGCCTCGATGGCGCGGTCGAACAGGACGTTGAGCGAGAAGCGGCCTTCCGGGGCGCCCTCGAACAGGCGCGGATGCAGGATCGCCGCGCCGGAATAGGCGAACGGCGAGATCTTCGAGGCCGGCCGGCGGCTCAGCCGGCCGTCGCCGTCGAGCATGAAGTCGCCCGGGCCGTCATAGCCGACGGCGGGCACGGTAGCGGCGAGCATCAGGAGCCCGTCCATCCGCGTCCCGTCCCAGGCGTTCGCGAGACGTGCGAGATTGGGCGAGACGCCTTCGATCCAGAAGCTGTCGGAATTGACGAGATAGAACGGCTCTTGCCCGAGCAGCGGCAAGGCCTTGGCGATGCCGCCGCCGGTGTCGAGCAGGGCGCCGCGCTCGTCGGAGACGTGGACGCGCGGCTTCTGGCGCCGCGAGGCGTGCACCTCGACGAGGTCGGCGAGGTAGTGGACGTTGACCACCACATCCTCGACGCCGGCCGCCTCCAGCCGGTCGAGCCCGTGGTCCATCAGGGCGCGCCCGGCTACCTCGATCAGCGGCTTCGGGGTGGTCGCGGTCAGCGGCCGCATGCGCTTGCCGAGCCCCGCCGCGAGCATCATCGCCCGCTTCGGACCCTGCACTGTCCGCCGAATGCCGCCGTGCTCCGTCGCCATCCGTCCGCCCGTTCTTCGATGGTTACGCGTCCTGGGGATCGAGGACGCCGGCGGTCTCATACCAGAGCCGGAGGTCGGACAGAACCGGATGGCGGAGCGACCGCGACAGATAGTCCTTCACCCGCGGCAGGTGGGCGAGATAGTGCGGCTTGCCGTCCCGCCGGTCGAGGCGGGCGAAGATGCCGAGGATCTTGGTGGCGCGCTGGGCGGCGAGCGTCGCGTAGTCGGCGCGGAAGCGCTCCTCGTCGAAGCCCGGGTCGGTCGCCCGGCGGCCGAAGACGTAGCGCTCCACCAGCGTCTCCTCGAGATTTGGGGAAACGGTGACGCGGGCGTCCTGCGCGAGCGAGGCGACGTCGTAGGCCGTCGGCCCCAGGAGCGCGTCCTGGAAGTCGAGCAGGCCAATGCGGGCGATGCCGGCGCGCTCCGGCAGCCACATCAGGTTGGGCGAATGGTAGTCGCGCATCGCCCAGTGCTGCTCGGACGTCTCCAGCCGGTCGAACGCGGCCTGCCAGAGCGACACGAACGCGGCCGCGTCCTCCGGCGAGGCGGCGGCTCCGGCGCCGGCCGGGTGCGGCAGGTACCAGTCGAGCAAAAGCTCCACCTCGATCGCGAGCGCCCCGGCGTCATAGGGCGGCGGCGCGTAGACAGTGCCGTCCGACAGCACCACCGGCTGCGGCGGCGGCTCGGCGTGGAAGGCGGCGAGCAGGTCGACGGCGACGCCGTAGCGCTCGGGGTCGGGCGTACCGCCCGGCGCCACGACCTCGTGGCCGAGGTCCTCGGTCAGGAGCAGGCCGTGGGCGAGGTCGCTCGCGTGGATGCGCGGCGCCGACAGGCCGCGGTCGGCGAGCGCGATCGCCATGGCGACGAAGGGGCGGACGTCCTCGGCGAGGTGGGCGATGCGGCTGTAGGGCTTGCCGTCGCGCACCGGCGGTCCGTCCGGGCGGGCTGGCGCGTTCATCAGCACGCCGCGGCGGCCGTCCTCGCCGGCGACGCGTTCGTAGGTGCGGCTGGAGGCGTCGCCCTGCAGGAAACGGCGGGCGACGCCCGTCCAGCCGGCGGCGTCGAGGAAGTCACGGATGGCGAGCGAGCGGGCGAGGCGCTCTCCGGCCGGGCCGGAGGCGGTGACGGTGGCGGTGCGGCTCTCCGGCCGGTCGCCGAGGTCGAGGGCGAGCGTGATGTCGGCGTCGGCGAAGGCGTCGCCCCCGCGCTCGGGCCATTCGACCAGCACGACGCCGGCCGCGCGCGCCTCTTCGAGGCCGAGCTCGTCGATCTCCGCCGGATCGGTCAGGCGGTAGAGGTCGGCGTGGGCGACAGCGAGCCGGCCGGCGGCATAGGTCTGCACCAGCGTGAAGGTCGGGCTCGGCACCTCGAGCGCCGGGTCGTCGGCGAGCGCGCGCAGGAGCGCCCGCGCCAGCGTCGTCTTGCCGACGCCGAGATCGCCCTCGAGCCGGACGACGTCGCCGGGTGCCAGCGCCACGGCGATGTCCTCGGCGAGGCGGACGGTCGCGCCCTCGTCGGGCAGCGGCAGCGACCAGACGCGCGGCGCGTGGCGTTCCGTCGCGGCGTTCACGACGTCACCGCCCGCCGCGGCGGTGTCGGCTCGCGGGCGGCGGTCTCGCCCGGTCGCGACGGGAAGCGGCAGATCACCGTCGTTCCCGCGCCTTCCTTCGAATCGATCGCCACCGTTCCCCCGTGAAGCGCGACGAAGCTCTTGACGATCGACAGTCCAAGGCCGGCCCCGTGGCGGCTCGCGCCGGTCGGGCGGGCGACGAAGCGGTCGAACACCTGGTCGATCAGTTCCGTCGGGATGCCGCGGCCGCGGTCGCTGACGGCGATCCGCACGCCCTCCGCCTCCCGCGCGCAGGCGATCTCGACGCGCCCGCCCGGATCGGAATGGGCGATGGCGTTGGAGAGCAGATTGAACAGTACCTGCCGCACCCGCTTCTCGTCGCCGACGAAGGTGCCGACGTTGGCCGGCACCTTGGTGGAGAGCTCGAGGCGCGCCTCGCGCAGGCGGTCCTGCACGCCCTCGACGGCGGCGGCAATGGTGGCGGCGACGTCGACCGCGGCGAGCTCGAGCTCCATCGCGCCGGCGTCGATGGTGGCGAGGTCGAGGATGTCGTTGATGATGGCGAGCAGGGCGCCCGCCGACGACAGCACGTAGTCGGTGTACTCGCGCTGCTTGTCGGTGAGCGGTCCGGTGCGCGTGTCCGCCAGGAGCTGCGTGAAGCCGATCACCGTCGTCAGCGGCGAGCGCAACTCGTAGGAGACGTGCTGGATGAAGGCGTCCTTGATGCGGTCGGCGGCGACGAGGGCGTCGTTGCGCTCGATGAGCGCCCGTTCGACCTTCACGGAATCGGTGACGTCGACGAAGGTCGCGAGCGTCGCCCCGTCCGGGAGAGGCACGGTGGCGTAGTCGATGACGACCTCGCCGGCGCGCTCGCAGCGGCCGACGGCGCGCGGGCGGCCCTCGGCGAGGCCGGTGACGGCGGCGGCGATCTCCTCCCAGGCCCGGCGCGCCGCCGCTCCAGGCGCCGCCGTGCGGCGGGCGAAGACGCCGATGTGCGGCCGCTCGGCGAGGAGGGCGATGTCGACGTCCCAGACCGAGGCGAAGGCCGGGTTCCACAGCCGGAGCCGGCCGTCGGAGCCGAACACGGCGACGCCCTCGGCGAGGTGGTCGAGGGTCTCGCCCTGCACGCGGATAAGGGCGTTGTAGCGGCTCTCGAGGTCGAGGCGCTCGGTGACGTTCTCGTAGACGTAGGTGACGCCGCCCTGCGGGTGCGGGCTCGCCAGCACCCGCAGCGTCTGGCCGTCGGGCAGGTGCCACCAGTGCTCCTGCGCCTCCACCGACTGATAGGACGACAGCACCTCGCGCTTCCAGGCGCGGAAGTCGGCCTGCTCGGGCAGCATCCGCGCCGAGCGCAGGGCATCGAGGAGGGCGCCGTCCTCGGGCCGGCTCTCGAGCAGGGCGGTGTCGAGGCCCCAGAGCGACTGGTAGGCGGCGTTGTAGAAGGTGAGGCGACGGTCCGGCCCGAAGATCGCCACCGCCGTGGCGAGCTGGTCGAGGGTGCGGGTGTGGTAGTCGAGCGTGCGCTTCAGCGCCGCGTCGGCGAGCTCGAGCTCGGTGACGTCGACGCCGACACCGCCGGAGCCCTCCTCGGAAGCCGCGGCGACGATGTCGAGGATGCGCCGCTCGCCGGCGGCCACCACCGCCACGCGGCGCGCGACGACAGTCCGCTCGGTCAGCGCCGTGGCGATCGCGGCGCGGTCGGCGGTGTCGAGCAGTTCCGGCGCCTCGCCACCGGCGGCGAGGGCGCCCTCGGGGACCTCGACGGCGCGGGCGTAGGCGTCATTGTGCCAGACGATGCGGCCGTCGGCGTCGCGCAGCCAGAAGGGATGCGGCAGCCGGGCGACGAGCGCCTTCAGCGCCGCCGACTCGCGCTCGGCGCGGACGCGGGCGGCCTCGGCCTCGGCGAGGCGGCGGTGTTCCTCGCCCAGCTCGCGCAGGCGAACGAGCCGGCTCGTGCCGGCGGCGCGGCCGCTCGCCTCGAGCGGTGACCCGGCGCTCGTCGTCAGCGCCAGGCGGAAACGCTCACCCGTGACGGAGAGGCGATCGAGGTGGGCGGCCAGGGCCGCGGCCGACTCGGGTGCGAGCCAGCCGTCGAGGGCGGCGAGCCCGGCGGCGTCGGCAGGCACGCCGCTCTCCGGCGGCAGGTGTCCGGCGGTGCGCGGCGCCTCGCCGGCGCGCAGCACGAGCAGCCGTTCCTCGTCGCCGGCGAGCAGGGTCTCGGCGCGGTCGGCACGCCGGGCGGCATCGCGGGCGGCCTCCTCGGCCCGGCGGATGCGATCGGCGGCACGGGCGCGGGTGCGGGCGAGCGCGACGGTGACGAGGGCAGCGAAGGCGAGGACGCCGACGAGAGCGCTGCCGAGGGTCATTTCGACCGGCCCGAAGGTCGCGGCGAGGCCGGGCGTGGGGGCGAGGCTCGCGACGAGAACGGCGGGCAGGCCGGCGAGCGCGCTCGAGGCGGTGAGGGCAAGGCGGGCGCGC
>CALRZT010000070.1:0-16583 GCA_943372725.1 Pseudoxanthobacter soli DSM 19599
AGGATCGCGCCGAAGGCGAAGCCGATGGCCACCGTGATCGACAGCAGGAAGGCGACGATGATGAAGATGACCACGCCGACGATGCCGATCGTCGTGTACTGGCGCGCCAGGTAGGCCTGGGCGCCTTCCTGGATGGCGGCGGCGATCTCGCGCATGCGCGGCGTGCCGGCATCTGCCGCCATCACCGAGCGGACCGCCCAGATGCCGTAGGCGATCGACAACAGACCGCAAACAATGACCAAGCCGAGAGCGAGCATAATTCCTCCGTGGGAGCGGCGCTCTCGTTGTTGCCGGGTCGGACGCCCGCGGAGCGCTTCGATCATTGGCTGGGCCGCGGGCGGACTTTGGCCGCCGTCCGCGGTGGTGGGGCAACGTGCCCCCCGGCCGGAAGGCCGTCAAGGGGCCGCCGCCACGCTTTCGTCCAAATTCGCAACTCGTCCGGAACCGCTCCAAACTCAGGCGGGACGTGGCTTTCCGGTCGCCGCGTCGACGATCAGCAGGCCGGCGCAGGCGATGACGATGGCGATCGTGACGGCGTTCACCGTCGCCCAGCCGGCGGCGTCGAGGATGCGGCCGGAGGCAAGCGAGGCGACGGCGACGAAGCCGAAGACGAGGAAATCGTTGGCCGCCTGCACCCGCGCCCGCTCGTCCGGCCGCGCCAGCCGCACGACCATCGCGGTGGCGCCGACGAAGCCGAGGTTCCAGCCGAGACCGAGGAGGACGAGCCCGCCCCAGAAGTTCGCGAGCGCGAGCCCGCTCATGCCGACGAGGCCGGCGGCGGCGAGGATCATCAGCCCGGCGGCGACGACCCGGTGCGCCCCATAGCGGACGATCAGGCTGCCGGTGACGAAGCTCGGGGCGAACATCGCCAGCACGTGCCACTGGATGCCGAGCGCGGCCTGGGTGTGGCTGAGGCCGCAGGCGACCATGGCGAGCGGTGCCGCCGTCATCACGAGGTTCATCAGCGCATAGGACGAGACGCCGCAGGCGGCGGCAACGAGGAAGCGGCGCTCGAGCAGGATCGCCCGCAACGGCCGGCCCGGCGCGGTCGGGTCCGGCGGCGGCGGCGTCGGGATGCGCAGGAACGACAGCACCAGGCAGGCGGCGGTCGCCAGCACCGCCTGCGCCGCGAACGGCCCGGCGAACAGGACCGGGGAGAACAGTTCCTGCGTCAGGATCACGGCCTGCGGCCCGACGATGCCGGCGGCGAGGCCGCCGAACAGCACCCACGACACCGCCTTCGGCTTGAAGGCGTCGCTGGCGGTGTCGGCGGCGGCGTAGCGGTACTGCTGCACGAACGCCTGCGAGGCGCCGCCGAGCGCCACGGCCAGGCAGAAGCCGAGGAAGGAGCCCATCAGGATCGCGGAGGAGGCCGCCACTCCGCCCATCACCGAGACGACCGCGCCGACCATGAAGCCGGCGCGCCGGCCGAACCGCCGCATCAGCATCGCCGCCGGAATCGAGGTGGCGGCCGTGCCGACGACGAAGCAGGTGATCGGCAGGGTCGCGAGCGACTTGTCCTCGGCCAGAAGATAGTGGCCGGCGAGGCCGCCGGTGGCGATGGTGATCGAGGCGGTGGCGCCGCCGATCGCCTGCGCGCCGGCGAGCACGACGGCGTTGCGCTTCGCCAGCCGGTCGCCGTCGGGGGTTGCAGCGGCCGCGTTCGTCATCTGCCCGCACACTCCACACGCCGGCCACCGGGCCGGGGCGGCTCGCGGCGCGTCACCATAGGCGGGTGCGGCCGGGCTGTCGGTTCAGAAATGCGAGAACGAGCCGCGCTCGATGGCGAGACCCGCGCCGTCCCCGCCGGTCACGGTCACGCCCGGCGGTCCCGCGACGGCCTCGCCGATTTCCGTCGCGGCGACACCGGCCGCCGCGCAGCCGGCGACGTAGGCCGCCACGGCGTCCGGCGGGACAGCCGCGGCGATCTCGTAGTCGTCGCCGCCGGTGATCGCGGTCAGCAGCAGCGCCGGATCCGCCGCGACCGCGGCTGCGGCCGCGGCCGACAGCGGCACGCGCGCCGCATCGAGGCGGATCGCGACACCCGCGGTCGCCGCCATCTTGCGCAGGTCGCCGACGAGGCCGTCGGAGACGTCCATCGCCGCGCGGGCGTGGTCGCGCACCACCGCAGCCGCGGCGACGCGCGGCCGCGGGTGGGCGTAGCGGTCGAGGAGGTGGTCGGCGTCCGTCACCGAGAGCCCGAGACGGTCGCCGAGCCCGACGTCGAGCCTGAGCTTCAGCCCGAGCGCAGCGTCGCCGATCGTGCCAGTGACGACGATGCGGTCGCCCGCCCGCGCCGCGCCCCGTCGCACCATGCCGCCGGTCGGAACGAGGCCGAAGGCGGTGACCGAGATCACCGCCCGCTCGACCGTGCGGATGGTGTCGCCGCCATAGAGCGACACGCCATAGGTCCGCTGGTCGGCGGCGAGGCCGGCCGCGAAGTCGGCGAGCCAGGCTTCCGTCCAGCCGTCGGGCAGGCCGAGGGCGAGGAGGTAGCCGACCGGCGCGGCGCCCTTGGCGGCAAGGTCGGAGAGGTTCACCCGCAGCGCCTTGCGGGCGACGGTGGCGCCGGAATCGTCAGGCAGGAAATGGATGCCCGACGCGACCGCGTCCTTGGTCAGAACCAGGTCGAAGCCCGGCGGCGGCGTGTAGAAGGCGGTGTCGTCGGTGAGCGCCAGCGCGCCCGCCGCGGTGGCGAGCGGCGCGAAGTGGCGCGCGATCAGCGCATCCTCGCCGGAGCGCGGCGCGCCGTCGGCCTCGCTCACGGACCGGGGGCCGGCGGGTTGAACTCGTCCGGCCGCAGCTCGCGGGCCAGACGGTCGAGCACGGCGTTGACGATGCGCGGCTCGTCCTCGCCGAAGAACGCCTTGGCGACGTCGACATACTCGGTGATGACGACGCGCCCCGGAACGTCGGGCCGGTGGCGCAGCTCGTAGACGCCGGCGCGCAGGATCGCCCGGAGCGTCGCGTCGACCCGCCCGAGCGGCCAGTCGTGCGCGAGCGCCGCGTGGATCGACGGGTCGATCGCCCGCTGCTCGGCGACGACACCGCCGACGAGGTCGCGGAACCAGCCGGCATCCGCCGACCGGTACTGTTCGCCGTCGATCTCCTTGCCGAGGCGGAAGGCCTCGAACTCGGCGACGACGTCGGCGATGTCGGTGCCGGCGAGCTCCATCTGGTAGAGCGCCTGCACCGCCGCGAGCCGCGCCACGCCGCGCTGGTTGGCCGGCCGCGTCTCGCGCGACGTCTTCGCCGGATCAGCCATCGCGGTTCAGAGCCCGAGCTTCGACCGGACGGCGATCATCGCGAGAGCCGCCCTGGCGGCCGCCCCGCCCTTGTCCTTGCCGTCGACGGAAGCGCGCGCCCACGCCTGCGGGCCGTTCTCGACCGTCAGGATGCCGTTGCCCAGCGCCAGGCCCTCGTCGATCGTCAGCATCATCACGGCGCGGGCGGACTCGTTCGCCACGATGTCGTAGTGGCTGGTCTCGCCGCGGATGACGCAGCCGAGCAGGACGTAGCCATCGTACTCGGTACCGCCCTCTTCCGCCGCGATCAGCGCCATCGACAGCGCCGCCGGGATCTCGAGCACGCCGGGCACCGACAGCCGCTCATAGCGCGCGCCAGCGGCGGCGAGCGCCTGCGTCGCACCGGACACGAGGGCGTCGGCGATGTCCTCGTAGAAGCGCGCGTCGATGACGAGGAGGTTCGGCTGATCGTCGTCCATGGGGCGGCCTCTTGCGGTTCGGTGCGGCGACGGAGACCGTCGACACGGGGCGCACTCGAACCACGGCGAAGGGGCAAAGTCCAGCCGCGCGGGGTCGCAACCGGCATCGGCCGGCGCAGACCTGCCATGCCGCCGGTACCTCTAGACCGCCGTGGCGCGGCCCGCTTCCGCCAGTCGCGCGACGTAGCGCGCCATCACGTCGATCTCAAGGTTGATGCGATCGCCGACGCGCTGCTCGCCCCAGGTGGTGACGGCGAGCGTGTGCGGGATCAGCAGCACCGAGAAGACGTCGCCCGCCACCGTGTTCACCGTCAGCGAGGTGCCGTCGAGGCAGACCGAGCCTTTTTCGGCGATGAAGCGGGAGAGCTGAGCCGGCACGCGGAAGTCGAAGCGGGTCGCCTCCCCGACCTCCTCGCGCACGACGACTTCGGCGAGACCGTCGACGTGGCCGGAGACGATGTGGCCGCCGAGTTCGTCGCCGATCCGCAAGGCCCGCTCGAGGTTGAGGCGGCTGCCGGCCCGCCAGTCGGCCGCCGTCGTCAGCGCCAGCGTCTCCGGTGCGGCGTCGACAGCGAAGCGGGCGCCGCCGGCGTGCGGGCGGACCTCGACGACGGTGAGACAGACGCCGCTGCAGGCGATCGAGGCGCCGATGGCGATGCCGGCGGGGTCGTAGCCGCTGTCGATCTCCAGCCGGCGCACCGTCTCGCGCTCGACGACGGAGACGACGGTGCCGACGTCGGTGACGATGCCGGTGAACATGGCGCTTAGTCCTTCCGCCAGAGATGCACGAGCCGGTCCTCCCCGAGCCGCCGCTCGCCGAGGACCGCGAACGCCGGGTCGGCGAGAACGTCCTCGACCGACCGGCCGATGAACGCCGGTACGCCGTCACCGCCGATCGGATCGGGCGCGCGCACGAGAAACATCTCGTCGACGAGACCGGCATCGAGGAGCCCGGAGGCGACGCGCGGGCCGCCCTCGACCAAAAGCGTCGTCAGGCCGCGCTCGGCAAGCGCCACGAGCGCCGTGCCGAGGTCGATCCGCCCCTCGGCGGTGAGCGGCGCGGCGATGACGGTGGTGCCGGTCGCCTCCAGTTCCGCGAGGCGGCGCGGGTCGGCGACACCGCCAGCGATCACCCACAGCGGCACCTCGTGGGCAGAGCGCACCAGCGCCGAATCGACCGGCAGCCGGCCGTGGGTGTCGAGGACGATGCGCACCGGCGAGCGCCCGGCGAGGCCCGGCAGCCGGCAGGTGAGAAGCGGGTCGTCGACGAGCGCCGTGCCGACGCCGACGAGGATGCCGTCGGTGGTGGCGCGCAACGCGTGGCCGGCCTGGCGAGCCGCGTCGCCGGAGATCGGCACCTGGCGCTCGCCGAAGCGGCCGACGAAGCCGTCGGCGGAGACGGCGAGCTTCAGGCGCACGTGCGGTCGACCGTCGCGGACGCGGCGGATGTGGCCTGCGTGCTCGCGGGCCGCCTCCGCGGCGCAGACGCCGGTGGTGACGGTGATCCCGGCCTCGCGCAGCATGCGGTGGCCGTCGCCGGCGACGCGCACGTCGGGGTCCTCGAGGGTGGAGACGACGCGCCCGACGCCCGCTTCGATCAGCGCAACGCTGCACGGGCCGGTGCGGCCGACGTGGGAGCACGGCTCCAGCGAGACGTAGACCGTCGCCCCGCGCGCGAGCGGCCCCGCCTGCGCCAGCGCCACCGTTTCGGCGTGCGGCCGTCCGCCCGGCGCAGTCCAGCCACGGCCGACGACGCGCGGGCCGTCGCCGTCGTCGCGCACGATGACCGCGCCAACAGCCGGATTGGGCCAGGCGCGGCCGGCATTGCGCCGGCCGAGCGCCAGCGCCGCGCTCATCCAGCGGCGATCCTCGTCGGGCGACGGGCTCGCGCCCCGCCCCGTCACAGCCTGCATGAGATCAGTCCCGGCCGCCGGTCTCGCCCTCGCCCCGCGAGGCGAGTTCATCGAGAAAGACCCCGAAGTCCTTGGCTTCACGGAAGTTCCGGTACACCGAGGCGAAGCGCACATAGGCGACGTCATCGATGGCCTTCAGGCCTTCCATGACGAGGTGGCCGATCTGTTCGGCGGTCACCTCGCTCTCGCCGAGGTTCTCGAGCTGGCGGACGATGCCGGAGACCATCTGCTCGACCCGCTCGGGCTCCACCGGCCGCTTGCGCAGCGCGATCGCCACCGAGCGGGCGAGCTTGTCGCGGTCGAGCGGCACGCGCCGGCCCGAGCGCTTCACCACCATCAGCTCACGCAGTTGCACGCGCTCGAAGGTGGTGAAGCGGCCCCCGCAAGTGACACAAATGCGGCGGCGACGGATCGCGGTGTTGTCCTCGCTCGGGCGCGAGTCTTTCACCTGGGTATCTTCGCCGCCGCAATAGGGGCACCGCATCGGGGGTTTCGCCGCTCCTGCTCAGCCGTAGATCGGGAAGCGGTCGACGAGCGCCTTGACGCGGCCGCGCACCTTCTCCTCGACGAGGTTGTCGGCCTCGACGCCCTTCTGCGACAGCACGCCCAGCACCTCGGCGATCATGTCGCCGATCTCCTGGAACTCGGCGATGCCGAAGCCGCGGGTCGTGCCGGCGGGCGTGCCGAGGCGGATGCCCGACGTCACCATCGGCTTCTCGGTGTCGTAGGGGATGCCGTTCTTGTTGCAGGTGAGGTGGGCGCGGCCGAGCGCCAGCTCCGACACCTTGCCGGTCAGGCCCTTCGGCCTGAGGTCGACGAGGGCGAGATGGGTGTCGGTGCCGCCGGAGACGATGCGGAAGCCGTGCCCCTTCAGCGTCTCGGCGAGCGCCTTGGCGTTCTCCACGACCGACTTCGCGTAGAGCTTGAACGACGGCTGCAAGGCCTCGCCGAACGCGACGGCCTTCGCCGCGATGACGTGCATCAGTGGCCCGCCCTGCAGGCCCGGGAAGACGGCCGAGTTGAACTTCTTGGCCAGCGCCTCGTCGTTCGTCAGGATCATGCCGCCACGCGGGCCACGCAGCGTCTTGTGGGTGGTGGTGGTGACGACGTGGGCGTGGTCGAGCGGGTTCGGGTGCACACCGCCCGCGACGAGGCCGGCGAAGTGCGCCATGTCGACCATGAACAGCGCGCCGATCTCGTCGGCGATCGCCCGGAAGCGGGCGAAGTCGATGACGCGCGGATAGGCCGAGCCGCCGGCGATGATGAGCTTCGGCTTGTGCTCGCGGGCGAGGCGCTCGACCATGCCGAAGTCGATCAGCTCGTCGTCGCGGTTGACGTGGTAGGGCACCGGCTTGAACCACTTGCCGGAGAGGTTGACCGGGGCGCCGTGCGTCAAGTGACCGCCAGCGGCCAGATCCAGGCCCATGAAGGCGTCGCCCGGCTGCAGCAGCGCCAGGAACACCGCCTGGTTCGCCTGCGCGCCGGAGTGCGGCTGGACATTGGCGAAGCCGGCGTTGAACAGCTGCTTCGCCCGCTCGATGGCGAGCGTCTCGGCGACGTCGACGTACTGGCAGCCGCCATAGTAGCGCCGGCCGGGATAGCCCTCGGCGTACTTGTTGGTGAGGACCGAACCCTGCGCCTCGAGCACGGCGCGCGAGACGATGTTCTCCGAGGCGATCAGCTCGATCTCGTCGCGCTGCCGGCCGAGCTCGGAGCGGATGGCACCGAACAGCTCGGGATCCGTCTCGGCGAGGGGGCGGGTGAAGAAGCCGCTCTCGGCGGCCCGGACGGCGGCGGTGACCGTGGCCATGTCAGCTCGCTCCAACGATTGTCGTTACGGGCGCGCCGCCGGCCCGTCTCCCCGGGTCTGCGGCGCGTGCGGCGGATGCCGTCCGCCGGGTCGAAGCGCACTTAGCATGGGCGCCCGGGTGAACCAAGCACGGACGCGACACCGCGGGGCGGTGCAGGCGACGTCGCCCCGGGCCGCCCGCAAACGACGACGGCCGCGGACCTTTCAGCCCGCGGCCGTGAGCTCTCGCCAATGACGGCGCCGGAAGCGTTACTGCGGAAGCTGGTAGTAGGCTTCCTCGGCGACCGGGGCACCGGTCGTGTTCATGGCGACGGCATCACCCATGTCGCGCTGGTAGATGTCGTCGCGGAAGTGCACCACGCCGTCCTGCGTCGCCCAGGCCGTGACGTAGTTGAAGTAGACCGGCACCGGCGCCTGCAGCTTCGCATCGATGCGCTCGCCGGTGCGGATCGCCTCGTCGATGCGGCTCTTCGGCCACTCCGGATTGGTCTCGAGCAGCCAGGAGACCAGTTCGCGGACGTTCTGCACACGCACGCAGCCCGACGAATGGAAGCGGGCGTTCTGGCCGAACAGCGTCTTCTGCGGCGTGTCGTGCATGTAGACGGCGTGCGGGTTCGGGAAGTTGATCTTCACAGAGCCCATCGAGTTCTCGGTGCCAGGCTCCTGCCGGAACAGGTACTGCGTCGCCTGCAGCGTGTTCCAGTCGATGTCGGTCGCCTGCAGCTCGTTGCCCTTGCCGTCGTAGATGCGGATGCGGTTCTTGACGAGGTACTGCGGGTCGGCCTGCATCTTCGGGATGAGGTCCTTGCGGATGATCGACTCCGGCACGTGCCAGTAAGGGTTGAAGTTGATCTCCTGGATCTTCGCCGAGAGGATCGGCGACTGCCGGTCGATCTTGCCGACGACGCCGGTGTGGCGCGAGCGCACGACGTCGCCCTCCACGGCCTCGATCTCCGCCGACGGGATGTTGACCATCACGTAGCGCTCGCCGAGGAAGCCGGACATCGAGCGCACACGCACGAGGTTGAGCTCGAGCTGGCGAAGCCGCTGGTCGGCCGGGACGTTGAGGGCGAGCACCGTGGCGCCGCCGACGACGCCGTCGGGCTGCAGTCCATGGCGGACCTGGAAGCGGCGCACGGCCGCGTCGACGTAGGAATCGAAGGTGTCCTGGCGTCCGCCGGAGGCGGCGAGATCGCCGGAGATCATCAGCCGCTCGCGCAACGTGCCGACCGCGCGGTCGCGGGAGCCGAGCTTCAGGCGGGTCTTCTCGGGCAGCGTCGGCCAGCCGCCACGCGACACGATCTGCTGGTAGACCGGGATCGCCTGCTCGATCTGCACCGCCGTCATCGGCGACAGCGTCGGCTGCGTGCCCTTCACCTGGTTCAGTTCGGCGATCGCGGTGTCGTAGCGATCCGCCCACTCGGCGCGCACCTGATAGTTCTGCAGCGCCTGCAGCGGGCTCTCCGCCCGCGCGAACGACGGTGCCAGAGCCGCGCCCGCGGCCGCGCCGAACAGCGCCACGGCCACTCCGCGGCGGGTCAGACCCACGCCGCGACCGGCTTGTGCCGTCGGCTCGACCCGCTCGACCTGCGGCCCGCCGGCGCTCACCTGCTCGGTGCTGACCTTCATGCTTGACTCCCGTCGCCGATCTCGCCGCCCGTCCCACCCGCTGCGCGGTGGACTAACACGGGCGTGGTTAACAGACATCCACCAGGACCGGTTCCACGGCCGCGAGGGCGTGCCGCAGGCGGTCGCCGCCTAACCGAGGGTCTCTCCCATCACAAAATGGCGGCTTCATGGTGCCGTGCGTGGCCGGTGCGAGGCTGTCTTCGGCGGGGCTTCAGAGGCGGAAGCGGATGCGGTCGTCCCAGTAGCGGTCGAGGCGCTGCAGATAGACGGAGAGCTGGCGCAGGTCCTCGGGCGGCAGGCCGCCGGCCTCGACAATGCTGCCGGCGCTCTTGTCGTAGAGCCTTCCGACGATGTCGGCGACGCGCCGGCCGGTATCGGTGAGGCGGATGCGCACGGCCCGGCGGTCGTCGCGGCAGCGCTCCTGCACGAGGTGCCCGCCGGCGACCAGCTGCTTGATGTTGTAGGAGACGTTCGAGCCGAGATAGAAGCCGCGGGCCTTCAGGTCACCGGCAGTGATGTCGGTGTCGCCGATGTTGAACAGCAGCACCGCCTGCACGGCATTGACGGTCGAACAGCCGAGCCTGTCGAGTTCGTCCTTCACCGCTTCGAGGAAACGGCGGTGGACACGCTCCACCAACATCACCGCGTCGAGGATGAGCGGCTTCACATCGACGTCGCGCGCAGGCCTGTAGCCTCC
Organism: Pseudoxanthobacter soli DSM 19599; assembly: GCA_943372725.1. GTDB lineage: Bacteria > Pseudomonadota > Alphaproteobacteria > Rhizobiales > Segnochrobactraceae > CAMDHY01. The sequence goes on from CALRZT010000070.1 coordinate 9,774, forward strand.
GCCGGACGCCGTCTCGTGCGACGGTCCTGCGTACATCGTCTTCGCCTTCCTGTGAGATGCCGGATTTGTCCGGTCGTCCTTGAGGAAAGAATGGCGGCTGCGAGTCTAAAGGCGGCTTAAGCGGCAGGATGAATCCAACATGAACCGGCGCTTGGTGAATCAATCTTGAATCCGAAGGATATTTACCGTCGCCGGGTGTTCTTGCGGATCGCCGAGACTCACAGTCGCGAACTCTCTTCCTGCAAGCACCGGGTCTCGCGCACGGTCCTTCGGTCAGCGGGAGCGACCCGGCCGTCCTGGTGCCGTCTCGACTTTTGCGTGTGCCGCGCGCAACCTGTCTTGTGCGTCAGGACGTTGCGGGGAACGCCTCACCGCGGTCCACGCCGCGCCACTAGCTGCAAGGATGGTCGACTTGATGGTCCGTTGTCGGAGGGGTCAAGCGTGAGCACTCTGGTCAGGGTCGTCACGATCGTCCTGTTGTTCCTGGCGTCGCCGGCCCATGCGGCGGCCACCTACCCGAGCGTGATCCCGGTCGCCATCGGCGGGTTCGCATATGTCGGGCAGAAGGACTACGAGCCGCAGCAGCCGGGTGCCGGCCGGGGCTATTCATTCAACTCCGACTACGGGCGGATGGACGTCTATGTCTTCTCGGCCGGCCTCCAGCGTGCCCCCAATGCCGACGACGTCGCCGCCGCCATTCGACAGGCCAAGGCGGAGATCGACTGGGCCGGCAAGAAGGGTCACTACGCCAACATCAAGCCGCTCGAGGCCTTCTCGCTGAAGGCCGGTAAGCGGCGTCTCCAGTGCGAGAGCTTTTCGCTCGTCCGCAAGGATTTCGGCGAGATGGCGAGTTTCGTCTGCGTCGGGGTCGCCTATGGCCAGTTGTTCAAGGTCCGGCTGTCGGTGACGACGGCGAGTGTCCCGGCGCATCCGCCGAAAGCCATCCTGACAGAAACGCTCAGGAAATTCGTCGACTGAGGCGCGGGTCTCGGGGAAAGGCGAGAGCCGCAGCTTTCGCGCTACGCCTCTTCCTCGGCCTTCCGCCGGGCCTGGCGGCGCGCCATGAACAGCATGACGGCATAGACCACGAGGCTCACGATGTAGAACGGCAGCCGGAACGGCCGCTCCCCGAAGATCTCGGCGAGAGCCCCGTGCGTCAGCACCTGGCAGGCGATGGCGAGCAGCCAGACGGCGACGCCCCAGGCGGTGGCGATCCAAAGCCCCACCGCCACGACGAGGTCGATGACCCCGTAGAACACCGTCGTGCTCTGCCAGTCGATCGTCTGGCCGACGAAGCCGCCCTCGCCGGCGACCGGCAGGTAGCCGACGATGCGACCCCAGTGGCCGAGGCCGGTGGCGAGCCAGACGACGGCGTTGACGCGCAGGAACGCTACGATCAGCGCCGGCCACGGCCAGGCGTCGAGGCGGGACAGCAGCCCCGTGCGCGGTGGCGCGGCCGGCGCCGCATCGCGTCCCGCCGGTGTCGTCGTCGCCATGCTCGTCAGTCCAACACGATGTCGCCGCCCGCGGGCGGCCGGAAGTAGGCTTCGATGTCGGCCGCCGCGACCGCGTCGAGGGTCGCCGGATGCCAGCGCGGGCGGCGGTCCTTGTCGATGACGGCGGCGCGGACGCCCTCGTCGAATTCGTGCCCCTCGAGGATGTGGCAGAGCAGCCGGTACTCCATCACCATGCACCCGCCGAAGTCCAGGTGGCGGGCGCGCCGCAGCGCCTGCAGGGTCAGCATCAGGCTGGTCGGCGAGCGCGAGCGGATCGTCGCCGCCGTCTCGGCCGAAAACGCCGCGTCCTCGCCCGTCTCGCCGTCGAGCCGGGCGAGGATCTCGCCGACGTCATCGGCGGAGAAGGCCCGTGTGATCGCTTCCAGCCGGCCGGCGAGCGGCGCTGGCCCGGCCGGCAGCGTGAGCCCCGCAAGCGCCGCGTCGACGTCCCCCGTCTCGGCCAGACGGTCGATGATCGCGGGGAGAGCCTCCGGCGCCACCGCATCGGTGACGAAACCCGCGAGATGCGCATCGGCGAGGCGGATCAAGGTTCCCGTCAGGCCGAGATAGAGGCCGAGTTCCGAGGGCATGCGCGACAGGACGTAGGTGCCGCCGACGTCGGGAAAGAAGCCGATGGCGACCTCCGGCATGGCGAACACGAGCCGCTCCGTCGCCACCCGGTGCGGGCCGTGGGCCGACAGCCCGACGCCGCCGCCCATGCAGACGCCGTCGACGAGCGCCACATAGGGCTTCGGGTAGCGCTCGATCAGCGCGTTCAGCCGGTACTCGTCGCGGAAGAACAGGTTGCGGCTGGGATCACCCGCCCGCCCCATCTCGTAGACCTGACGGATGTCGCCGCCGGCGCAGAAGGCGCGGCCCGGCGCCGCCGTCACCGCCACGACTGCCACGGCGGGATCGACGGCGAAGGCGTCGAGCGCGGCGCGCATCCGCCGCACCATGGCGTGGGTGAGGGCGTTCATCGCCGGCTGGCGGTCGAGCGTGACGAGGCCGAGCCTGCCGCGCCGCTCGATCCGGATCTCGCCGTCGTCGTCCGTCATTGCCTCGCCGTTCCGGTTCGGGCGCGGCCGGTCGCTACCGGCGGCACCGCCGGTCCTAGGGCTGGCGGCACCGGCCGTCAACGCCGCACGCGACCCGCTTGAAGCGCCTTCCCGTTCCGGTCTAGCGTCGCTTTCCATGGAAGACCTCCAAGATGATCCCATCGACGCCCAGCCGCCGGCGGCCACCGCCGTCACCGCCATGCGTGCGGAGGCGAGCGCCGTGCGCACCCGCCTGCGCATCGAAACGGCGCTGGTCGCCGAGATCGTCGGCGGGCGCCGCATGCGCCGAAACCGACGGTGCTCGTGGGTCCGCCGCCTGGTGCGGGAGACGACGCTCACCGTCGACGACCTGATCTGGCCGCTGTTCGTCGTCTCCGGCGAGAACGTGCGCGTGGCCGTTCCGTCGATGCCGGGCGTCGAGCGCCTGTCGGTCGACCAGCTGGCGCGGGAGGCCGAGCGCGCCGCCCGCCTCGGCATTCCGGCGATCGCGCTGTTCCCCTACACCGACCCCGGCCTGCGCGACCCGCACGGCACCGAGGCCTTCAACCCCGACAACCTCGTCTGCCGGGCCATCCGGGCGATCAAGACGGCCGTGCCGGATCTCGGCATCGTCACCGACGTAGCGCTCGACCCCTACACCAGCCACGGCCACGACGGCCTGCTCGTCGGCGAGGAGATCGTCAACGACGACACGGTCGCCTGCCTCGTCGAGCAGGCGCTCGTTCAGGCGGAAGCCGGCTGCGACGTCATCGCGCCCTCCGACATGATGGACGGCCGCGTCGGCGCGATCCGCCACGCCCTCGACGCGAGCGGCTTCGGGCACGTCCACATCATGTCCTACGCCGCCAAGTACGCCTCCGCCTTCTACGGGCCCTTCCGCGACGCCGTCGGCTCCTCGAAGACGCTGCTCGGCGACAAGCGCACCTACCAGATGGACCCCGGCAATTCGGACGAGGCGCTGCGCGAGGTCGAGCTCGATCTCGCCGAGGGCGCCGACATGATCATGGTCAAGCCGGGGATGCCCTATCTCGACGTCATCCGCCGCGTGAAGGACACCTTCGGCGTGCCGACGTTCGCCTACCAGGTGTCGGGCGAGTACGCGATGATCCGCGCTGCCGAGCTCAATGGCTGGCTCGATGGCGAGCGCGCGATGATCGAGAGCCTGCAGGCCTTCAAGCGCGCCGGCGCCGACGGCGTCCTCACCTACTTCGCCCCCTTCGTCGCGGACAAGCTGACGCGCGGGATGTGAGGCGGCCGGGAGACCGTGCCTCGTCGCGGGATGGTTCCGGGCGCGAGCACCCGACGCTGTGGCGCGACAGGGCGGACGATCCATCACGCGGGGCGATCCAATGAGTGACCGCGAGGCACCGAAGGCGATTGCGATCGTGGCGTCGTCGGCACCGGCCCGCGCGAAGCCGTCGACCTATCCGGAGCCCTTCTTCAGCCGCATGGCGAAGCGGGAGAAGCGGCCCCTCGGCGACCTCTTCGGTCTCACCAATTTCGGCGTGAACCTGACGCGGCTCGCCCCCGGCGGCGAATCCGCGCTCCTGCATCGGCACAGCCAGCAGGACGAGTTCGTCTACATCCTCGAAGGGGAACCGACGCTCGTCGCGGACAGCGAGGAGATCACCCTCTCCCCCGGCATGTGCGCCGGCTTCCCCGCCGAGGGGATCGCCCACCAGCTGGTGAACAGGACCGACCGCGACGTCGTCTATCTTGAGATCGGCGACCGCACCGCCGGCGACGAAGGCAGCTACCCGCGCGACGATCTCAAGGCCACGCTCGGCGCGGATGGCAAGTGGGTCTACTCCCACAAGGACGGCCGGCCCTACTGACCGTCGGATCGGACCCTCGAACCCGGTCTCGCCCGATGGCGGGGCCAGTTTGGTGGTCGCCACCGGCAAGTGTATCGTCAAAGTCTGGGGAGGAGTGTGTGGACCCGCAAGCTTGCCACCCGACAGGCAGAACCCGACTGGATCTGACCTGATGAGCGAAAACGCCCGCTCCGCCACCGTCACCGTGTCCCTGGAGGACGCGGAGGAACGGCTTTCGGCGCTGGTCGAGCGCGCCGCCGCCGGCGAGGAGATCGTCATCGAGAAGGCCGGAAAGGCTCGCGCCCGGCTGGTGGCTGTCTCGGAGGCGCAGGCGACGCGTCGTCTGGGCGGTTTTCTGCGTGGCCAGATCCGCATCGGCGAGGACTTCAACGACCCGCTACCGGACGACATCCTGCGGGCCTTCAACGGCTAAGCCGATTGAGGCTGCTGCTCGACACCCACATCTTCCTTTGGTGGGCCGACGCGCTGGAGAGGCTGCGCGCGCCGCAGCGCGAGGCTATCGAAGACCCGGCCTCCGAGGTCTTCCTCAGCGTCGCCAGAATCTGGGAGATGGCGATCAAGGTCGGCACCGGGCGGCTGGACTTTCCCGTTGCCGACATTGAAGCTCACACCGTCGGCCGTGGCCTGGGACTTCTGCCGATCCTTGCGCCCCACGCCGTCGCACTCCTCGCCCTCCCCCGCCTGCACGGCGGCCCCTTCGACCGCATGCTGAGCGCGCAGGCCCGCGCCGAGGCACTGACGCTGGTGACGGACGACATGATGATCCGGCGATACGACGTGGCCCTGCTGTGAACGCGCATCCCCTCCGCCTACCCACTCTCGACGACGTCCGCGACGCCGCCGCCCTCCTCGAGGGGCGCGTCATCCGCACGCCGTGTCTGCCGGCGCCGAAGCTGTCGGCGCTGACCGGCGCCATCGTCAGCGTCAAGTACGAGAACCTGCAGGTCACCAACGCCTTCAAGGAGCGCGGCGCCTACGTGAAGCTCACGGCGCTGACGCCCGAGGAGCGGGCGCGCGGCGTCATCGCCATGTCGGCCGGCAACCACGCCCAGGCCGTCGCCTACCACGCGCGCGGCCTCGGTGTGCCGTCCACCATCGTCATGCCGGTGACGACGCCCTTCGTGAAGGTGGCGGCCACCCGCGGCTACGGCGCCCGCGTCGTCCTCGCCGGCGAGACGGTGGCGGAGGCACAGATCGAGGCCCAGCGCATCGCCGCCGCGGAAGGCCTCGTCTGGGTCCACCCCTACGACGACTTCGACGTCATCCGCGGCCAGGGCACCATCGCGCTCGAGATGCTCGCCGACGAACCCGATCTCGATACCCTGGTGGTCCCCGTCGGCGGCGGCGGCCTGATCGCCGGCATGGCGACGGCGGCGAAGGCGCTGAAGCCCGGCATCCGCATCGTCGGCGTCGAGGCGGCGCTCTATCCGGCCCTGTGGGCGGCGCTGCGCGGCGAAGAGCCGGCCTGCGGCGGCAACACGCTCGCCGAGGGCATCGCCGTGAAGGCGGTCGGCCGGCTGCCGCTCGCTGTCGCCCGCACCCTCGTCGACGAGGTCGTGCTGGTCGACGAGGTGCATCTTGAACGCGCCGTCAACGCCTTCCTGACCCTGCAGAAGACGATGGCCGAGGGCGCCGGCGCGGCCGGCCTCGCCGCGCTCCTGGCGAGCCCGGACCGATTCGCCGGCCGCCGGGTCGGCCTCGTGCTGTGCGGCGGCAACATCGACCCGCGCATCCTCGCCGGCATCATGATCCGCGAACTCGCCCGCGCAGAGCAGATCGTCGCCGTCCGCATCACGACGCCCGACCGCCCCGGCGTCCTCGGCGAGATCGCAACGGTTATCGGCGCTCTCGGCGGCAACATCCTGCAGGTTTCGCACCACCGCACCTTCCTCAGCGTCCCCGCCAAGGGCACGTCGGTGGACATCTCCTTCGAGACGCGCGACGGCGCCCACGCCGCCGAGATCGTCGCGGCCCTCGAAGCCCGCCGCCTCACCGTCGTCCGCCTGCCCGCCGACGAGGTGCTGCCGTAGCCCGACGCGGCCGCCGCGTTTGAAAACCTCGGCCGCCGTCCCCATCTCGTTTTCCGTGTGGGCGATGCCCTTTCGTGGAGGACGAGGATGAGCGACGTGATCGGCACCGGTGGCGGCAGCGTGCGGGCCGACGTCTTCGATCCGGTCGCGCAGCCGGAACTCTTCGAGGGCCTGCGCTGGCGCCGGACGATGGCCTTCGTCGTCGACGTGGCGATGGTCGGCACCCTGTTCATGATCGCCGCCTTTGCGGTGTTTTTCCTGGGCCTCCTCACCCTCGGCCTCGGGTGGATGCTCTATTTCATCCTCTGGCAGGCGGTGGCGCTGCTCTACACCGCCTTCACCCTCGGCGGCCCGTCCTCGGCGACGCCGGGGATGCGGATGATGGGCCTCG
>CALRZT010000071.1:0-16453 GCA_943372725.1 Pseudoxanthobacter soli DSM 19599
CCGAACCGGGGGGTGGGGCGCTCGCTCGCGGCTCACCCGGAAACGGAACGCGCCGCGAGCGGGCGCAGGAGCGGACGGACCAAGGCGGCGATCGCCGCGCGGAGGGAGCGACGGCGGCGGCCGTCCGATCGCGGCGATGCAGGGAGAACGGTGGCCGGCCGGCCGATGGAACCGACCCGCCCGATGGCGGCGGGGTGGCGCAGCGGCAGCGGCGGTACGGTCGGAATGTGCATGGTCAGAGCGCCTCCGCGTCGGTCTCGCCGGTGCGGATGCGCACCACCTGCTCCAGCGTGCGGACGAAGATCTTGCCGTCGCCGATGCCGCCGCTGCGCGCGCTGGTGGTGATCGCCGCCACCACGGCGTCGACGATGGCGCTGTCCACGGCCACCTCAACCATCAGCTTCGGCAGGAAGGCGACGGTGTATTCGGTGCCGCGGTAGATCTCGGTGTGGCCCTTCTGGCGACCGAAACCGCGCGCCTCCGACACCGTCAGCCCGTGCACGCCGAGGCCGATCAGCGCATCGCGCACGGCCTCGAGCTTGAAGGGCTGGATGACGGCGGAGACGAGCTTCATGCGGCGGTCCCGGGCTTTGCCGGCCGGACGGAACCGGCGGCTGTCCCTCCACACCAATCAAGTGGCGTGCCAGTTTGCCACGCCCGTCGTCGCCATCCGCCGATTTGCGTCCGGCGCCGCCAAACCGCGCGCCGGCCGTGTGCGGCGCAGCATGAAATGCCCAGTTTGCAGGCGATTGATCAATCTATGAGCAGTGCTTTCGACCCGGTCCTCACCGGCGCTCAGCGCGAGCGCACACGGATGAGGCCCTCCTGCGCCACCGAAGCGATCAGGCGGCCGGCGCGGTCGTAGAGGGAGCCACGGTTGAAGCCGCGCGCGCCGCTCGCCGAGGGCGAATCCTGCACATAGAGCAGCCACTCGTCGGCCCGGAACGGGCGGTGGAACCACATCGCGTGGTCGAGGCTCGCCACCTGCATCGCCGGGTCGAAGACGATGCGGCCGTGCGGGAACAGCGCCGTGTCGAGCAGCGTGTAGTCCGACACGTAGGCGAGGACGCAGCGGTGGATCGCCGGATCGTCCGGCAGCTCGGCGCTCGCCCGCACCCACACCACCTGCCGCGCCGGCAGGGCCTCGCGCGAGGTGTAGTGGCGGATGTCGACGGGGCGCAGCTCGATCAGGCGCTCGCGCTCGAAATAGGCGCGCACTTCCGGCGCCATCCCGTCGATCAGGCTGTCGACCAGCGCCTTCTCCGCCGGCAGCGTCTCCGGGTCGGGCACCGGCTCGGCGTCCATCTGGTGATCGAGCCCCGGCTCCTCGACCTGGAAGGAGGCCGACATCGAGAAGATCGCGTGGCCGTGCTGGATGCCGACGACGCGCCGCGTCGTGAAGCTGCCGCCGTCGCGGATGCGGTCGACCTCGTAGACGATCGGCACGGCCGGATCGCCCGGCCGCAGGAAGTAGCCGTGCAGGGAATGGGCCTGGCGGCCGCCCGCGACGGTGCGGGTGGCGGCGACCAGCGCCTGGCCGATGACCTGGCCGCCGAAGACGCGCTGCCAGTTGTCCTTCGGGCTGACGCCGCGGAAGAGGTTGTGCTCCAGCGGCTCGAGATCGAGGATCGACAGCAGGTTGGCGACGACATCGGGCATCGGTGGCGCTCCGGGGAACCGCTGACGAGGGCGACGGCGGGCGGGACTGCCGCATGCGGCGGCATCGTGCCCGCTGTCAAGGCGGCGCCGCTGCCCTAGACTGGCGAGGAGGCCGCGAGACCCGTCGCGGCGACAGCACCGTCCCGGACACGAGGGCCGTTCGCGACCACACGGCCCGGTCCGGCAGCAGGAAGGTTTCTCCCGTGAGCGTCACCAGCCTCGCCCGTCATCCCCGCGCCGCGGGCGGGGCGGAGAGCGCACCGTTCGACGTCGTCGTCGCCGGCGGCGGCACGGTCGGCCTGTCGCTGGCGCTGGCGGTGGCCCGCGCCGACCGCCACGCCCGCGTCGCCGTCGTCGACGCGACGCCGCCCGGCGGCCGTGGCGACACCCGCGCCTCGGCGATCGCCGCGGCGGCGCGGCGGATGCTCACCCGCCTCGGCGTCTGGGGGGAGATCGCCGCCGAGGCCGAGCCGATCCGCGAGATGATCGTCACCGACAGCCGCCTCGCCGACGTGGTGCGGCCGGTGCTGCTCGGCTTCGGCGGCGAGGTCGAGCCCGGCGAGCCCTTCGCCCACATGGTGCCGAACGGCCCGCTGACGGCGGCGCTGACCGAGGCTGCGCAGGCGGCCGGCGTGACGCTGCTGGCGCCCGCGAGCGTCGACGACTTCACCGTCTCGGCCGAGGGCGTCGACGTCACGCTCGCCGACGGCCGCCGCCTCCAGGCCCGCCTGCTGGTCGCCGCCGACGGCGTCCGCTCGCGGCTGCGCGACCTCGCCGGCATCGGCACGGTGCGCCACGACTACCGGCAGTCCGGCATCGTCACGACGGTCGCCCACGAGCGCCCGCACGAGGGCCGCGCCGTCGAGCACTTCCTGCCCGGCGGCCCGTTCGCCATCCTGCCGCTCCGCGGCAACCGCTCCTCGCTGGTGTGGACCGAGCCGACCCACGAGGCGGAGCGCCTGGTCGCCCTCGACGACTTCACCTTCGCCCTCGAGCTCGAGCGCCGCTTCGGCCGCCAGCTCGGCGCGCTCGAGCCGGTCGGCCCGCGCCGCGCCTGGCCGCTGTCGCTGGTGCTGGCGCGCGCCTTCGTGAAGCCGCGCTTCGCGCTCGCCGGCGACGCGGCGCACGGCATTCACCCGATCGCCGGCCAGGGCCTCAACCTCGGCTTCCGCGACGCCGCCGCTCTCGCCGAAGTGATCGTCGAGGCGCGCCGCCTCGGGCGCGACCCGGGCGGTCTCGACGTGCTGGAGACCTACGAGCGCTGGCGCCGCTTCGACACGGTGCAGATGGGGCTCGTCACCGACGCCCTCAACGCCCTCTTCCGCACCGGTTTCGACCCGCTGCGCCTGGTGCGCGGCATCGGCCTCGGCCTCGTCGACCGGCTGCCCGCCGCCAAGGGCGCCTTCATCCGCGAGGCCGCCGGCCTCGGCGGAACCCTGCCGCGCCTGATGCGGGGTGAGGCGATCTGAGGTTGCAGCCACGTCCCGCGGCGCCCGCCGCCCGCCTGGTCGATTCGTTTTTGCTGTTGCACTGGCAGCGCCGATCTCGCATTCGGGGTGCATCTGCACGCGCGCGGACGGGTGACACCGAACATCGCCGGTTCGACGTCGCCTAGGCATGGTCTGCGCGACAGGAGACCTGGCTCGTGGCGCCGTCGTTGTCATCCATCCTGTCTCGCCTGCTGTCGCCGTTCCGGTCCTCGAAGAAAAAGCGGCGCGACAGGCGCGCCGGCGCGGACAAGGCCACGCCGCCCCGCAAGAATGCCGCCGCCCGGGCGGAGCGCACCGCCAAGGCCGCGGAGCGGGACGCGAAACGACAGGCCCGCAGGGGGGCCAATGCCGAAGGTGGGCTTCGCTCCGACGAGCGAGCGGCAAAGCAGGCCGCGAAGGCGGCTGCCCGCCGGGTGGGCCGGACGTTCAACGTCGTGTCGTTTCCGAAGTCCGGCCGCACCTGGCTGCGCGTCATGCTCGACGGTCTGAAGCTCGACGCGAAGTACACCCACGACGGCAGCGGCCACTCGAAGACCGGGCACGTGGAAGAGCTGCAGCCGGCGTCCGAGGCGTTCGCGGGCAAGACGATCGTCTTCCTCTATCGCGACCCGCGCGACACCGTCGTCTCCGGCTACTTCCAGACCGCCAAGCGCCTCGGCGGCTACGACGGCACCATCTCCGAGTTCATCCGCGATCCGCGCCACGGCATCGAGAAGATCGTCCGCTTCAACATGGAGTGGCTGGCGCGCGGTGCCGATCTCGGCAAGTTCCACGCCGTCACCTACGAGGACCTGAAGGCGGACACGGCCGGGGCGCTCTCGGCGATCGTCGGTTTCGTCGGAGCGGAGCGCGGTTCCGAAGAGATCGCCGCGGCGGTGGACGAGGCCTCGTTCGAGAAGATGCAGGCACGCGAGCGGTCCGGCGAACTGGCGCAGCAATACGGCAGGATCCTCGCGCCCGGGAGGGCCGACGACCCGCAGTCCTACAAGGTGCGCGAGGGCATCGTCGGCGGCTTCCGCAAGCACCTCGGCGCGGACGACATCGCCTTCTGCGACGACGTCCTGAACCGTCTCGGCTATCCCCTCGAAGCCCACGGCTCGCGGGAGGCATGACGCCGGGCGGACAGTCCGTGCTGGACGGCGGCGGCGCGCCGGCACCGCTCGGGAAGTGCGACCGCCGCGCAATTCATGGTTGAAACTGTTGACGGTTCTGCCTTAATCACCACGCGACAAACAACGACAGCTAAGATCTCGCGTAGTCTCCTGCCGATGGCCCACCGCTTGAACGACCTCCCGATGCTCTCCCCTGATTCGCCCCCGCAGCGCGATTCGGCCCGCGATCGCCTCCGCGACAAGTCGAACGCCAATGCCGACTGGACGGAGGCCGGGCCGCGGCTCGCCCCGCAGGTCTGGCCCGCCTTCACGCCGGGCTTCGTCGTGCCGGCGGGCGGCACCGTCTTCACCGTCGGCTCGTGCTTCGCCCGCAACATCGAGGAACACGTCGCCCGGCTCGGCTTCCGGGTGCCGACACTGGACTTCTCGGTGCCGGACGCGGAGCGGGCGGGCGGGCGCGGCAATGCGGTACTGAACAAGTACACGCCGGCCGCCATCCGGCAGGAGTTCGACTGGACCCGCCGCGTCCTCGAGGCGGGCGGGACGGTGACGCCGGACGACGTCGCGCCGCTTTCCTTCACGTGCGCCGACGGCCAAGAGATCGATCTGCAGCTCGGCGGCTTCCGGCCGGTGTCGCCGGAGCGCCTGCTGGCGCGGCGACAGGAACTGTTCGACGCGTTTCGTCACGCCTTCACCGCCGACTGCGTGGTGCTGACGCTCGGCCTCGTCGAGGCCTGGATCGACGAGACCACCGGCCTCGCCATCCAGCAGGCGCCGGTGCAGGCGGCGTTCCGGCGCAGCCTCGACCGCTTCTCGTTCCGCCGGCTCGACTTCGCCACCTGCCGCGCCGAGGTGCAGGCGGCGATCGACACGGTGCGCGCCGTCAACCCGGCGGCGACGGTCCTGATCACCACCTCGCCGGTGCCGCTCGACCGCACCTTCACCGACGACGACGTCATCACCGCGACGATGTACGGCAAGTCGGTGCTGCGCGCCGTCTGCGGCGAGATTGTCGCGGCGAACGAGCGGGTCGACTATTTCCCGAGCTACGAGAGCGTCATGCTGACGCGCGACTGGTCGGTCTTCCAGAGCGACCGCCGCCACGTCTCCGACGCCTTCGTCGGCAAGATCGTGCAGCGCCTCGTCGATACCTACTTCCGCGAGGCGCCGGCCGAGCGCCGCGCCGCCCACGCCGCCTACATGGCGTCGCTGGCCGGCGAGACGACGGACGCCGAGGCGCTGCGCTCGCTCTCCGAGGCGGCGCCGCAGGACGTCCGCGCCTTCGTCCACTACCTGAACGCCCTGACCACCCGCCCCGAGGCGCTCGCCGCGGCGGTGGCGCGCTACCTCGAGGACCGTCCGTTGCCAGAACACGTCGCCCGCGTCGCCCGCACGACGAAGCGCGACATCGACGACGCCGGCACGGTGCTGGGCGCGATGACGCAGGGTCTGGCGGCGGCGGGCGACGATGCGGCGGCGGCGCCCGCCCTCGCCGACGTCTGGCGGCTGTGGGTGCAGGCGCTGCTGCGCGAGGAGCGCATCGCCGAAGCCGTCGTCTCCATCGCCGAGGCCGGCCGGCGCTGGCCGGATGACGAGGGCTTTTCCGAGTTCGCCACGATGGCGAAGCGCCGGGCCCGCCGCGCCGGCCTGCGCGAGACCGCGCCGGCGGTCGCGACCGAGACGGCGGCACCGATCGCCCCGACGCCGATCGACACCCTCGCCACCGCCTTCGAAGGCGGTGACCCCGCCGCCGTCGCGACGGCCCTCGCCGCCGCCCTCGACGCCGGCGCCACGGCCGAAGCCGTGGTGGAAATCGCCCATCAGGCGAAGCGGGCGGCGCGCGAGGGGATCGTCTCGCCGCAGCTCGCCACCCTCGCTGCGGCGATCACGGCCCGCGCCACCGCGACCGGCACCGCGCCCGATCCCGCCTTCTTCCCGCTCTGGCGGCTGCTGTCGCAGGCACTGTGGCGGGAGGATCGGCGCGCCGAGGCGGTGGCAGCGGCGCAGGCGGCGGTGGCGCTGTGGCCCGACGGCGAGGACGCCGAAGACCATCTCGACATGGTCGAGCGCAAGGTCCGCAAGCAGGGCCTCGAGCCGGCCCGTGGCGAGCCCGGCGAGGCACCGCGGGACCAGGACGCCGCCTGAGGTTGGACGCGGCGTGAAGTTGGACGCCGCCTGAGGCGGAGCGCCGACCGGGACGGGTCGCACCTCGTCCCGCGACGCCCTCGGCGTCGGCGGGCCGAGCCGCCCTGACACCCCCTGCGGCGTGAGCGCCCCTGAAGTGGCGGCCGACCCGCGCTATATGCTCGACGCTCGCACGCCCGGCCGACGCCGCAGGCGGGCCGTCGAGGAGACCGGGATGGCGACCTTCTTCTACAATCTGGTGCCGTTCGCGGTCGCCGCCGTCGCGGTGGTGCTGCTCTTCGGCCTCTACAACATGCTGCGCGGCGGCAGCCCCGACCTGTCGCAGAAGCTGATGCGCTGGCGGGTGATCCTGCAGCTCGTGGCCATCGTCATCATCATGGCGACGGTGTACTTCACGAGCCGCTGACGAAGACGACGGGGAACAGGCCGATGGTCGCGCTCAACCGCATCTACACCCGCACCGGCGACGACGGCACCACCGGCCTCGCCTCCGGGCCGCGCCGCTCGAAGGCCGACGTCCGCGTCGAGGCCTATGGCACCGTCGACGAGGCGAACGCCTTCCTCGGCCGCGCCCGCCTCGCCGCCGAGGCCGCCGGCGACCGCGCCTGCGACGCCCTCCTCGCCCGCATCCAGAACGATCTGTTCGACCTCGGCGCCGACCTCGCGACCCCGCACGACCCGCCGCCGCGCCACGAGGCCCTGCGCATCGTCGAGGCGCAGGTGGACCGGCTCGAGGCCGAGATCGACGCCCTCAACGCCCGTCTCCAACCGCTGCGCTCGTTCGTGCTGCCGGGCGGCTCGGCGCTCGCCACCGAACTCCATGTCTGCCGCACCGTCGTGCGCCGCGCCGAACGCCTCGCGGTGGCGCTCGCCGATGCCGAGGAGGTCAACCCGGCGGCGATGCGCTATCTCAACCGGCTGTCGGACCTGTTGTTCGTCGCCGCCCGCATCGCCAATCGCGACGGCGCCGACGACGTGCTGTGGGTACCGGGCCAGAACCGCTGACGGCGGCGGGCGAGACGGGCGGCGCCGGTGTTCATCCCCATCCACGACGACAACCCGCATCGCCACATCACCGCGCCGGTGGTCGTCTATGCCGTCCTCGGGGGGACGCTCGCCGCCTTCCTGGCGACGCTCGCGGCGGGACCGGAGACGGTCGAGCGGGTGATCCTCGGCCTCGGGCTGGTGCCGGCGGTGCTGACGGGCGAGGCGACGCTGGCGCCGGGGCTCGAGATCGTGCCGGCCTGGGCGACGCTCGTCACCTACGCCTTCCTGCACGCCGGCTGGGCGCATCTCCTCGGCAACATGGCGTTCGTCTGGGTGTTCGCCGACAACGTCGAGGACGCCCTCGGCCACGTTCGCTTCGCCGTGTTCTATCTCACCTGCGCGGCCGCCGCGGGGCTGACGCACGTGCTCGTCGACCCCGCCTCGCAGGCGCCGATGATCGGTGCATCCGGGGCGGTGGCGGGGGTCGTCGGTGCCTATCTCGTGCTGCACCCGCACGTCCGCGCCTGGGTGCTGGTGCTCGGCCCGATCCCGCTCCGGCTGCCGGCCGCCTGGCTCATCCTCGCCTGGGCGGCCTTCCAGGTGTGGAACGCCGCCACCGACACCGAGGGAGCGGTCGCCTGGTGGTCGCACATCGGCGGCTTCGTCGCCGGCGCCGTGCTGGTGGTGCCGATGCGCCGCCGCGGCGTGCCGCTGTTCGACCGGCCGGTTCCCAAGTGAATCCAGTCTTTGCGCAAGGTCGCCGCGTTGACACCCGTTGCACCGCAACAGTAGGGTCCGGCCCGCTTCGATCCGCCCCGGCCGCCACAGGCGCCGCGGCGCAGGCCGCCCCGCCGGCCCCGGCCTCCCTGGGAGAAGGTTGAGCAGGACATGAAGATCCTCGTGCCCGTGAAGCGGGTGATCGACTACAACGTCAAGGTCCGCGTGAAGCCCGACGGCTCCGGCGTCGACCTCGCCAACGTCAAGATGTCGATGAACCCCTTCGACGAGATCGCCGTCGAGGAGGCGCTGCGCCAGAAGGAAGCCGGCAAGGCGACCGAGGTGGTGCTCGTCTCGATCGGCGCCGACAAGGCGGCCGAGACGATCCGCACCGGCCTCGCGATGGGCGCCGACCGCGGCATCCACGTGAAGACCGACGTCGAGGTGGAGCCCTTGGCGGTCGCCAAGATCCTGAAGGCCGTGGTCGATGCCGAGGCCCCCGGCCTCGTCATCCTCGGCAAGCAGGCGATCGACGACGACAGCAACCAGACCGGTCAGATGCTGGCCGCCCTCCTCGGCTGGGCCCAGGGCACCTTCGCCTCGAAGGTGGTGATCGGCGACGGCACGGTCGACGTGACGCGCGAGATCGACGGCGGCCTCGAGACGGTGTCGCTGACGCTGCCGGCGATCGTCACCACCGACCTGCGCCTCAACGAGCCGCGCTACGCGTCGCTGCCCAACATCATGAAGGCGAAGAAGAAGCCGATCGACGAGAAGTCGCCGGCCGATTTCGGCGTCGACCCGGCGCCGCGCCTGAAGGTGGTCAAGACCGAGGAGCCGGGCGGCCGCAAGGCCGGCGTCAAGGTCGGCTCGGTGGCCGAGCTGGTGGCCAAGCTCAAGGACGAGGCGGGAGTTCTCTGATGACGACGCTGCTTCTCGCCGAGCACGACGGCACCACCCTGAAGGACGCCACCGGCAAGGCGCTCACCGCCGCCAAGGCAATGGGCGGCGACGTGCACGTGCTGGTCGCCGGCTCCGGCTCGCGGGCCGCCGCCGAGGCCGCCGCCAAGCTTGACGGCGTCACCAAGGTGCTGCTGGCCGACGACGCCGCCCTCGCCCATGCGCTCGCCGAGCCGCTCGCCGCCCTGATCGTCCAGCTGGCGCCAGCCTACGACGCGATCGTCGCCCCGGCCACCGCCTCGGCGAAGAACGTCATGCCGCGCGTCGCGGCCCTGCTCGACGTCATGCAGGTGTCGGAGATCATCGCGGTGATCGCGCCGGACACCTTCAAGCGGCCGATCTATGCCGGCAACGCCATCCAGACGGTGACGGCGACCGACGCCAAGAAGGTCGTCACCGTGCGGACCGCCTCCTTCCAGTCGACCGGCGAGGGCGGCGCGGCTGCCCCGATCGAGGCGGTCTCGGCCGCGGCGGATCCGAGCGTGTCGCGCTATGTCGGGGCCGAGCTGTCGGCCTCCGACCGGCCCGAGCTCGCCTCGGCGAAGGTGGTCGTCTCCGGTGGCCGGGCGCTGGGCTCGTCGGAGAAGTTCCAGGCGGTCATCGCGCCGCTCGCCGACGCGCTCGGGGCGGCGATCGGCGCCAGCCGCGCCGCCGTTGACGCCGGCTACGCGCCGAACGACTGGCAGGTCGGCCAGACCGGCAAGGTGGTGGCGCCCGATCTCTACGTCGCCTGCGGCATCTCCGGCGCCATCCAGCACCTCGCCGGCATGAAGGATTCCAAGGTGATCGTGGCGATCAACAAGGACGAGGAGGCGCCGATCTTCCAGGTCGCCGACTACGGCCTCGTCGCCGACCTGTTCACCGCGGTGCCGGAGCTTGCCGCGGAAGTCGCCAAGGTGAAGCGCTAGGACCGTGCGGCGATGTTCGCGCGGCCGCTTGCCGACCGCCGCGCGTCCACCGACAATGAGCCCTGAATGAAGACGCGAAAGACGGACGACGTGACAGGACGGAGAGGCGCGAACGCGCCCGCGGCGGGATCGAACGGCATCATGGCAGGCGAATTGAAGACCATCGGCGTGATCGGCGCCGGCCAGATGGGCAACGGCATCGCCCATGTCTGCGCGCTCGCCGGCTACACCGTGCTATTGAACGACGTCTCGCCGGACCGCATCCAGTCCGGCCTCGCCACCATCAACGGCAACCTCACCCGGCAGCACGCCAAGGGCCTGATCAGCGAGGAGGCGAAGGTCGCGGCGCTCGGCGCCATCGGCCCCGCCAACAACCTCGACGACCTCGGCGAGGCCGACCTCGTCATCGAGTCGGCGACCGAGAACGAGCAGGTGAAGCGCAAGATCTTCGCGCAGCTCTGCCCGCTCCTGAAGCCCGAGGCGATCCTCGCCACCAACACCTCGTCCCTGTCGATCACCCGGCTCGCCGCCTCGACGGACCGGCCGGAGCGCTTCATCGGCATCCACTTCATGAACCCCGTGCCGCTGATGGAGCTGATCGAGCTCGTCCGCGGCATCGCCACCGAGGACGAGACCTTCGAGGCCTCGAAGATCTTCTGCGCCCGGCTCGGCAAGACGATCGCGGTGGCCGAGGACTTCCCCGGCTTCATGGTCAACCGCATCCTGCTGCCGATGATCAACGAGGCGATCTACACCCTCTACGAGGGCGTCGGCTCGGTCGAGGCGATCGACACGGCGCTGCGGCTCGGCGCCAACCACCCGATGGGGCCGCTGCAGCTCGCCGACTTCATCGGCCTCGACACCTGCCTGTCGATCATGCAGGTGCTCTACGAGGGACTCGCCGACACCAAGTACCGGCCCTGTCCGCTGCTCGTGAAGTACGTCGAGGCCGGCTGGCTCGGCCGCAAGACGCAGCGCGGCTTCTACGACTACCGCGGCGAAAAGGCTGTGCCGACGCGATGACGGCCACTGACGAGGCGACGCTGAAGGCGGCGAAGAAGGCTCGGAAGGACGAACGGCGTAAGCAGCGACAGCAGCTGACGCCAGAGGAGCGCCGCCAGCGGCGCCGCGAGCTGACGCCAGAGCAGATCAAGAAGCGGGCGTTCCGCAAGCAGAAGCAGACCGAGAAGCAGGCCCTGCCGCGCGCCGACGAGCAGCCCGATTTCAAGGTCGGCTTCCTCGTCGCGGGCGTACAGAAAGGCGGCACCTCCACCCTGCACGCCTACCTCGAGCGCCATCCGCAGATCGGCCTCGGCGGCTCGAAGGAGCTGCACTTCTTCGACGACGAGACGCAGGACTGGCGCGCGCCGGACTATCAGCGCTACCACCGCCTCTTCCCCGTCTATCCGGACGCGACGGTCAGTGGCGAATGCACGCCGGTCTATTTCTTCTGGCCGCCGTCGCTCGGGCGCATCCGCGCCTACAGCCCCGACCTCCGCTTCATCGTCGTCTTCCGCAATCCGATCGACCGGGCGTTCTCGCAGTGGGCGATGGCCTATGCGCGGGGCGAGGACAGCCTCCTGTTCGCGGAGGCGATCCGCGGAGGCCGCAAGCGGGTCGCCGACGCCGGCGACATCGGACACTCGCAGCGGGTCCACTCCTATGTCGAGCGCGGCTTCTACGGCGCCCAGATGCGCCGCTTCCTGTCGCTCTATCCGCGCGCGCAGATCCTGCCGCTGACCTCGGAGGAGCTCTTCAAGAGCCACCGCACGGCGCTCGCCAAGGTGACCGAGTTCCTCGGCGTATCGCCGTTCCCCGACGACCTCGAGGCGCTGCACGTCAACAGCAAGAAGAAGCGCGTCGAGTATCCCTCGGTGCTGACGCGCGCCGACGCCGTGCTGCTCGCCGACGTCTTCCGCGACGACCTTGCCGAGTTCCAGGCGCTCTCTGGCCTCGACGTCTCCGGCTGGCTCGACACCAGCCGCTATCCCGACTGAGACGCGCCCGGACGGCGGCTTACGCGCCGCGTCAGTGGCCCGCCGGCTTCTCCGCCGCGGCCTCGCCTTCGGCGGCCTCCTCGCCCTCGGGGGCCGGATCGAGGGCGCGGCCGATCAGGGCCTTGGCGTCCGCCGAGTTCCACGCCGCCGGGCCGTGCAGCACGCCGAGCTGGCAGCCGGTGCCGTCGACGAGCAGCGTCGTCGGCATGCCGACGGCGAGCGCGCGGCCCTTCAACGTGTTGAAGACGCCCATCGAGCGGTCGACGTAGCGCGCCAGGCTGACGATGTCGGTCTCCTCGAGGAAGCGGGCGTCGCGGCCGTCGTCGCGGGTATCGACGTTGATCGCCACCACCTCGAAGGCCGGGCCGCCGAGCGCCGCCTGCAGGTCGTCGAGGGCCGGCATCTCCTCGCGGCAGGGCGCGCACCAGGTGGCCCAGAGATTGAGCAGCACCGTCCGGCCGGCGAAGTCGGCGATCGTGCCCGGCGTGCCGTCGGGGCGCACGAAGGCGAGGTCGCCCACATAGACCGGGGTCTCCGCCGGGGTGAAGGCCGCCACCTCGCCGCGAACCACCTTGCGCAGCGCCGCGGCGGTCGGCACCGCACCCTCGCAGGAGACGACCTTCGTCTCCTCCTCGTTGCCTCCGAAGCCGCCCATCACGTATACCGCGCCTACGGCGCCAAACCCGGCGACGATGCCGGCGATGGCGGCGATCGCCAGCACCTTCAGTGACGGGCGGCGGCGGCGCTTCACCGTCGGTTCGGCCGGGCCGCTGTCGTCTTCGTCACTCATCGCCCATCGTCTCCACTCTGCCTGTTCCGCCCGTCCCGCCGCCCGACCCCGGCGCCAGCCCGGAGCCCACGCCCGATGACCGAGACCGCCGGCCGCAACCGCATGTGGGGCGGGCGCTTTGCCGCCGCGCCCGACGCCATCATGGCCGAGATCAACGCCTCGATCGACTTCGACAAGGCGCTCTATCGCCAGGACATCGCCGGTTCGAAGGCGCACGTCGCCATGCTCGCTGATCGCGGCATCATCGCGGCGGAAGATGCCCTGGAGATTGCACGCGGGCTCGACACCGTGCTGGCCGAGATCGAGGCCGGCGCGTTCGTCTTCTCGCGCGCCCTCGAAGACATCCACATGAACGTCGAGGCGCGCCTCGCCGAACTGATCGGCCCGGCCGCCGGCCGGCTGCATACGGCGCGCTCGCGCAACGACCAGGTGGCGACCGACTTCCGCCTGTGGGTGCGCGACGCCCTCGACACCCTCGACGCCGGCCTGAAGGACGTGCAGACGGCGCTGGTCGAGAAGGCGGCCGAGCACGCCCGCACCGTCATGCCGGGCTTCACCCACCTGCAGACGGCGCAGCCGGTCACCTTCGGCCACCACCTGCTCGCCTATGTGGAGATGTTGTCGCGCGACCGCGGCCGCGTCGCCGACGCCCGCAAGCGGCTGAACGAGTGCCCGCTCGGCTCGGCGGCGCTCGCCGGCACGTCGTTCCCGATCGACCGCCACGCCACCGCGGCCGCGCTCGGCTTCGACCGGCCGACGGCGAACTCGCTCGACGCGGTCTCCGACCGCGACTTCGCGCTGGAATCGCTCGCCGCCGCCTCGATCACCTCCGTCCACCTCTCCCGGCTCGCCGAGGAGATCGTCATCTGGTGCTCGGCGCCGTTCTCGTTCGTGCGGCTGTCGGACCGCTTCACCACCGGCTCGTCGATCATGCCGCAGAAGCGCAACCCGGACGCCGCCGAGCTGGTGCGCGCCAAGGTCGGCCGCATCCTCGGCTCGTTCACGACGCTGACGGTGGTGATGAAGGGCCTGCCGCTCGCCTATTCGAAGGACATGCAGGAGGACAAGGAGCCGACCTTCGACGCGCTCACCAACCTGTCGCTGGCGCTCGCCGCCACCGCCGGCATGGTGCGCGACCTCGAGCCCGACCCGCGGGCGATGCGCAAGGCCGCCGGCGCCTCCTACGCCACCGCCACGGACCTCGCCGACTGGCTGGTGCGCGTGCTCGGCCTGCCGTTCCGCGAGGCCCACCACGTCACCGGCTCGATCGTCGCGGCCGCGGCCGAGAAGGGCGTTTCGCTCGACCGGCTGCCGCTCTCAGACATGCAGGCGATCGAGCCGCGCATCGGCGAGGAGGTGCGCGCCGTGCTGACGGTCGACGCCTCGGTGAAGAGCCGCACCAGCTACGGCGGCACGGCGCCGGCGAACGTCCGCCGGCAGGCAGCCGCCTGGGCCCGGCGGCTCGCAGCCGAGGGCAAGCCGCGCGGTCGCGGCCGGCGGCAAGCGTGACCGCCATCGCGCCCCTTCCGGCGCGCCGCCGCTTCGCTATGATCGCGCCGTCCGAGACGGAGACGCTGACCGGCATGCCGACCATTCGACCGACCGCCGGCGCCACCGCGCTGCGCCTCGTCGCGACCGGCCTCGTCGTCGCCGCCCTTTTGTCGACCGCCGGCTGCGGCCGTCGCGGCGGCCTCGAGTTCCCGCCGGATTCGAACCCGCGCGAGAACACCGTGCCGGCCAAGCCCGATCGTCCGAGCGGCCCGCGCGCGCCGCTCGAGCCGTTCGTGCTCGACCCGCTGCTCTGACCGCCGCCGCCGACCTCCCGGGGCAAGATCCGCGTGCATCATTTCGACTACCGCGATGGCGTGCTGCACGCCGAAGACGTGCCGGTGCCGGCGATCGCCGCCGCCGTCGGCACGCCCGTCTACATCTATTCGTCGGCGACGCTGACCCGGCACTACCGGGTGTTCTCCAAGGCCGTGGCGCGCCTCGACGGGCTCGTCTGCTACGCCATGAAGGCGAACTCCAACCAGGCGGTGCTGGCGACCCTCGCCCGCCTCGGCGCCGGCATGGACGTCGTCTCCGAGGGCGAGCTCCGGCGGGCGCGCGCCGCCGGCGTGCCGGGCAGCCGCATCGTTTTCTCCGGCGTCGCCAAGACCGCAGCCGAGATGGCCTATGCGCTGGCTGAGGAGATTTTCTGCTTCAACGTCGAATCGCTGCCGGAGCTCGAGCGGCTGTCGCAGGTGGCGACGGCTCTCGGCCGCGTCGCGCCGGTGTCGCTGCGCATCAATCCCGACGTCGACGCCCGCACCCACGCCAAGATCTCGACCGGCAAGTCGGAGAACAAGTTCGGCATCCCGTGGCAGGAGGCGCGCCACGCCTACGCTCGCGCCGCGGCGCTGCCGGGGATCGCCGTCCACGGCATCGACATGCACATCGGCTCGCAGATCACCGAGCTGCAGCCCTTCGACGATGCCTTCTCGCGCCTCGGCGAACTGATCAGCGCCCTGCGCGCCGACGGCCACGCGATCGACCACGTCGACCTCGGCGGCGGGCTCGGCATCCCCTACCGCGACGATCTGTCGCCACCACCCGATCCGGCCGCCTATGCGGCGGTGGTCGAGCGCCACGCCAACCGCCTCGGCTGCCGCGTGCTGTTCGAGCCGGGGCGGCTGATCGCCGGCAATGCCGGCATCCTCGTCACCGAGATCGTCTACGTGAAGGAGGGCGAGGCGAAGACCTTCGTCATCGTCGACGCCGGCATGAACGACCTCGTCCGCCCGACCCTCTACGACGCCCACCACGAGGTGCGGCCGGTGCGCGAGGCGGCCCGCCATGCGCCGCTCCGGCGCGTCGACGTCGTCGGACCGGTGTGCGAATCCGGTGACTTCCTGGCGCTCGCGCGGGCGATGACACCGGTGGCCGCCGGCGATCTCCTCGCCGTCTTTTCCGCCGGCGCCTACGGGGCGGTGCAGGCCGGCACCTACAACACCCGCCTGCTGGTGCCGGAAGTCCTGGTCGACGGCGACCGCTTCGCCGTGGTGCGGCCGCGGCCGACCTACGACGAGCTGATCGGCCTCGACCGGGTCCCCGACTGGCTGCAGACCCCCGCCGACTGACCGCCGCCGGAGACCCTCGGCGAGCCCCTCGCGACACACCGATCGTCGCAGGGCTGGTCGTGCCCCAAATTCGCGGCATATTGGCTGCAGGGTTGCATGGGGCGAGGTGAGCGGCGCGGACGAACCGCGCGGCCTTCGTGGGATTGCCTGACGATGATCGACCGCGCGTTCCGCCGCTCCGCGTCGCCGACCGAGGCCGCTCCCGCGCCCGCCGGGCGTATCGACGGGCTCGTTCGCCGCGCCGGCCTCGCCTTGTGGTGGGAACGGCTGTGGCCGCCGATCGCCGGCGTCGCCGGCGTCGTGGCGCTGTTCGCGGCCCTCTCCTTCCTCGGTGTCTGGACCGTCGTGCCCGGCTGGCTGCGGGTCGGCATGCTGGTCGTGCTCGGCGCCATGCTGCTCGTGCCGCTGGTGGCGCTCGCCCGCGTGCGCCCGCCGCGCCGCGAGGAAGCGGTGCGCCGCATCGAGACCATCTCAGGCACCACCCACCGACCGCTCACCGCCGTCGAGGACAGCCTGGCGAGCGCCGGCGACGATCCCGCCACGGCGGCGCTCTGGCGCGCTCACCGCGC
>CALRZT010000072.1:0-15858 GCA_943372725.1 Pseudoxanthobacter soli DSM 19599
GCCTTCGGCTCGGCCAGCGCCCGCCCGACGATGGTGATGAGCTCCTTCAGGTCGAAGGGCTTCGGCAGGTATTCGTAGGCGCCGCGCTCGGAAGCGCGGATCGCCGTCATGAAGGTGTTCTGCGCGCTCATCACCACGACCGGCAGTTCCGGCCTGAGTTTCTTGATGCGCGGCAACAGGTCGAAGGCGCTCTCGTCCGGCATCACCACGTCGGTGATGACGAGGTCGCCCTCCCCTTGCGCCACCCAGCGCCAGAGGGTGGCGGCGTTGGAGGTCAGGCGGACTTCGTAGCCCGCCCGCGACAGCGCCTGATTGAGGACCGTGCGGATGGCCGCGTCGTCGTCGGCGACGAGAATCTTGCCGTTCATCGAAACCACGTCACCCCGGAGGGGTCCTCGTTGCACCGCCGGCGTGGGCCGGCATCAGGATACGGAAAACGGTTCGGCGCGGCTGCGATTCGCACTCGATGATGCCGCCGTGGTCGCCGACGATCTTGGCCACCAGCGCGAGCCCGAGCCCCGTGCCGTTGACCTTGGTGGTCACGAACGGGTCGAACAGATGCGGCAGCAGGTCTTCCGAGACGCCCGCGCCGTTGTCGCGGACGCAGAACTCCAGCGGCAGGCTGACGCGCTGCTTGGAGCCCGGGATCGACAACCGGATGCCCGGACGGAACGCCGTCGTCAGCACGATCTCGCCGTCGGGGTCGTTGCCGATCGCCTCGGCTGCGTTCTTCAGCAGGTTGAGGAACACCTGCACCAGCTGGTCGCGGTTGGCGCTGACCGGCGGCAGCGACGGGTCGTATTCCTCGACGATGCGGATGTGGCGGGCGAAACCGGACTGGGCGAGCCGCTTCACGTGATCGAGGACGGCGTGGATGTTGACCGGCTCGCGCTCGATCGGACGCTCGTCGGAGAACACCTCCATGCGGTCGACGAGCTTGACGATGCGGTCCGTCTCCTCGGTGATCAGCCGCGTCAGCGCCCGGTCGTCCTCGTCGGCCGATTGCTCGAGAAGCTGCGCCGCGCCCCGGATGCCGGAGAGCGGATTGCGGATCTCGTGGGCGAGCATGGCCGCAAGCCCGCTGACTGTCCGCGCGGCGCCCCGCGAGGTCAGCTGTCGGCCGATCTTTTCGGCCATGGTGCGCTCCTGCAGTACCAGCACGACGGACCCCGGCTGCTCGCCGAGCGGCGACGCGTAGACGTCGACGATGCGGTCCGGACCAAGCCGCGGCGAACCGATGTCGACGCGGTACTCCGACACCGGTGCGGCGCGCTCGCGCACCTGCGCGACCAGCGCCAGCAGCGGGCTGCCGAACGGCACGAAGTCGGAGACGGCGTGGCGGCGAAGCACCGAGGTGCTCGCCTGGAAGAAGGCCTCGGCGGCGTCGTTCGCTGCGATGATGAGGTTGTTGCCGTCGACGCAGACGACCGGATGCGGCAGCGCATTGAGGAGCTCGGCCGACAGGTCGGGGCGGGCCGGCGTCGGGGGGCGGTCCGGCGGCTTTCCGGTTCGTCCGTGCATCAGGCGGCCACCCGTGTCTCTGCCGCGTCGTCGCACCACGCGGCGATCAGGCTCATCACCCTCGCGGGGTCCTCCGACGTCAGCGCCGTCTTGCGGAGCGCCTGCACGCCGCCGCGCGGCCAGGCGTCGAAGCTCCAGCCGATGTGCTTGCGGGCGACGCGGATTCCGAGACCACGACCGTAGAGCGACAGCATCTCCTCGTACTGGCCGAGCAGCATGTCCCGCCGCTCCGCCGCACCGGGCTCGGCCCGCCGTTCGCCGGTGGCGAGGAAGTGGGCGATGTCGCCCGGCAGCCACGGGCGTCCCTGCGCCCCCCGGCCGACCATCACGGCGTCCGCCCCGGAGCGCGCCAGCATCGTCGGCGCTTCCTCCACGCCGGTGAGATCGCCGTTGGCGACCACCGGGATCGAGACCATCGCCTTGACCGCTGCGATCGCGTCCCAGTCGGCCGAACCCTTGTAGAACTGGCAGCGGGTACGGCCGTGCACCGTCACCATAGCGACGCCCGCGGCTTCCGCCCGCCGTGCGAGATCGGGCGCGTTGCGGCTCGCATCGTCCCAGCCGAGCCGCATCTTCACGGTCACCGGAACGGACACCGCCCCGACGACCGCCTCGATCAGCGACAGCGCATGATCGGGCTCGCGCATCAGCGCCGAACCCGCCCAGCCGTTGACGACGCGCTTCGCCGGGCAGCCCATGTTGATGTCGATGATGTCGGCGCCGGTCGCCTCGGCGATGCGGGCGGCCGTCGCCATGGCGTCGGGCGTGCACCCGGCGATCTGCACGGCATGGGGTGACACGTCTCCCCGCTCCGCCTTCAGCCGCGCCTCGATTTCACCGTTGGCGAGCGCCTCGCCTGCGACCATCTCGCTGACCACGAGCGGCGCACCGAGGCGCGAGGCCAGCCGGCGCACGGGCAGATCGGTGATGCCCGCCATCGGGGCGAGCAGGCACCGGCCCGCGATCTCGCGGTGGCCGATACGCAGGGGCGGGAGGGCGTGGGGTTCGGTCGGCTCTTCGGACATTCTGGCGCTGCTCAGCAACTAAGCATCCCTACATGATGCACAGATAATGTTCAACGCTCGGTGAGGGACTGTCCACTGCGGCATCAAGGTGGTGCCCGCTTGTCCAAGGCGGGCCGCTCGCCCTACACCGTCGAGGGCGGGAGAGCGAGCAGGCCATGACGTTTGAACAGGCGGAGCACCAGCAAGACGGGTCCGGCGGCATGCCGCAGCGCCGCACCGCCGTCGTCCTCGTTGCCGGCGGCCGCGGCACGCGCGCGTCGACGACGGCCGGCGATGCGCCGAAGCAATACCGCTCGGTCGGTGGCAGGGCGGTCATCGCCGAGACGATCGCGCGCCTCGCCGCCCACCCGGCGATCACGATCATCCAGCCGGTCATCCACGCCGACGACGACGAGGCCTTCGCGAGCGCCGTCGCGCCCCATCCCAAGGTCCGCCCCCCCGTCCACGGTGGAGCCACCCGCCAGCACTCCGTCCGCAGCGGCCTGACGGCCCTCGCCGCCGCCCCGCCGGACCTCGTTCTCGTGCACGATGCGGTGCGCCCGTTCATCGGCGCTGCCGTGGTCGACCGGGTTCTCGGTGCGCTTTCGGCGTCGGCGGGTGCGATCGCCGCCCTGCCCGTCACCGACACCGTCAAGCGCGCCGCAGACGGTCGCCGGATCGCCGAGACGATCCCCCGCGACGGGCTGTGGACGGCCCAGACGCCCCAGGGCTTCCACTTCGCGGCGCTACTTTCGGCACACGTGAAGGCGGCGGAGGCGGGCCGCGCCGACCTCACCGACGACGCCGCCGTCGCCGAATGGGCGGGTCTCGACGTCACGCTGGTGGAGGGCGATCCCGGTAACGTCAAACTCACCACCGCCGGCGACATCGCCGCCGCCGATGCCCGCCTCACCAGCGCCGCCCTCGCCGACCTGCCCGACGTGCGCGTCGGACAGGGCTACGACGTGCATGCCTTCGGCGACGGCAACGCCGTCACGCTCGGCGGTATCGTGCTGCCGCACACGCATGGACTGGACGGCCATTCCGACGCCGACGTCGGCCTGCACGCGATCACCGACGCCATTCTGGGCGCGATCGCCGACGGCGACATCGGCTCGCACTTCCCGCCGAGCGACGCCCGCTGGAAGGGCGCCGATTCGGCCCGCTTCCTCGCCGCCGCGGTCGAGCGGGTGCGGGCGCTCGGCGGCCGCATCGCCCATCTCGACCTCACCTTCGTCTGCGAGGCCCCGAAGATCGGGCCACACCGGGATGCGATGCGCGCCCGCATCGCCGCGATCACCGACCTGCCGATCGGGCGCGTCGCGGTGAAGGCGACGACGAGCGAGCGCCTCGGCTTCACCGGCCGGCGCGAGGGCATCGCGGCCATGGCGACCGCGACGGTCCGCCTGCCGATCGAGCCGGGAGACGACGGGCGGTGACCGATCTCACGCCGCTCCTCGCACCAGCCGCGGCGCTGCTCGACCAGTTCCGGCGCGCCGGCCTCAGGGTGGTGACCGCCGAATCGTGCACCGGCGGGCTGATCGCGGCGCTGCTCACCGAGATCCCGGGCTCCTCGGACGTCGTCGAGCGCGGCTTCGTCACCTACTCCAACGCCGCGAAGAGCGAGTGTCTCGGTGTCGATCCGGAGGTCATCGCCCGCGACGGCGCCGTGAGCGAGGCCGTGGCGCGGCTGATGGCGGAAGGCGCGCTCGCGCACGCCCACGCCGACAGGGCCGTCGCCGTCACCGGCGTCGCCGGACCGGGCGGCGGGACCGCCGCCAAGCCGGTTGGTCTCGTCTACCTCGCCGTCGCCGTGCGCGACGGGCCTACGATCCATCGCGAGATCAGGCTCGGGCCGCAGACCCGCTCGCAGATCCGCCTCGCCACCGTCGCCACCGCCCTCGAGATGCTCCGCGCCTCCCTGCCCTGACACCGGTCAGACGTCGTCGCGCCGGCGGGTCCGCGGGATCAGACGGTCGGGCGATCAAGGTCGTCGGGTTCGAGACGATGTTCCTCGGAGAGGTAGGCGGCCCCCTTTTCTGGCGGGAGGCGGCTGCGCACAGCGGCGACGAAGACCGCGACCGAGAACGCGATCGCAGCGCGCTCACTCGCTCCCGAAGCTACCCAGCCAGCCGTTGAAGCGCCAAGACGAATGCTGGGAAGACCACGAGCCCCGGGCGGCTCGGCCCGTCCCGATCCTCGTCCGACGGCGGCGACCGCGTGCCGCGCGCAGGCCCTCGCTGCACACGCGACAGCCTCGATTCTGTCGGCTATGAACAGAGGCGATGATAGAAACCATAACGACATCCGAAGCGCTGGCCGACGTCTGCGCTCGTCTTGCAGCGGCAGAGTTTGTCGCCGTCGACACCGAATTCATGCGGGAGACGACCTTCTGGCCGAAGCTCTGCCTCGTGCAACTGGCCAGTCCCGATGATGCCGTGATCGTCGATGCGATGGCGCCGGGCCTCGACCTCGAGCCGTTTCTTGCTCTGATGCGGGCGCCGGACGTCCTCAAGGTCTTCCATGCCGGGCGGCAGGACATCGAGATCGTCTACCACCGCGGCGGCTTCGTGCCGGCACCGATCTTCGACACCCAGATCGCCGCGATGGTCTGCGGCTTCGGCGATTCGATCGCCTACGACCAACTCGTCGCCCGCACGACCGGCGGCCGCATCGACAAGACCCACCGCTTCACCGACTGGTCGCGACGCCCGCTGTCCGACCTGCAGCTCGACTATGCGCTGGCCGATGTCACGCATCTGCGCGACGTCTACCGGCATCTGCGCGCCTCCCTCGAGAAGAGCGGCCGAATCGACTGGGTGGCCGAGGAGATGGCCGTCCTGACGTCGACGGATACCTACCGCGTCGATCCGGAGAACGCGTGGACCCGCTTCAAGGCGCGGCCGAAGTCCCGGGAGGAGTTCGCCGTCCTGCAGGCGGTTGCCGGCTGGCGCGAGCGCGAGGCGCAGACGCGGGACGTGCCGCGCAGCCGCGTCCTGAAGGACGACGCCGTCAGTGAAGTCGCCACCCGCCGCCCCCGCACCGCCGAACAGCTCGCCGGGCTGAGGACAGTGCCGAAGGGCTTCGAACGGTCGCGCTCGGGCGCCGAACTGGTGACGCTCGTCAACCGCGCCCTCGACGGCGCCCTGCCCGACCTGCCACCGGTCGACAACGACCGGCCGGCCAGCAATGGCGGCGCCGCGTCCGAGCTGCTGAAAGTCTTGTTGAAGCTGATGGCCGAACGCCATGGCGTTGCAGCCAAAATCATCGCCACGTCCGATGATCTCGACCGTCTCGCCGCCTCCGACGACGCGGATGTGCCGGCCCTGGCGGGGTGGCGGCGCGACCTGTTCGGGCAGCCCGCTCTCGATCTCAAGAACGGCCGCACCGCGCTGGCGATGAACGGCGGCCGGATCGTCCTCATGGATCGGGTCGGGGACGCCGGGCAGTCGCTGGCGCCCGTGGCACAGCCCCTCCCCTCGAAACGCCGCAAGCGCCGCCGCCGCAAGCCAGAGGGCGAGGCGCGCGGCGGAACTGCCATCGATGGCGGTGCGCCGTCGCCCCCGGCCGAGACCGCCTGATCTGCGGGCCTGCAGAACTGCAGGCCGGCCGCGGCGCACCCCCGGGGGCGCCGCGGCCCTTGCCGGATCCGTCGACCCTACTTCGCCCGCACGGCGGCGACGGCGACGAAGGCGTCCGACTTCTTGTCGATCAGCAGCCCGGTGAAGGCCGTCTGATCGAACGTCATGTAGGCGTCGAGTTTGCTCTCCGTCGAAGTCTTGTTCGACCTGATGGTCAAGCTCGCCGTCACCGTGCACTTCTTGTCGACGACGATCTTGCCCTCGAGCGTCCCGATCTCCTTGTCGGTCTTCTTCTCGATGCAGCTCGATTGAGTGATCTTGCGATCATTGTCGACGGTGAAGGTGCACTGCGTAGCGACTTTCTCGAAGAAGACCATCGACCAGCCGCCGACGGCGTCCTTCGACGTGCACTTGTACTTCTGCTGGTTCGGCTCGATGTCGGTGGCCTGTTGGGCGAAGGCCGGCGCGGCGAAGGCGACGACCGCCGACGCGGCGAGGATGACGAGAGAGCGCATGTTGCCTGCTCCTGGAAGTCTGCCCGCGAGGGGCCGAGAGTTCGACGACGAAAAGCACCGCTGTTTCCGGCGGAGCCGGATCCAACGGGCGAGCGGCGTCACTTCATGCGAATGGCCTGAACGACGACGAAGCCGTCATCCTTGGCCGTCAGCGTACCGACGAAGCTCGTCGCCGCTGCATCCATGTAGAGTTCGGCGTCCGTCTTCGTCGCCTTGCCGCTCGTCGGGTTGATGCTGACCTGGCCGCTGATCGCACACCGGTTGGTAATGGCAAGCTTGCCGGACAGATCACCGATGATCTTGTCCGTCTTCTTCTCGTAGCAGGCAGACGTATTGATATTGCCGCTCTTGTCGACGGTGGCTTCGCAATAGCTCGGCTTGGAGCCGCCACCGATGATGATCATCCAGTTTGCTTCGAGGGACTTAGCATTGCACTTGTAGCCCTTCTGGGGCTCGATATCTTGAGCGGCGGCCGGAGCGGCGGCGAAGAGAGCGACCGCGCCAACGGCCATCAGGAGGTTGCGAGCGTTCATGACGTCTTTCCTCGGAGGTATCGGAAGGAGGCGGTTCGACAGGGATCGACCGCGCTCACTGCTCCATGCGGATGGCGGTGAAGGTTCCGAACTGGCCCTTGTCCGATCCCTTGGAGCCGACCGTGATCCCGATGATGGTCGTCTGGCTCTTCGTCATGTTGGCGGAGATGTCCGCCTTCACCACGTCGCCGCCGCCCTTGAGGGTGAGGGTGCCGCTGACGGCGCACTTGCTGTTGACGGACATGTCCCCGGTCGCCTTGATCCGCGTATCCGGATCGATGGCATCGAAGCAGTCACCCGTCAGGCCGTTATCCTTGTCGATGCTGAGCTTGCAGTAGAACGGCACGCCGTTCGTGGCGATCAGCATCCAGTCCTGCTTCACCGCCTTGCCTGGGCAGGTGAACTTGCCGTTGGCGCGCGCGGGCTCGATGTCGGCGTGTGCCGACACCGCGCCGGCGCAGGCGAACAGGCCGGCCAGGATGGCCATTGTCGTCTTCGAGGTCATGGGGTGGCTCCGGTCGGTGTCTCGCGGGGGCGTTCCGAATCCGGAGCGCCCGGGGGGAAGGCTAGCCTTGACGGCTTCTCGTCTCAATGACGTGAAGCGGATTCGCACAACCCGCGCGCGCAACCAGCGCCGGGCGACCCAGACCCTAGATTTCAACGATGGCCGAGCCCATGCCGCCGAGGCGGGCGAGCTGGTCCAGCCGCTTGCGCACCACCTCGCCGTCGAGCGGGGCGAGCTCCTTCGGCAGCCGCAGCACCAGCCGGTCGCCGACGCTGTCGATGGCGATGCGAGACAGCACCCCGGGGGCGGATGCGGCGAGGACGTAGGCGAGCCGGAGCGCAGCGCCGAGGCAGCGTGCGCGGTCCTTGATCCGCGTCGTGGCGAGTTCGCGCAGGCGCGGCGACAGGGCATCGTCGACGAGCCCGAAGTGGCGGTAGTAGACGGCGAGCGCGAGGTAGGCGCGGCCGTGGTGGTCGACGCCGATGAAGGAGGCGTTGGAGATGATCGCGACGCTCTGTTCGCCGCGGTAGTCCGGGTGGGCCCGCCAGCCGATGTCGGAAAGCAGGCAGGCAGCGATGCGCAGGCGTCGCTCGTCGACCGTCTCGTCGATCCCCATCAGCTCGAAGATGCGCCCGGCGAACGCCGGCAGCTCCGCCACCATGCGCGGCGAGCGCGACCGCAGGAAGGACAGCTCCTCGCAGGCCGAGATCAGCGGGTCGGCGGCCCGCTCCGCCTCCGAAAGCCGCTCGTAGAGAAGTCCCTCGCGCAGGCCGAGGGCCGACAGCACCACGGCGCGCGGCTTCGCCGTTCGGATGATCTGGGCCAGCACCAGGGCGCCATAGGGCAGCAGCGCCCGGCGCTGGCGCGACACAACCTCGATCGAGTCGAGGGTATCGATGTTGCCGCGCGCCACGGTCCGGCAGAACTCCAGCGCCTCGCCGGCCTGGATCGTATACTGGTGCATGACGTGCAGCGGGTAGCCGGTCTGGAACATATGCAGGCGCGCGAGCGAGCGCCACGTTCCGCCGATGGCGTAGAAGTCCCTGCCCTCCCCGGCGGCGAGCAGCGGATCGGCGGAGAGCAGGTCGGCGGCGATCTTCTCGGCCTTGCGCAGCGACGAATCCGACGCTTCCTGCAGCCTGAGGCCGCCGAGAGGGAAGGTCTGGCCACCCCCCATTTCGCCGCCGCGGACGTCGACGATCTCGAGGCTGCCGCCGCCGAGATCGCCAGCGATGCCGTTCGGATCATGAATGCCCGAGGCGACGCCGAGTGCCGCGTAGCGCGCCTCGCTCGCCCCCGACAGCACGGTCACCGGCGACCGGCAGATGCGCTCGACCTCGGCGATGAAAGCCGGCCCGTTCTCGGCGTCCCGCGAGGCGGCCGTCGCCAGCACGTCGAAGGAGCGCACGCCGAGCTGGTCGGAGATCTGGCGGAAGCGGCGCAGCGCCACCAGCGCCTGGTCCGTCGCCTGATCGATCAGCCGGCCTGTCTTGGCGATGCCGCGGCCGAGGCCGGCGAGCACCTTCTCGTTGAACACCACCGTCGGCGATCGGGCGAGCCGCTCGTAGACGACGAGGCGTACCGAATTCGATCCG
Organism: Pseudoxanthobacter soli DSM 19599; assembly: GCA_943372725.1. Classification (GTDB taxonomy): domain Bacteria; phylum Pseudomonadota; class Alphaproteobacteria; order Rhizobiales; family Segnochrobactraceae; genus CAMDHY01. The sequence continues at coordinate 9,255 of CALRZT010000072.1, forward strand.
ATGTCGACGACGGCGATCGGGCCGTTGCCGGGCAGACGACCGGGCGCCGGCTCGGCGACGGGCCGCCGCTCTGGGGCGTCAGCTGCCACGCCGCTTCGCGAACGGCTTGGGCGAGTCGGTGAGGAGGGATTTGCCACGGCCGGACAACGAGGGGTTGTTCATGAAGTATTGCTGGGCGTTGAAGGGTTCTTCGCCGGGAGCGGGGTGGATACGCCGATGCCCGCCGTCCGGCAAGAGCTGCCAGCTCTGTTCGTTGTCGGTGAGGTTCGCGACCATGATCTGGTCGAGGATCTGCGCGTGCACGGTCGGGTTCTCGATCGGCACGAGGGCCTCGACGCGGCGGTCGAGGTTGCGCTGCATCATGTCGGCCGAGCCGATGTAGACATAGGCGTGCGGCGACGGCAGGCCGTGGCCGTTGCCGAAGCAGAAGATGCGGCTGTGCTCGAGGAAGCGGCCGACGATCGACTTCACCCGGATGTTCTCAGACAGCCCCGGCACGCCCGGCCGCAGGCAGCAGATGCCGCGGATGACGATGTCGATCTGCACGCCCGCTTCGCTCGCGTCATAGAGGGCGTCGATGATCTGCGGGTCGACCAGCGAGTTCATCTTCAGCCAGATCTGCGCCGGCCGGCCGGCGCGGGCGTGGTCCATCTCGGCGTCGATGTGCTCGAGGATGCGCTTGCGCAGCGACAAGGGCGAGACCGCGAGCTTGGTCTCCTCGGTCGGACGCGCATAGCCGGTGATGTAGTTGAAGATGCGGGCGACATCCTGCGCGATCACCTCGTCGCAGGTGAAGAACGACAGGTCGGTGTAGATGCGCGCCGTGATCGGATGGTAGTTGCCGGTGCCGAGGTGGCAATACGTGACGAGGTTGCCGCCCTCGCGCCGCACCACCATCGACAGCTTGGCGTGGGTCTTGAGTTCGATGAAGCCGAACACGACCTGCGCGCCGGCGCGCTCGAGGTCGCGTGCCCAGCGGATGTTCGCCTCTTCATCGAAGCGCGCCTTCAGCTCGACGAGGGCGGTCACCGACTTGCCGGCTTCCGCCGCCTCGGCCAGCGCCCGCACGATCGGCGAGTCCTTCGAGGTCCGGTAGAGCGTCTGCTTGATCGCCACGACGTCGGGATCCCGCGCCGCTTGGGCGAGGAACTGCACGACGACGTCGAACGACTCGTAGGGATGGTGGACGACGAGGTCCTTCGCCCGGATTGCCTCGAAGCAGTCGCCGTTGTGTTCGCGGATGCGCTCCGGAAAGCGCGGCGTGTAGGGGACGAACTTGAGCTCCGGCCGGTCGAGGCCGACGAGTTGTGCGAGGTCCTTCAGGGCCAGCGACCCGTCGACCAGGAAGATCTCGTCGTCGAGCACGCCGAGGGCGTTGGCGACGAAGCGGCGCAGCGGCTCCGGCGTCGTGTGCTCGATCTCGAGCCGGATGACCGAGCCGCGCCGGCGGCGCTTCAGCGCCGTCTCGAACAGGCGGACGAGGTCCTCCGCCTCCTCCTCGATCTCGAGGTCGGAATCGCGGATGACGCGGAACGCCCCCTCCCCGAGCACCCGGTAGCTCGGGAACAGGCGCGCGATGAACTGGCCGATCGTCGCCTCCAGCGAGACGAAGCGGGCGCCGTCCGGCGGATCGCCGGGACGGCCCGGCAGGCGGATGTAGCGGTCGACCTGCGCCGGCACGCGGATCAGGGCGACCATCCGGTCGCCTTCCGGCGCCGCCAGCTCGACGACGAGCGTGAAGCCGAGATTGGGAATGAACGGGAACGGATGCGCCGGGTCGATGGCGAGCGGCGTCAGCACCGGGAAGATGTGGCTGAGGTAGAAGCGCTCAAGCCAGACGCGCTCCACGTCGGTGAGATCGGCGCCTTCGACCAGCCAGATGTTGGTCTCCGCCAGGAGCGCCCGCAGCGCGCGCCATTGTTCCTGCTGCGCCTCCTGCAGCCGGCCGACACCGTGGGCGATCTGCGCGAGTTGTTCGCTCGGCGTCAGCCCGTCGTCGGAGCGCGTCTCGATGCCGATCCGCTGCTGTCCGCGCAAACCGGCGACCCGCACCATGAAGAACTCGTCGAGGTTGTTCGCCGAGATCGACAGGAAGCGCAGCCGCTCGAGCGGCGGGTGGTGCGGGTTGGCGGCCTCTTCAAGGACCCGGCGATTGAACTGGAGCCAGGAGAGTTCGCGATTGACGAAGCGTGCCGGCAGGTCCCGCAGATCCGGCTCGGCACCGTCCGCTTCCACCGAGATGGTCACCCCCGCCGCTTCCTCGTCCATTCCGTCCTCCTGCCCCACGCCGCCCCGATACACGGAATGTATGACGGAAGTGTTCGACGGTCGTCAGGAACCGTCGCCGCGGCCTCCGCCGGTCTCCAGCCGCTCCAGCACCTCGGCCGCCAGCGCCCGCGAGGGTGCGCGCTTGCCGGCCATCGCCGCCTCGTCGAGGGCCGCGACGAAGGCGTTGGCGGCGGCAAGCGAGCGCTCCATCCGCCGCAGTGCGAAGTCGACGACGGTGCGGTCGACAGTGATCTGGCGGTCGGCGAAGAGCTTGACCAGGACCTGCGCGAGGAGCGCGTCATCAGGCTCGGCGATCGTCACCGGGGTCGCCGCCCGCAGCCGCGAGGCGAGATCGGCCACCGGCGTCGTCCAGTCGTGCAGGCCGCAGCGCGCCGTCATTAGCACCGAGCGACCGCGCTCGCGCGCCGCGTTGAGGAGATGCAGCAGCGCCGTGTCGCCGGTGCGGCTCCGGTCGATGTTCTCGATGACGACGTGGCCCGCCTCGGCCAGGGCCAGCGGATCGGTACCGGCGAGCGTCGCGAGGTCCATCACCGACGCCCCGGCGCGCCCGGCCCAGACGGTGGCGAGATGGGTCTTTCCCGACCCGGGTGGTCCGACGAGGAGGGCGGTCTGGGCCGGCCAGTCCGGCCAGCGGTCGACCAGCGCGGCGGCCGCCGCATTCGCCGAGCCGACGATGAAGTCTTCCCGCGTCCGCGAGACCGGCATCGCGAGCGAGAGCGGCAGCTGGCCTCCGCTATCGGACACGGAACGGCTACCCCGGACCCGACCGCGGGCCGCCCGTGTAGAACGGGCTGGTGAGGTAGCGGGCGATGGCGAAGCGCGCCAGCACGCCGACTGCCGCGGCGGCCGGCACCGCGATCAGCATGCCGACGAAGCCGAACAGCGATCCGAACGCGAACAGCGCGAACATCAGCCACACCGGATGCAGCCCGACGTGCTCGCCGATCAGCTTCGGCTGCAGGACGTTGCCCTCAATGAACTGGCCGACCGCGAAGACGGCGCCGACGGCGGCGACCATCGGCCAGTCCGGCCAGAACTGCGCCACGGCGAGGCCGACCGACAGGATCATGCCGATGGTCGCACCGACATAGGGGATGAAGCTGATCATGCCGATGAAGATGCCGATCAGCAGACCGAAATCGAGCCCGACGATGGTGAGGCCGATCGCGTAATAGGCCCCCAGGATGAGGCAGACCGAGACCTGGCCGCGGATGAAGCCGGAGACGCCCTCATCCATCTCGCGGGCGATCTGGCGAACCGTCTCGACGCTACGGCGCGGCACCCAGCCGTCGATCTCGCGGACCATGCGGTCCCAGTCGAGCAGCATGTAGAAGGCGACCACCGGCGTGACGACGAGGAGCGCAAGCACCGACAGCAGCGCCTGGCCACCACTCCAGATCGACGTCAGCATCGTGGCGAACCACTGTGCGCCCTGGGTCAGTAGCCCACCGAGGGACGATTTCAGGTCCGTCGGCTGCATGCCGAGCACCGTCGGCAGCTGGCCCGCGCTGTCGATGTTGCGCGACACGAAGTCCTGCAGCGCGGTGACATAGCCCGGCAGGCTGCGCAAGAGTGCGCCGAGCTGGTGGCCGACGATCGGCAGCACCAGGATCAGCACCAGTACGAACAGCACGACGAACGTCGCAAGGATGATGAGCGCGGCGATCAGACGGTTGATGCCGAGCCGCTCGATGCGATCGGCGACCGGATCGAGCAGGTAGGCGAGGATCATGCCCGCCACGAACGGCAGCAGGATGCCGCTGAAGACGTAGAGGAAGACGAGGAAGCCGACGAGCGCGGCGACCCAGAAGCCGATCTGCCGCCCGACACTCACGGTCGCTCGTCTCCGGGTCCGGATGTGGGGGCCTGGGGCGGCCCGGCCGTCATGTGCGCCATCCATTCGACGAGATAGGCGCCCGCGGAGGTGACGGTCAAGGCGGCCACGGCGAAGGTCAGGATCAGCGTCGGCCAGTACAGTTCCCAGCCGAACGCGTTCGCCGCCAGGACCACGGCGGCGAGCACGATCTGGACGAGCGTGTTCGCCTTGCTGACGGCGATCGGACGGACCCGCACTGGCCGGCCGAGCACGACGGCGAGCATCACGGCGCCGACAATGAGGAGATCGCGGGCGACCACCAGCGTCGTCACCCAGACCGGCAGTTCGCCCGCGATCGCCAGCGCGACGTAGATCGAAACCAGGAGCGCCTTGTCGGCGATCGGGTCGAGATAGGCGCCGAGTTCGGTCTCGAGGTGGAAGCGCTTGGCCAGAAAGCCGTCGATGGCGTCGGAGATGCCGGCGGCGACGAAGAGCGCGAACGCGATGCCGGATTCGCCCGTGGCGATCGCCCAGACGACCACGGGGACGGCGAACAGCCGGGCCAGCGTGATCATGTTCGGCACGAGAAAGAACCAGGACCTCAACGACGTCTCCCCACGCGGACCGGACGCCTCAGATGGCGATCCCTGTGACGTCCGCCAAGCGGCCCTTCGGCCCTCGCGAGACGCCGCCTTGCCACGGGGACGCGCAATGCGCCATAGCATCGCCGGTCGACCGGCGGAATGCGCCTCCCGCCCCGCGCGGTCGCCGCAGCGGAGCCCCCATGAGCGATCCGGCTACTCCCGAGCCCTTTACCTACGCCGCCGCCGGCGTCGACATCGACCGCGGCGACACGCTGGTGCGGGCGATCGCCCCGCTGGTGCGCAGCACCGCCCGCCCCGGCGCCGATGCGGCGATCGGCGGTTTCGGCGGTGTCTTCGACCTGAAGGCGACCGGCTACCGCGACCCGCTGCTGGTGGCCGCCACCGACGGCGTCGGCACCAAGTTGCGGGTGGCGCTGGAGGCCGGCGTCCATGACACCGTCGGCATCGACCTCGTGGCGATGTGCGTCAACGACCTCGTCGTCCAGGGCGCCGAGCCCTTGATGTTCCTCGACTATTACGCCACCGGCCGGCTCGACGTGGAGGTCGCGACCGCCGTCGTCGCCGGTATCGTCGAAGGCTGCCGGCAGGCCGGCGCGGCGCTGGTCGGCGGCGAGACGGCGGAGATGCCTGGTCACTACCGCGACGGCGACTACGACCTCGCCGGGTTCGCGGTGGGCGCCGTCGAGCGCGACCGGCTGCTGCCGCGCGCCGACGTCGCGAGCGGCGACGTGGTGCTCGGCCTCGCCTCCTCCGGCGTGCACTCGAACGGCTACTCGCTGGTGCGCCGCATCGTCGAAGCCGACCGTCTTGGCTACGGCGACCCCTGCCCGTTCAAGGCGGAAACGACCCTCGGCCGCGCCCTGCTGGCGCCGACCCGCATCTACGTGAAATCACTGCTCAAAGCCTTCGCCGCCACCGATGGCATCAAGGCGCTCGCCCATATCACCGGCGGCGGCCTCGTCGACAACATTCCGCGCGTGCTGCCGGCGGCGCTCGCTGCCCGCATCGACCTCGACGTCATCGCGCCGCCGCCGGTGTTCGGCTGGCTCGCCCGTGACGGCCGCATCGCGGAGGCGGAGATGGTGCGGACCTTCAACTGCGGCGTCGGCATGGTGGTGGTCTGCGCGCCCGCCGCCGCCGACGCGGTGTTCACGACGCTCGAGGCCGCCGGCGAGACGGTGATGCGGCTCGGCACCATCGTGCCGCGCGGTGACCGTGCCGTCGTCTTCGACGGCCGCCTCGCGCTGTGAGCACGCCCACCCGCAAGCGGGTCGCCGTGCTCGTCTCCGGCGGCGGCAGCAACATGGCGGCATTGATCGCCGCCGCCCGCGACCCGGCCTTTCCGGCCGAGATCGTGCGGGTGATCTGCAACCGGCCGGATGCCGGCGCCCTCGCCAAGGCCTCGGCCGCCGGCATTGAAACCGTGATCATCGATCACAGATCATATTCGGATCGCGAGAGCTTCGACGCCGCCATCGACGCGGCGCTGGTGGCGGCGGGGACCGAGATCGTCTGCCTCGCCGGCTTCATGCGGCTGCTGACGCCCGGTTTCGTGGAGACATGGCGCGACCGGATGATCAACATCCACCCGTCGCTGCTGCCGTCCTTCAAGGGCCTGCACACCCACGCCCGGGCGCTCGCGGCCGGGGTGACGCTGCACGGTTGCACCGTCCACTTCGTCCGCACCGAGATGGACGTAGGGCCGATCATCGTGCAGGCGGCGGTGCCGGTGGTCGACACCGATACGCCCGACACGCTGGCGGCGCGCGTGCTCGCCGCCGAGCACCGTATCTACCCGCAGGCGCTGGCCGCCGTCGCCAGCGGCCGCGCCGTCGTCGACGGTGAGGGCATCAACGTGCTCACCGGCGCGGACCCGGTGGCGCCATTCGGCGGC
>CALRZT010000073.1:0-15806 GCA_943372725.1 Pseudoxanthobacter soli DSM 19599
CCCCCCCCCCCCGCGACCGGGGGGGCGATCGACCCCTTCGTCTTCCGCCTGTCGATCTTCGTGCTGGCGATCTTCGTCGGCTACTTCGTCGTCTGGTCGGTGACGCCGGCGCTGCACACGCCGCTGATGGCGGTGACCAACGCGATCTCCTCGGTGATCGTCGTCGGCGCGCTGCTCGCCGTCGGTGTCGATCTCGCCGCCGGCGAGGGCGCCGCCTGGGCCCGCGGCTTCGGCTTCCTCGCGCTCGTCATGGCGGCCGTGAACATCTTCGGCGGCTTCCTGGTCACGAGCCGCATGCTCGCCATGTACAAGAAGAAGGGCTGAGGCGATGAACGCCAATCTCGCCGCCGTCCTCTATCTCGTCTCCGCCGTCCTGTTCGTGCTGGCGCTGCGCGGGCTGTCGAGCCCCGCGACGTCGCGGCGGGGCAACTACATGGGCATGGCCGGCATGGCCATCGCCATCCTGACGACGCTCGCCGTCGCCCGGCCGTCGCCCGGCGCGCTGGCGCTGATCGTGCTCGGCCTCGTCGTCGGCGGCGCGGTGGGCGCGGTGATCGCCCGGCGCATCGCCATGACGGCGATGCCGCAGCTCGTCGCCGCCTTCCACTCGCTGGTCGGCCTCGCCGCCGTGTTCGTCGCCGCCGGCGCGCTCTATGCGCCGGAGGCCTTCGGCATCGGCGCCCGCGGCGCGGTGCACGCCCAGGCGCTGATCGAGATGTCGATCGGCGTCGCCATCGGCGCGATCACCTTCACCGGCTCGGTGATCGCCTTCCTGAAGCTCAACGGCAACATGTCGGGCAAGCCGATCCTGCTGCCCGGCCGCCACGTCATCAATGCCGGCCTCGCCATCCTGCTGGTCGTGCTCGTCGTCGCGCTGGTGATGACCGAGAGCCACCCGATCTTCTGGCTCATCGTCATCGTCTCGCTGGTGCTCGGCGGCCTGATCATCGTGCCGATCGGCGGCGCCGACATGCCGGTCGTCGTGTCGATGCTCAACTCCTACTCGGGGTGGGCGGCGGCCGGCATCGGCTTCACCCTCGGCAACTCGGCGCTGATCATCACCGGCGCGCTGGTCGGCTCGTCGGGTGCGATCCTCTCCTACATCATGTGCAAGGGGATGAACCGCTCGTTCATCTCGGTCATCCTCGGCGGCTTCGGCGGCGAGACGGCGGGCCCCGCCGGCGGCGCGGTCGAGGCGCGACCGGTGAAGAAGGGCTCGGCCGAGGACGCCGCCTTCATCATGAAGAACGCCTCGAAGGTGATCATCGTGCCGGGCTACGGCATGGCGGTCGCCCAGGCCCAGCACGCGCTGCGCGAGATGGCCGACCAGTTGAAGAAGGAAGGCGTCGAGGTGAAGTACGCCATCCATCCGGTCGCCGGCCGCATGCCGGGCCACATGAACGTCCTGCTCGCCGAGGCGAACGTGCCCTATGACGAGGTCTTCGAGCTCGAGGACATCAACTCCGAGTTCGCCCAGGCCGACGTCGCCTACGTCATCGGCGCCAACGACGTCACCAACCCGGCCGCCAAGACCGACAAGTCCTCGCCGATCTACGGCATGCCGATCCTCGACGTCGAGAAGGCGAAGACGGTCCTGTTCATCAAGCGCGGCATGGGCTCGGGCTATGCCGGCGTCGAGAACGAGCTGTTCTTCCGCGACAACACGATGATGCTGTTCGGCGACGCCAAGAAGGTCACCGAGGAGATCGTCAAGGGGATGTGAGCGACGGGGGCGGGCTCGCCCTCCCCTCCGCCTTCCGCCGACGAGCGGGCCCGGTCCTCCGGGCCCGTTTTCGTTTGGGGGAGACGGAGCGACGGTTGACGTCAGCATCTGCAGCGCATGATATACGAAGCACCACCGTATAGCATCGAGGTCACGCCATGCAGGTCGCGAAGTGGGGGAACAGCCTCGCCGTGCGGCTGCCGAGTGCCGTCGTCGAGGCCCTCGAACTCAAGCCTGGCGACAGTATCGAGATCCAAGTGGCCGGCGAGCGGGCCCTCGAGGTCAGCCGGGCGCCCTCGCGCGCCGACCTGCTCGCCAGGCTGCGGAAGTACCGCGGCCGGCTGCCGCCCGGCTTCCGGTTCGACCGGCTCGAAGCGCATGAGCGCTGAGGTCTTCTTCGACACCAACGTCCTGCTCTACCTCCTGTCCGGCGACCCGACCAAGGCTGGACGAGCCGAGGCGCTGCTGGCGGACGGCGGCACCATCAGCGTCCAGGTGCTCAACGAGTTCGCCTCCGTCTGCCGGCGCAAGCTTGGGCTGGAGTTGGGGGAGGTCCAAGAGTTCGTCGAGACGTTCCGGGCGGTCTGCGCGGTGGTGCCCGTCGACCTGCCGCTGCACGAGGATGGCGTCGCCATCGCCTATCGGCACAACATTTCCGTTTATGACGGCCTCATCGTCGCTGCGGCCCTGCGCGCCGGTTGCCGGACGCTCTTGACCGAGCATCTCAATCACGGCCAGCGCGTCGAGGGCCTCGTCATCGTCAACCCGTTCACGCCCTGAGGCGCTTCGCCCCCGCCCTTACGCCGGCGGGATGAACGGCTGGCTGATCGCCCGGAACTCATCCATCGCCTCGAGGCGGGCGGCGTCGGCGGCGAGCGCGGGATAGCCGGCGAGCGGGGCGAGACCGGGATGGGCCTCGCCGAGGAAGCGCAGCGTCGCCGCCACAGCGATGTCGGCGTGGCCGATGCGGTCGCCGAACCAGAAATTGCCGGGGCGGGCGGCCCGGTCGGCCTCCAGCAGCGCCAGCGCCCCGAGGATCTGGCTGCGGCAACGCTCGACCCAGACGTCGGAGACCTGCTCGTGCAGGCGCTTCTCATAGAACAGGCTGACCGCCTTGTCGGCGATGCCGGTGGCGAGTGTGATCGTCTTCAGGGCCCGCCGCCGGTCGGGCTGCACCGCCGGCAGCATCACCGCTTCGGACGGCACCTGGCTGTCGAGCCAGTCGAGGATGGCGTGGCTCTCGATCACCACCTCGCCGTCGTCGAGGACCAGCGTCGGCACCCGCACCAGCGGATTGAAGGCGCGGATCTTGTCGGCGTCGCCGAACACCGACCACGGCCGGTGCTCGAACGCCAGGCCGGAAAGCGTCAGGGCGATGCCGACGCGCCGGACGAAGGGCGAATCGTACTGGCCGATGAGAATCATGTGACCGCCTCCCGCGTGCGCGACATCCGGTGCTACCGGCGACCGCGGACCGCCCCGGTGCACTCGCCGGCGGCGATCCTAGGCCGGCGGCGGCCCGGCATCGAGACCTTCCGCGTCGGCCAGTCGCGCAGCCGATGTCGCGGCGCTGCCGCCGAGGCCTCGCGCGATGGCGACGGCGGCGCTAAGGTCGGCTCGGGATGCGGGGTGCGGAATCCGGGCGATGTCCCGGATGTCGTGCCTCGGGCGAGGCGTTGGGTGGCCGCAGCCTGGACAGACCGCGGGGCAATCGGGACGGCTCGCCTGAGCCGTTTCCGCAGTGGGGGACGTTTCGATGGCGTTGATGGAAGCGAAGTCGCTGATCCGGCTGTCGCGGATGCGGGTGATGTACGGCATCGACCCGGAGACCAACGAGCACTGCTACGAGGTGGGCCTCTTCGGCGAGGACGGCACCAAGGGCCTGAAGAAGCTGATCATCGACCTGCCGAACATGCACGTGCTGGCCGCCGAGCTCGAGGCCTGCGTGGCGGTCCTGAAGGCGCACATCGTCTATTCCGAGCGGGCAACGGATCACACCGCCGAAGCCCCCTGACCCATCAGGAGTCCCGATGACGAACCCGATCACACCCGTCGTCCTCGCCGGCGGGGCCGGCACGCGGTTGTGGCCGGTGTCGCGGGACAGCCTGCCGAAGCAGTTCCAGCGGCTCGTCGGGCCGCTGTCGACCTACCAGCAGACCCTGAAGCGCGTCGCCGATCCGGCGCGCTTCGGGCAGCCGGTGGTGATGACGAACGCAGAGCTGCGCTTCTTCGCCGAGAACCAGGCGAGGGACGTCAATGCCGCGGTCACCGTGCTGCTCGAGCCGGAGCGCCGCAACTCCGCCCCGGCGCTCGCCGCCGCCGCCGCCTTCGTGGCGCGGACGGATCCCGCGGCGCTGGTGCTGGCGCTCGCCGCCGACCACGTCATCCTCGACGACGCCGCGTTCCTGGCGGCCGTCGATGCGGCGGCCGTTGTCGCCGCGGCCGGCGACATCGTCACGTTCGGCATGGCGCCGACCTATCCGGCCACTGGCTACGGCTACATCCGCCCGGGCGACGCCATCGGCGACACCGGCGCGCGCCGCGTCGCCGCCTTCGCCGAGAAGCCGGACGCTGCCACCGCGGCGCGCTACCTCGCCGAGGGCTGCCTGTGGAACAGCGGCAACTTCCTGTTCCGCGCCGACGTGCTGCTCGCCGAGCTCGATCGCTACGCCCCCGCCGTGGCCGAGGCGGCGCGGGCGGCGGCGGCCGGCGCCGAGACGGATACGGCGCTCGGCTTCGTGCGCCTCGACGCGAAGAGCTTCCGCGCCGCCCCGGTGATCTCCATCGACTACGCCGTGATGGAGAAGACCGACCGCATCGCCGTGGTGCCCGCCTCCTTCGGTTGGTCGGACGTCGGCAGTTGGGAGGCGATCTACGATCTCGGCGGCACCGACCAGGCCGGTAACGTCCTCGACGGCCCGGTCGAGGCGGTCGACACCGCCGGCAGCCTGATCCGCTCGGACGGACCAGTGGTCGGCGTCATCGGGCTCGACGACGTCGTCGTCGTCGCCTCGCCGGACGCCGTGCTCGTCACGCGGCGGTCGCTCTCCGGCGAGGTGAAGACGCTGGTCGACCGCCTGCGCGCCCGCAACCACCATCAGGTCAGTTCGCACGCGCGCTGCTACCGGCCGTGGGGCTCCTACGAATCGATCGACCGCGGCGACCGCTTCCAGGTGAAGCGCATCGTCGTCGAGCCGGGGGCGCGGCTGTCGCTGCAGAAGCACATGCACCGGGCCGAGCACTGGGTGGTGGTGCGCGGCACGGCCGAGGTGACGATCGAGGACCGGGTGCAGGTGGTGTCGGAGAACCAGTCGGTCTACGTGCCGCTCGGCGCGGTCCACAGGCTCGCCAATCCCGGCAAGATCCCGCTCGAGCTGATCGAGGTGCAGACCGGCAGCTATCTCGAGGAGGACGACATCGTCCGCCTCGAGGACGTCTACGCGAGGGCGTGAACCCTCGGCGGGCAACCGACGACCGGAGGACGCGTGTCGACCCTCTATCTCTCCCACCCCGCCTTCCTCGAGCACCAGACGCCGCTCGGCCACCCCGAGCGACCGGACCGGCTGCGCGCCATCGAGCGCGTCATGGAGGCCGAGCGCTTCCAGACCCTGGAGCGCGACCAGGCCCCCCTCGGCCGGCTCGACGATGCGCGCCTCGCCCACCGCGCCGCCTATGTCGACGTGATCACCCGGGCGGCACCCACCGAGGGGCTGGTGCGGCTCGATGCCGATACGACGATGTCGCCCGGCAGCCTCGAGGCGGCGCTGCGCGGCGTCGGCGGCGCCATGATGGCGGTGGACGAAGTGATGACGGGGCGCGTCGCCAACGCCTTCGTCGCCTCGCGCCCGCCCGGCCACCACGCCGAGCACGACCGCGCCATGGGCTTCTGCCTGTTCAACAACGCCGCCGTCGCCGCCCGCCATGCCCAGCGGACGCACGGCGCCGAGCGCGTCGCCATCATCGATTTCGACGTCCACCACGGCAACGGCACGCAGGACATCTTCTGGTCGGACGCCAGCGTCTTCTACGGCTCCACCCACCAGATGCCGCTCTATCCGGGCACCGGCGAGCGATCGGAGACCGGCGTCGGCAACATCGTCAACGCGCCGCTCCGGGCGGGCGACGACGGCGAGGTCTTCCGCGCCGCGATGGACGAGGTGGTGCTGCCGGCCCTCGACGCCTTCGGGCCGGATCTCGTCGTCATCTCCGCCGGCTTCGACGCCCACGTCCGCGATCCGCTGGCCGAGATCCGCCTGATCGAATCGGACTTCGCGTGGGTGACGCGGCGCCTGCTCGAGATCGCCGCCCGCCGCTGCGGCGGCCGCGTCGTGTCGCTGCTCGAGGGCGGCTACGACCTCGAGGGCCTGTCGCGCTCGGTCGCGGTCCACGTCGGCACGCTGATGGAGGCGTGAGGCCGGATGCGCCGCAGCTGCGGCTGCGCTAGTCTCCGAGGATGAACGCGTTCCAGATCATGGACGTCCTGGGCAGCCGCACGGCCGTCGTGACGATCACTGTGCTCGCGAACGCCTGACCACCCCGATCGACGAGGCAGGGGAAGCCGCGTGGCCGATTCACCCAACGACGTGCCGAAGGATGTCGCCACCCTCAGTTTCGAGGCGGCGATGGGCGAGCTCGAGACGATCGTCGACGAACTGGAGCGCGGCCAGGTCGCGCTCGAGGCGTCGATCGCCAAGTACGAGCGCGGCAAGCTCCTGCAGAAACACTGCGATGCGCTCCTGAAGCGAGCGGAGATGCGGGTCGAGAAGATCCAGCTCGGCCCCGGCGGCGCGGCCACGGGCACGGAGCCGCTGGACGCGGCGTGACGGCGCCCCATTTGAGGGGCACGTTCGTGACCGTGCCGGGGGTCCCCGTCGCGCCGCGCCAATGAGCCTGAGGCGGTCGTCGCCCGGCCGGACGGGAGACCGTCGACGATGAGCCTGCCCCGCGCCGAAGATCCCGCCCTCGCGGAAGCGCCTGCATCCTCGGAGCCGGCCGTTGCCCCCGCGGTCGAGACTGTCGTCGTGCCGCGCACGCGCGACCTCGGCGGCTTCCTGGTGCGTCGCGCCCTGCCGGTCGCCGGCCGGCGTACGGTCGGGCCGTTCGTCTTCCTCGACGAGATGGGGCCGGCCTCCTTCGGCATCGGCGAAGGCATCGATGTCGCGCCCCACCCGCACATCGGGCTCGCGACCGTCACCTATCTCTTCGACGGCGCCATCGTGCACCGCGACAGCCTCGGCTCGCTGCAGACGATCGCGCCGGGCGCCGTCAACTGGATGAGCGCCGGACGCGGCATCGCCCATTCGGAGCGCTCCGGCGCGGACCAGCGCCGCGGTGACGGCCGCCTGCACGGCCTGCAGCTCTGGGTCGCCCTGCCGCGCGCCCACGAGGAGGACGAACCGTTCTTCGCCAGCCACGGCGCTGCGGCCCTGCCGGTCGTCGTGGACGGCGGCCTCTCGGCCCGCATCGTCGTCGGCAGCGCCTTCGGCGCCACGTCGCCGGTCGCGACCCACATGGACACCCTCTTCGTCGACACCCGCATGGCGGCCGGTGCGCGCCTGCCAGTGGACGCCGCCACCGAGGAGCGCGCCCTCTACCTCGTGGACGGCGCCGTCGAGATCGCCGGCGACCGCTTCGAGGCGGGCCGGCTGCTGGTGCTGCGGCCGGGCGACGCGATCACGGTGACGGCGCTCACCGACGCGCGCGTCGTCCTCCTCGGCGGCGCGACCCTCGACGAGCCGCGGCACCTCTGGTGGAACTTCGTCTCCTCCTCGCGCGACCGCATCGAGCAGGCGAAGGCCGACTGGAAGGCCGGACGCTTCCCCGCCGTGCCGGGCGAGCACGAGTTCATCCCCTTGCCGGACCGGTGACGGACTTGCCGCGTTGCATGGCCGGCGCAGTGCCGCTAGTGGTCTGCCCTTTCGCGCCGCCCCACCCCCGTCGCGAGGGAGACCCGCGGTGACATCCGCCTCCAAAACGCCCGCCTCGAAGACGCCCCTGCTCGACCTCGTGCCGACGCCGGCCGACCTGCGGCGCCTGCCGGAATCGAGCCTGCCGCAGCTCGCCGACGAGCTGCGCCTCGAGACGATCGACGCCGTCTCCGTCACCGGCGGTCACCTCGGCGCGGGCCTCGGCGTCGTCGAGCTGACGGTGGCGCTCCACTACGTCTTCGACACGCCGACCGACCGGCTGATCTGGGACGTCGGCCACCAGACCTATCCCCACAAGATCCTCACCGGCCGGCGCGACCGCATCCGCACGCTGCGCCAGGGCGGCGGGCTGTCGGGTTTCACCCGCCGCGCCGAGAGCGAGTACGACCCGTTCGGCGCCGCCCACTCCTCGACCTCGATCTCCGCCGGCCTCGGCATGGCGGTGGCGCGCGATCTCAAGGGCGAGCGCCACAACGTCGTCTGCGTCATCGGCGACGGGGCGATGTCGGCCGGCATGGCCTACGAGGCGATGAACAACGCCGGCGCCCAGCACGCCCGCATGGTCGTGGTGCTGAACGACAACGACATGTCGATCGCCCCGCCCGTCGGCGCGATGAGCGGCTACCTCGCCCGCCTCGTCTCGGGCCGCACCTACGTGACGCTGCGCGAGGCGGTGAAGGGTCTGACCCGCCACCTGCCGAAGTTCGTCGAGCGCGGCGCCGCCAGGGCCGAGGAGCTCGCGCGCAGCCTGGCGATGGGCGGTGGCACGCTCTTCGAGGAGCTCGGCTTCTACTATGTCGGCCCGATCGACGGTCACGCCCTCGACCAGCTGCTGCCGATCCTGAAGAACGTCCGCGACACCGCGCCCGGCCCGGTGCTCATCCACGTCGTCACCCGCAAGGGCAAGGGCTACCCGCCCGCCGAGGCCTCGGCCGACAAGTACCACGGCGTCAACCGCTTCGACGTCGTCACCGGCGAGCAGGCGAAGGCGAAGGCGAACGCGCCGGCCTACACGCGCGTCTTTGCGACGAGCCTGATCGAGGAGGCGCGCCGCGACGAGCGCATCGTCGCCGTCACCGCCGCGATGCCGTCCGGCACCGGCCTCGACCTGTTCGGCGCCGAATTCCCGCAGCGCACCTTCGACGTCGGCATCGCCGAACAGCACGCCGTCACCTTCGCCGCCGGGCTCGCGGCTGACGGGCTGAAGCCATTCTGCGCCATCTACTCGACCTTCCTGCAGCGCGCCTACGACCAGGTGGTGCACGACGTCGCCATCCAGGGGCTGCCGGTGCGCTTCCCGATCGACCGCGCCGGCCTCGTCGGCGCCGACGGCCCGACCCACGCCGGCGCCTTCGACCTCGCCTTTCTGGGCTGCCTGCCGGGCATGGTGGTGATGGCGGCCGGAGACGAGGTCGAGCTCGCCCGCATGGTGGCGACTGCCGCGGCCTACGAGGACGGGCCGATCGCCTTCCGCTATCCCCGCGGCGAGGGCGTCGGGCTCGACATCCCCTCGCCCGCCCCGCCGCTCGCGATCGGCGTCGGCCGCGTCGTCGAGGAGGGCACGTCGGTGGCGCTCCTGTCGCTCGGCGGCCGGCTGCAGGAGTGCCTGCGCGCCGCCGCCGAGCTGCGCGCCGCCGGCCTTTCGACGACGGTCGCCGACGCGCGCTTCCTGAAGCCGCTCGATCGCGACCTCTTGCGCCGGCTCGCCCGCGAGCACGCCGTGCTGGTGACGGTCGAGGAGGGCTCGATCGGGGGCTTCGGCAGCCACGTGCTCGGCGCGCTCGCCGAGGAGGGACTGCTGGACGGTGGCCTCAAGGTGCGCACACTCGTGCTGCCGGACACCTACCTCGCCCACGACAAGCCGGAGGTGATGTACGCGCTCGCCGGCCTCGACGCCGCCGGCATCGTCGCCACCGTGCGCCGCGCAGTCGGCCTCGAGGCCGCTCCCGCCCAGCGTCTCGCCGGGCCAAAGCGCGGCTAGCCCGGCGACAGCCACCGACACGGTTTCGCCACGACCTGCCCCTAGAGCGGACGGCGTCCGGACCGGCCGGTTCGGGCGGCGATTTCGTTCAAGCTTTTCACCACGGTGCGACTTCTGCTGCGGCGGCCGGGGCCGTCCGCGACGGCACCCCGCGCCAGCCTTTCACGCCATCCGGACGATCGACGCACGGGGGCGGCCCGCGCAGCGAGGCGGACCCGGACCGACCGACCGTTTCCGCCGCCATCCGTCTTGCCCCACCGATGTTCCGGACCCTCCGCCCCGTCGTCTCCCTGCTCCTCGGCATCGGCTTCCTGCTGACCGGCCACGGCCTGCAGTTCACGCTGTTGCCGCTGTCGGGCGAGGCCTCGGGCTTCGACACCGTCATGCTCGGCCTGCTCGGCTCGAGCTACTATGTCGGCTTCGTCGCCGGCTGCCTGCTCGGCCCCTACGTCATCCTGCGCGCCGGCCACATCCGCACCTTTGCGGCGATGATCTCGGCCGCCGCGGTGCTGGTGCTCTGCCACGCGCTGATGCGCGATCCACTGGTGTGGAACGGGCTCCGGGCGTTGACCGGCTTCAGCCTGGCGACGCTCTACCTTGTCATCGAGAGCTGGCTCAACGACCGCGCCAGCAACACGACGCGCGGCACGGTGATGTCGGCCTACATCGTCGTCAACTTCGCCGCCTTCACCGCCGGCCAGATGATGGTGTCGCTCTATCCGGTGACGGCGATGGCGCCGTTCCTGCTGGCCGCCATCCTGATCTCGCTCGCGACCCTGCCGGTGGCGCTGACGAGCGCGGCCCAGCCGGCGCCGATCTCGCTCGTCCGCTTCCGGCCGCGCCGGCTGTTCGCCACCGCTCCCGTCGCCTTCGTCGGCGCCTTCATGATCGGCGTCTCGAACGGCGCTTTCTGGGCGCTTGGCGCCGTCTTCGCCACCGGCATCGGGCTTTCCGTCGAGCAGGCGGCGCTGTTCGTCAGCGCCACGGTGGCCGGCGGCGCGCTCGGCCAGTGGCCTGTCGGGCGGCTGTCCGACCGCATCGATCGCCGTATCGTGCTGGCGATGCTGCTCGTCGGCTCGACGATGGCCGGCCTCGCGCTGGGCCTCCTCACCGTCGGCACCGACCTCCTCATGCTGATGGGCTTCGTCTTCGGCGTGCTGACGCTGCCGGGCTACTCGCTCGCCGCCGCCCACGCCTACGACAAGACGGCAACGGGCGAGTACGTCGAGACGGCGGCGGGCGTCCTCCTCCTCAACGGCCTCGGCTCGGTGTGCGGGCCGCTGATCGCCGCCTTCGCGATGGCCCACGGCGGGCCGCATTCGCTGTTCCTGGTGACCGCGACCGTGCAGGCGCTGCTGTTCGTCTTCATCGTCGTGCGCATCCGGGTGCGCAGCGGCACGGCGAGCGCCGACAAGACCGGCTTTTCGGCCGCCTCGACGGCCCCGATGGGCACCGTCATCCCGCCCGGCACCGACGAGCGCCCGGCCTTCGCCGGCCACGCCACCGCCGCGACGGCGCCGAAACCGGGACGGCCCGCCGCGGGCTGACCGCCGCTGCGGCGACGACACGGGTTGCACCTGGCATCCCGCGCGGGCAGTTTTCCGCCCAAACCGACGAGGAGTGAGCGATGCGAGCGCTGTTCTGGACCCGTGTGGTCGCCTGGTCGATCGCCGTCGTCGCTTCGGTGGTCGTCATCGTGCTCGCGACCGGCGTGCTCGAGCGCGAGACCGTCGGGGCCGGCACGACCGCGTCCGTCGGCTCCGTCGGCGGGCCGTTCACCCTCGTCGGCACCGACGGCCAGACGGTGACGGAGGCCGACTTCGCCGGCCGGCCTCGCGCGATGTTCTTCGGCTTCACCCACTGCCCCGACGTCTGCCCGACGACGCTCGCCGAGGCCGACGGCTGGCTGAAGGCGCTCGGCCCGGCGGGCGACGACCTCAGGATCGTCTTCGTCAGCGTCGATCCGGAGCGCGACACGCCGCAATCGATGAAGGACTATCTCTCCGCCTTCGATCCGCGCATCGTCGGCCTCACCGGCACGCCCGAGCAGATCGCCGCGGTGACGAAGGCCTACAGGGTCTATGCCCGCAAGGTCGAGCTCGAGGGCGGCGACTACACCATGGACCACTCGGCCGCGGTGCTGCTCTTCGACAGGAACGGCGACTTCGCCGGCACCGTCGACTACCGCGACCCGCAGGAAAAGGCGGTCGAGAAGCTGAAGACCGTCGTCGGCAGCTGACGCCGGCGGTCCGCCTCAGCCCGCCGTTCAGCCCTTCCGCCAGGCCGGCCGCTCGCCGACCTGGGCGCGGTCGCGCAGGAGGTGGTCGGCGAGCACGATCGCCATCATCGCCTCGCCCCCCGGCACCGCGCGGATGCCGACGCAAGGGTCGTGGCGGCCCTTGGTGACGACAACGATCTCCTGGCCGGTCGAATCGATCGAGCGCTTCGGGATCAGGATCGACGAGGTCGGCTTCACTGCGAAGCGCGCCACCACCGGCTGGCCCGTCGAGATGCCGCCGAGGATGCCGCCGGCGTTGTTGGTCAGGAACAGCGGCCGGCCATCGTTGCCCATGCGGATCTCGTCGGCGTTCTCCTCGCCCGACAGCGTGGCTGCTGAAAAGCCAGCACCGATCTCCACGCCCTTCACGGCGTTGATCGACATCATCGCGCTGGCGAGATCCGCGTCGAGCTTGCCGTAGAGCGGCGCGCCGAGGCCGGCCGGCACGTTCTCCGCCACCACCTCGACCACCGCCCCGATCGAGGACCCGCGCTTGCGGACGCCGTCGAGGAGCTCCGTCCAGCGCTCCACCGTGCCGGGGTCCGGGCAGAAGAACGGGTTGTCGCCAACAGCGGCCCAGTCCCAGCGCGACCGGTCGACGGCGATTTCGCCGATCTGCACCAGCGCCGCCCGCACGACGACGCCGCCCAGCACCTTGCGGGCGATGGCGCCGGCGGCGACGCGCATGGCGGTTTCCCGCGCCGAGGACCGCCCGCCGCCGCGCGGATCGCGCAGGCCGTACTTCTCGTCGTAGGTGAAGTCGGCATGGCCCGGGCGGTATCGATCGGCGATCTGCGAATAGTCCTTCGAGCGCTGGTCGACGTTCTCGATCTGCAGCGCGATCGGCGTGCCGGTGGTGACGAGGCCCTCGCCGTCGGCGCCCGCCACGACACCCGACAGGATGCGCACGGCATCGGGCTCGCGGCGCTGGGTCGTGTAGCGAGACTGGCCCGGCCGGCGGCGGTCGAGATCGGCCTGGATCTCCGCCTCGCTCAGCGCGATCCCCGGCGGGCAGCCGTCGACGACGCAGCCGATCGCCGGCCCGTGGCTCTCGCCCCAGGTGGTGACCCGGAAGAGGTGGCCGAAGGTGTTGTGAGACATGCCCGTCCGCCGCCCGTCCGCTCGCCGTGCCCGATCGGCGCCGGTTTTAGGCGGGCGCCGGGATCGGGTCAAACGCACCGCCGCGCGGGCGGGCGACGAAGACGGCTTGTCGCAAAGGACGGGTACGGTAGGTTGGCGGCACGCGTCGCCGGGGGAACCGCGCGGCGGACCGGCAAGAGCTTCAGGAGACACATCGATGTGCACGCTCGACGGATGTGGCAGCCACGCGGACATGCCGCCGATCTTCGTTTCCGAGACCGACCGCCGCGCCTTCCTCGCCGGCCTCGGCACGCTGCCGATCGCCGCCGTGCTCGCCGATCCCGCTCTCGCCCAGGCTGCCGCCGCCAAGGTGACGCCGGTCTCGATCACCACCGTCATGGGCAAGCCGGCGAAGGGCGTCATCGCCAAGCCCGCGCAGTTGCCGGCGCCGGCGATCGTGCTGATCCACGAGTGGTGGGGCCTCAACGACCAGATCAAGGCGGTCGCCGCCGACCTCGCCGACAAGGGCTACATCGCCATCGCCATCGACCTGTTCGGCAAGGACGAGCCGGCGACGACGGCCGACGAGGCGAAGGCGCAGATGGCCGGCCTCAACACCGAGGACGCCACCGACGCCGTCTCCTCCTGGGTCTACTATGCCCGCGACCTGCCGGACGCCACCGACAAGGTCGGCACCGTCGGCTGGTGCTTCGGCGGCGCCTGGTCGCTGAACGCCTCGATCGCCGCGCCGGTGAACGCCACCGTCATCTACTACGGCAACGTCACCCGCACGGTCTCGCAGCTCGAGAACCTGCAGGGTCCGGTGCTCGGCCACTTCGGCACGCTCGACCAGTCGATCAACAAGGACATGGTCGAGGGCTTCGAGAAGAACATGGCGGCGGCCGGCAAGGCGGACAGCCTGACGGTCTACTGGTACGACGCCGACCACGCCTTCGCGAACCCGACCGGCTCGCGCTACGACGCCGCCGACGCGGCCACCGCCTGGCAGCGCACGCTCGACTTCTACAGCGCCAACCTGACCTGAGACGATCGACGCCCGCCGCCCGCGGCATGCCGCGGCGGCGGCCGCTTCCCCTCCCGCGGCGACCGCCGAACCCGCGCGCCGGATCGGCGCCGTGGCATTCTCGCCACACATGCGGGCGCCGCGACGACCGCCCGTCACACCAAGTCGGCACACGGCCTTCCCGCAATCCACGAGCAAGCCCCCGCCGATAGCGGGTCGGAGGGGTCGCGCCTGTCGCGACCACTGGCCCATGTCGACGGTGGAGAGCGATGGACATCCTCGAACGCGACAAGACCATTGCCGTATCGGCCGACCCTGCTCGCAGCCGCAGCGGTGCGGTCGACGACGACCCGCGGCGCCACGCTGCCGGGCCGGGGCAGCCACAGCCGCACGAGCGCCGGCGCCACCACCGCTGGCGGGTGGAGATCTTCGGACGGCTGGCCATCGGAACCGTGTCCCATCATGTGAAGACGATCGACCTGTCCCTCGGCGGCGCCCTCCTCGCCACCGTGGAGGGCGCGGTCGCGGGCACCTACGGGCAGCTGGAGCTGCCGAGCCTCGGGTCGCTGCGCTGCCGCGTCGTGGCGATCACCGCCCTCGGCTGTCATCTCGCCTTCGAGCACGAGAACTCGCCGCCGGTCGCCACGAGATCCGCCATCGACGACATCGGCCGTCACCCCACCGGCGTCTCGACGGCGCGCCCGGCGCGTCGCTGTCGGGTCCGCGAGTGTGCGCGCGATCTCGCCGACCAGGTGGTCCCGCTGGCGGAGGCCGAAGCCGCCACCACCGCCGAAGCCCGCCCCTGCGCCCGCCGTCCGGACGTCCCGCGGACCGTCACCCTGATGTGAGCGGACACCCGGACGACGTCCGGCTCCGCCGAGCCCGAAGGCTGATCCGCGAAGGGTGATCGCAGGCGCTCACGGCCGCGCGGCGAGGAACTCCAGCACGCCGGCCTTGTAGACCTTGTCGCCGACGGCGAGCATGTGGTCGCGGTTGGGGATGACCAGCGCCCGACCCTGCGGCAGCAGCGCCGCGAGCTCCTCCGCCGAACCGGCGATGGCGTCGCGGCTGCCGACGGCGACGAGCGCCGGAACGTCGATGCGCCCGACGTCCTCGACCGACAGCGTCTGGCGCGACGAGCGCATGCAGGCGGCGAGCGCCGCGAGGTCCCCGCCGGTCTGTTCGGCGAAGCGGCGGAACATCCGGCCCGTCTGGTGCTGGATGCCCTCGAGCGAGGGCGCCTCCAGCGCCGCCACGATCGGCTCCCACGGGCCTGTCCCATCGACCAGCCCGAGGCCGAGGCCGCCGAAGATGACGCTGCGCACGCGCGCCGGGTGGGCGAGCGTCAGGAAGGCGGTGATCCGGGCCCCCATCGAGTAGCCCATGACGTCGGCGCGCTCGAGGCCGAGGTGATCGAGCAGCCGGCGCGCGTCCTCCGCCATGACGGGGGCGAAATAGGCGGCCGGATCACGCGGCTTGCCGCTCTCGCCGTGGCCGCGGTTGTCCAGCGCGATGACGCGACGGCCCGCCTGCGTCAGCGTCTCGACCCAGCCGGGCCCGACCCAGTTCACCTCCTTGTTGGAGGCGAAGCCGTGGATGAGCAGGATCGGCTCGCCCTCGCCCTCGTCGAGGAAGGCGATCGGCACGCCGGCGGAATCGAACTGTGGCATCGGCACCCTGGGCAGAACGGGGAAGGCGCCGGCACCATAGCCGCCGCCTCCCGCCGATCAAGCCGCAGGCGCCAGCGGCGCCCGATCCGGCGGCGCGCCGCCCGTCAGGCCGCCGCGGTCGCC
>CALRZT010000074.1:0-15789 GCA_943372725.1 Pseudoxanthobacter soli DSM 19599
GCCTGCTGCGGCGGCCGGACCCGCCGGGGATGTTCACCCCCGACCCCAATCCGCAGAAGAAGCTCTGGTTCGTGCGCGACGCGGCGGAGATGGCGTCGGCCTTCGCGCTGCCGGCGGGCACGCGGTTCGCTCCCTTCACGCTCGACGCAGCGGCTTCGACGACGCCGCCGGGCGGTGTGCCGCAGGCCGGGGAGACGCGGCGCGTCTTCACCAACAGCCATCTGCAATATGCGCTGACCTGGTTCGGCCTGGCGGCGGCGCTCGCCGGGGTCTGGCTGGTCTTCGTCGTCGGCCGGCTGCGCCGCCGCTAAGGGCGGCACAGCCGGGTCGTGTCGTCTGGTCGATCAGAGAGCGGCGAGAACGGCCGCGGCGCCGGAGACGCTGACGCCCGGGGCCTCCTCGATGTTCAGCACATCGACGACGCCGTCCTTCACCACCATGGCGTAGCGCTTCGAGCGCAGGCCCATGCCGAAGCCCGAGGCGTCCATCACGAGGTCGACCTTGCGGGCGAAGTCGCCGCTGCCGTCGGCGAGGAAGACGATCTTGCCGTCGCCGCCGGTGGCCTTCGCCCAGGCGTCCATGACGAAGACGTCGTTGACCGAGACGACGGCGATCTCGTCGACGCCCTTCGCCTTGATGGCGTCGACGTTCTCGAGGAAGCCCGGCAGGTGGTTGCGGTGGCAGGTGGGGGTGAAGGCGCCGGGGACGGCGAACAGCACGACCGTCTTGCCGGAGAACAGCGCGTCGGTGCTGACCTCCTTCGGGCCCTCGGCGGTCATCGTCTTGAAGGTGGCTTCGGGAAGCTTCTCACCGACCTGGATCGTCATCGCCCCGTCTCCTCGTGCTGTGGGATCACGCCGGCCTGGCCGGCGGACAAGATCGAACGGCGCGGGCCGCCGAGCCGGGCCGGCCGCGCCTGTCGTCGGCGCACAGATAGGCCATCTCCGGGAGAGCGTCGAGCGCGCTCAGTCGAGCGTCACGACCCGCTCGACCGCCCGGTCGCCGGCGACGAGGGTGAAGCGGACGGAGCCGATGGCGGGGCCGTGCGGGTCAAGCGTCACGCGCCACTGGGGGGTTGCGGGGTCGGCGGTCTCGACCCGCACGGGCAGGCGCGGGAACGCCTCGCCGGGCCCTTCCGCGAAGAGGTCCGCCTCGGCGCCGCCCACGGTGACGGCGGCGGTGACGAGCAGAACGTGGGGATCGTCGGTGCGTGTCACGGCGGTAACGTCGAGATCAGCGGAGGGATCGGCCGGGACCTGCGCCACCGCGGCAGTGAAGAGGGCCGCGGCGGCGGGGTCGGCGCGGGTCGCCTGCGACACCATCAGGCGCGCCGTCGCCGAGGCCGGCACGCAGAGTTCCTTGCAGGCGCCGTAGAGGATGCGGGCGTCGACCATCACCGGCAGCGCCGGGTCTTCCGGTTTCAGGTGGACGGGTAGCACCACCGAGCCGCCGTAGCCGATCGAGGTCGAGCCGCCGTCGACGAAGCGGCGCGGGGCGGGAAAGTCGATCGTCGCGCCGGCGAGGTTGCTCGACCCGGTGAGGTCGATCTCCGGCGGCAGGCCGGCGTCGCCGGGATGGCGCCAGTAGGTCTTCCAGCCGGGCTCGAGGGCGATCTCGATGCCCATCGACAGGGTGCCGTCGGCGGCCGGCGGGCCGCCGGGGGCGATCAGCCGAAGCTTTGCGCCGGTCGCCTCGCTCCACGGCGAGGTGGCAGCGCGGCCGTCGCCGACGGCGACGCCGAGGAGGCCGAGCGCCAGCAGGAAGCGGAAAGCGAACGAGGGCACGGACGGCATGGTCGACGACCTCTGGACGGGCGGACGGCCCGACGACAGCCTAGTCGGCTGCGCGGGGTCGGGTACAGCCCTGCGGCGTGAGGGGCATCGCCGCGGCCGGGTGCGACGCCGGGCCCGGCGGATCGCGTCGGCGGCGTTCTCGACGATCCGGCCCCGTGGGCATACACTCGGACCTGGCGGGGAGCTGAGCAGGGCGGAGGCGGACGGCTTGAGCTCGACGGCGCGAAGCTTTCTAGACGGGCAGATCCTGATCGCGATGCCCTGGATGTCGGACGAGCGGTTCGCCCGGACGCTGATCTACCTGTGCGCCCACTCCGCCGACGGTGCGATGGGCATCGTCCTCAACCAGCTCGTCAGCCACGTCTCGTTCCCGGAACTGCTGGTACAGCTCGACGTCATCCCGGCGAGCCAGCAGATTCGCCTTCCCTCGCCGGCGCGGGAGATGAAGGTGCATCGCGGCGGCCCGGTGGAGACGGGGCGCGGCTTCGTGCTGCACTCGGCCGACTTCACCATCGCCAACTCGACGCTGCCGATCGACGACGGCATCTGCCTGACGGCGACGCTCGAGATCCTGCAGGCGATCGCCGCGGGCGAGGGGCCGGCGCAGGCGCTGCTCGCCCTCGGCTATGCCGGCTGGGCGCCGGGGCAGCTCGAGAACGAGATCCAGCACAATGGCTGGCTGACCGTGCCGGCCGACGCTGAGCTGATCTTCGGCCCCGAGCTCGAGCAGAAATACGACCGCGCCTTCCAGAAGCTCGGCATCCACCCCGGCTGGCTATCGTCGGACGTCGGCCACGCCTGAGACGAGCCGCTGGCGATCGCGCAGCCGTTCTTGTTGCAGCCATTCTTCTTGCTGCCGCCGTTCTTGCCGCCCTCGGGAGCGACCGATAGGATCGCCGCCGGTTTCGGCGGCCGCGCGCATGGGCGGAGATGACGGCCGCGAACACGGGAGGAAGCGCCGGCTTGCGTTATGTCAGCACCCGCGGGAGGGCGCCCGCGCTCGGCTTCTTCGACGTCCTGCTCGCCGGCCTCGCCCGCGACGGCGGCCTCTACGTGCCGGAGACGTGGCCCCGCATCGAGGCGCACGAGATCGCCGCGCTCGCCGGCCGCCCCTATCACGAGGTCGCCTTCGACATCATCCGCCGCTTCACGGGGGATGAGATCGCCGATTCCGATCTCAGCGCGATGACGGAGGCGGCCTATGCCGGCTTCGGCCATCCGGCGGTGACGCCGATCACCCAGCTCGCCCCCGGCCACTTCCTCTGCGAGCTCCACCACGGGCCGACGCTCGCCTTCAAGGACGTGGCGATGCAGCTCATCGCCCGCCTGATGGACCATGCGCTGGCGGCGCGCGGGGCGCGGGCGACGATCGTCGGCGCCACCTCCGGCGACACCGGGGCGGCGGCGATCGAGGCGTTCCGCGGACGGGCGGCCGTCGACGTGGTGATCCTGTTCCCCGACGGGCGCGTCTCGCCGGTGCAGCGCCGGCAGATGACGACGGCGGCCGACGACAACGTCCACGCGCTCGCCGTCGCCGGCACCTTCGACGACTGCCAGTCGATCGTGAAGGCGATGTTCAACGACCACCGCTTCCGCGACCGGGTGGCGCTCGCCGGCATCAACTCGATCAACTGGGCACGCATCGTCGCGCAGGTGGTCTACTACTTCGTCGCCGCCGTGGCGCTCGGCTCGCCGCACCGCACGGTGTCTTTCGCGGTGCCGACCGGCAACTTCGGCGACGTCTTCGCCGGCTGGGTCGCGCAGCGCATGGGCCTGCCGGTCGAGACGCTGGCGGTGGCGACCAACGTCAACGACATCCTGGTGCGCACGCTCGAGACCGGCCGCTACGAGGTGCGGGGCGTGACGGCGACTCAGTCGCCCTCGATGGACATTCAGGTGTCGTCGAACTTCGAGCGGCTGCTGTTCGAGGCGACCGGGCGCGATGCCGAGGCGGTGGCGCGGATGATGGAGGGTCTCGGCCAGAGCGGCGCCTTCACCGTGCCGCCCGATGCCCTCGCAGAGATTCGCGGCCTGTTCGTCGCCGGCCGCACCGACGAGGCGGCGACGGCGGCGACGATCGCCGAGGTGCATGCGCGCTGCGGCCTGCTGCTCGACCCGCACACGGCGGTAGCGGTGGCGGTGGCCGAGGACCACATTCGTGACGGCGTGCCGATGGTGACGCTGGCGACGGCGCACCCGGCGAAGTTCCCCGATGCGGTGGAGGCGGCGACGGGCCTGCGACCGGCGTTGCCGGAGCGGCTCGCCGATCTGATGGACAGGCCCGAGCGCGTGACGACGGTCGCGGCGGACGTCGGCGCGGTCGCCGCGCTCGTCGCCGCCCGCTCGCGCGCCGTGGCGGCGGAGGCGTGACGATGAGCGTTGAGACTACCCGCCTCGACAATGGGCTGCTCGTCGCCACGGAGGCGATGCCGCACATCGAGAGCGCCGCGATCGGCGTCTGGGTCGGGGCCGGCTCGCGCTCCGAGCGCGACGGCGAGCACGGCATCTCGCACCTGCTCGAGCACATGGCCTTCAAGGGCACGAAGCGGCGCACCGCGCGGCAGATCGCCGAGGAGATCGAGGCGGTGGGCGGCGAGCTCAATGCCGCCACCAGCGTCGAGAACACCTACTACTACGCCCGCGTGCTGGGCGACGACGTGGCGCTCGCCGCCGACATCCTCGGCGACATCCTGCTCGAATCGGAGTTCGACCCGGAGGAGCTGAAGCGCGAGCAGCACGTCATCGTGCAGGAGATCGGCGCTGCCGACGATACGCCGGACGACAAGGTCTTCGACCTCTTCCAGGGCGCGGCGTGGCCGGACCAGTCGATCGGCAAGCCCATCCTCGGTACCGTCGAGACGGTGCGCGGCTTCGGTGCGCCGGCGCTGCGCGCCTATCTCGGCACCCACTACCGGGCGCCGCAGATGGTGCTCTCGGCGGCAGGGGCGCTCGACCACGCAACGGTGGTGGCGCTCGCCGAGGAGAAGCTCGCCGGCCTGCCGACGTCGGGTGGCCCCGAGGACCCGCCGGCGCGCTATTTCGGCGGCGAGAAGCGCGAGGAGCGCGACCTGCAGGAGACGCAGATCGTGCTCGGCTTCGAGGGCCGGCGCTATGGCTCCGACGACTACTACGCGGCGCAGCTGCTCGCCTCGGTGCTCGGCGGCGGCATGTCCTCGCGGCTGTTCCAGGAGATCCGCGAGAGCCGCGGCCTCTGCTACTCGATCTACGCCTTCCACTGGGGCTTCACGGACACTGGCCTGATGGGCGTCCACGTCGCCACCGGCGAGGGCGACGTACCGGAACTCGTCGACGTCTTGACGGCGGAGCTCGCCAAGGCGGCGGCCGCCATCACCGACGCCGAGGTCGACCGCTCGCGGGCGCAGATGCGGGCCGGACTGCTGATGTCGCGCGAGAGCGCCGCCTCGCGGGCGAGCCAGATGGCACGGCAGATCCTCGTCTACGGCCGGCCGCTGACGATGCAGGAGATCCTGTCGCGCATCGACGCCGTCGCCGCCACCGACGTGCGGCGCGTCGCCGAGGAGATCATCCGCGGAACGCCGCCGACGCTCGCCGCGATCGGCCCGCTCGACGGCCTCGACCGGCTCAGCGACATCGCCGGGCGGCTCGGCACCGGCGTCGCGGCCGCCGCCTGACGGATCGGGGAGCGGCGATGTTCCTGCGCGGCGTCGCTCTCAGGGAAACCGGGCCGGTGATCCGGGGCGCCGGCATCCACCTGCGGACGCCGACGATGGCCGACTATGCGGCCTGGGCGGCGCTGCGCGAGGAGAGCCGGGCCTTCCTTGCCCCGTGGGAGCCGAGCTGGGCGGCCGACGAACTGACCCGCGCCGCCTTCCGCCGCCGCCTCAAGCGCTACGCCCGCGACCTGCGCGACGACGTCGGCTATCCGTTCCTGGTGTTTCGCGAGGCGGACGGCGCCCTGCTCGGCGGGCTGACGCTCGCCTATGTGCGCCGCGGCGTCACCCAGTCGTGCTCGCTCGGCTACTGGATGGGCGCACAGCATGCCGGCCGCGGGATCATGACGGCGGCGGTGAAGGCGGTGCTGCCGTTCGCCTTCGGCACGCTGCGCCTGCACCGGGTGGAGGCGGCGTGCCTGCCCTCCAATGCGGCGTCCATCCGCCTCCTCGAAAAGGTCGGATTCCGGCGTGAGGGCTACGCGCGCCGCTATCTCTGCATCAACGGTGACTGGCGGGACCACCTCCTCTTCGCGCTCGTCGCCGACGACGTGCGGGAGGGAGCGCCCACCGTTCTCGCCGCCGACGCGGGCTGGCCCGTGCTTGTGGAGGCGGGCTCCAGCCGGTAGGTAGCGTCGAGGTCCCCCCTGGAGGCTCGCTCTTGTCCGTCCTGAACCGGTTCGTCGCCCTGCTCGTGCTGGCGATGGCCACGCTCTGCAGCCAGGCCGCCTCCGCCGCAGAGGCGGTGCCGGTGCCGGGCGACGTTCGGGCGATCGACCTGACGCGCAGCCTCGACTACTACCGGAACCTTCAGGATCGCGTCGCCGTCTCCACCGCCCCGGGGCCGGACGGCATCGTCCGCCGCATCGAGGTGCGCTCGATCGATGGCACGCCGGCCTACTGGGGCGTCGTGGCGCTCTCCAATCCCGGCGACGAGCAGATCGACCGGCTGCTAGTGTCGCCATTCTACCGGCTGTCGCGCTCGAAGCTGATCTGGCCGGACCTCGGCTCGAGCCGCATCGTGGCGGTGACGCCGAGCCAGGGCATCGCGCCGGAGCGCCTGCCGAGCCGCGACGCCGACGTCTTCCGCATCACCCTCGATCCGGGCGCCGTCGTCACCTACGTGATGGAGCTGCGGGCTCCCAGGCTGCCGCAGCTGACGCTGTGGGAGCCGGACGCCTACCGCAACAGCGTCAACGCCTACACCCTCTACAAGGGCATCGTGCTCGGTATCGCCGGGCTGCTCGCGGTGTTCCTGACCATCGTGTTCGTGGTGAAGGGCACGGTGCTGTTTCCCGCCACCGCCGCGCTCGCCTGGGCGGTGCTCGCCTTCATCATGATCGACTTCTACTTCCTAGACGACGTGCTGCAGATCAACGTCTCGGAGGACAGGTTCTACAGAGCCGCATCGGAGGTGATGCTCGCGGTCACCATGCTGGTGTTCCTCTACGCCTACCTCAATCTCGGGCGATGGCACGTCCGCTACAGCCACGCGCTGATCGGCCTCATCATCCTGCTCGCGGCGTTGCTGGCTGTCGCCTTCGCCGAGCCGCGCGTCGCCGCCGGCATCGCACGCGCCTCGCTCGCGGTGATCGGCGGCATCGGCCTGATCCTGATCGGCGTGCTGGCAGTGAAGGGGTCCGACCGCGCCGTGATGCTCATCCCGACCTGGGCGCTATTCGTCGCCTGGCTGGTCGGGGCGGGGCAGGCGATCACCGGCGGCATCGTCAACGATATCGTCCAGCCGGCGCTGTCGGGCGGCCTCGTGCTGATCGTGCTCCTGATCGGCTTCACGGTGCTGCAGCACGCCTTCGCCGGTGGCTCGGTGATCCAAGGACCGGTGAGCGACGTCGAGCGGGCGGCGCTGGCGCTGACCGGTTCGGGCGACCCGATCTGGGACTGGGACATCGACCGCGACCGCATCCACACGAGCCGCTCGATCGAGCGCCAGCTCGGCCTCGATGCCGGCCGGCTGCAGGGCTCGGCGGTCAGCTGGCTCGAGGTCCTGCATCCGCAGGACGGCGACCGCTTCCGCCTGCTGCTCGACGCGGTGATCGAGCAGCGCCGCGGCCGGCTGTCGGAGGTGTTCCGGCTGCGGGCGGCCGATGGCCACTTCCGCTGGTTCCACCTGCGCGCCCGCCCGATCGTCGGCGCCGACGGCTCGGTGGTGCGCTGCATCGGCACGCTGCTCGACGTCACCGACATCAAGGGCGTCGAGGAGCGGCTGCTGCACGACGCGATCCATGACAACCTCACCGGCCTGCCGAACCGCGAGCTCGCCGTCGACCGGCTGGAGATCGCCCTCAACCGCGCCCGCCACGAGGCGGCGGCGCGGCCGATCGTGGTGGCGCTCGGCATCGACAACTTCCACATGGTCAACGAGGCGCACGGGCCGTCGATCGGCGATTCGGCGCTTTTGACGGTCGCCCGCCGCCTGCAGCGGCTGATGAAGCCGCTCGACACGCTCGCCCGCGTCGGCGGCGACACGTTCGCGATCGTCGTCCTCTCCGAGCGCGATCCGGCCCGCGTCGCGGCGCTCGCCGACGAGATCCGCCGCCAGGTGCGCGCCGCCATCGCCTTCGGCGACCACGAGATCTCGCTCACGGTTTCGATCGGCATCGCCTCGGCCGAGCCGGGCTCGCGCTCGGCGGCGGAGCTGCTGTCGGATGCGGAACTGGCGATGGTGCACGCCAAGCGGCTCGGTGGCGACCGCTCGGCGACCTTCACGCCGGTGCTGCGGCGGCTTGCCGGTGAGCTCGCCTCGCTCGAGACCGACCTCGGCCGGGCGATCGCCGAGAACGAGATCCGGATCGAGTGCATTCCCGTCCACAGCCTGAAGGACCGCGCCGTCGCCGGCTTCGAGCTGCTGGCGCGCTGGGACCATCCCCGCCGCGGCCGCATCGACCCGCAGGCGACGATGCACCTCGCCGAGCGCGGCGGCCTCGTCAACGAGCTGACGATGTTCGCCATCGACCGCTCGGCCAAGCTCCTGTCGGAGTGGCAGGAACTCGCGCCGCGCGACAAGCCGCTGTTCGGCTGGATCAACCTGCCGGCGGTCGGCGTGATGAACAACGAGCTGATCGCCGACGTCAAGGCGGCGCTGGCGCGCACCGAGATCGCCCCGGGCACGCTCCTGATCGGCGTGACGGAAGGCGCGGTGACGGAGAACCCCGAGCTTTCCGCGCTGGTGCAGCGCCGCCTGCACGAGCTCAACGCCGGCCTCGCCCTCGACGAGATCGGCGCGGAATGGTCGGCGGTGGGCGTCCTGAGCGGTCTCGCAGCCGACGCGGTGCGGATCCGGCCGGCGCGCTTCCGCGCCACCGAGTCCGCCACCAAGGCGACGATGCTGAAGACCGTCGTGGCGCTCTCGCACGGTCTCGGCGCGAAGGTGCTGGCGAGCGGGCTCGAGGCGGAGACGGACGCGGCGGAAGCGGCGGAGGCCGGCTGCGACTACGGCCAGGGCCGACATTTCGGCGTCGCCGTCAATGTCGACGCAGTACGCCGGCTGCTCGGGCGGCCGCTGCAGAAGACCGGGACCTGACCGGAGGGCCGAGCCGCCGCCGTTCTCAGGGAACCACCACCTCGATCGGGCGGGCGGCGCGGGCGATCTCCACCGGCACGGTGCCGAAGGTGTCGCCGTCGATCTGGCACGGCACCGGGCCCTCCGAGGCGAACATGCACGCGGTGATCTCGCGCAGGACGATGCCGCTGCCGGCGCCGAAGCGGCCTGCCAGCAGCGCGAGCCCCATGCGGGCGACCGCCAGCGGATCGTCGCGGGTGACGGCGAAGAGATAGAGTTCCGGCCGGGACGCCGACGCCTGCGGGCAGACGATGAACGGCCCGCCATAGCGCGAAACCTTCAGCACCACCGCCATCCGGCAGACGAGGCGCTCGCCGTCGGCGGTGACAACGAGATCGGCGGAGCGCGGGCCGAAGGCGAGGCGCAGCGCCGTCCAGGCATAGGCGATCCGGCCGCAGCGCCGCTTCATCGCCAAAGGCACGGTGTGGACCACCGCGGCGTCGAAACCGGCCGAGACCATCAGGACGAACGGACGGCCGTTGGCGAGGCCGTAGTAGAGCGGCCGTGTCCGCCGCCGCCCGATGACACCGGCGAGCGCGGTGGCATCGAAGGGCAGCCTGAGCTCGTGGGCGAGCACGTTGGCGGTGCCGAACGGCACGACGGCGAGCGCCGGGGGCGCCGCCACCTTCTCGAAGCCGGCGATCGCCTCGTTCACCGAGCCGTCGCCGCCGGCGACGACGATCGTCGCGACAGAGGCGTCCGGACGGGCACACAGGTCGGCGATCTCGCCGGCGCGGCGGGTGAGATGGACGGTGACGGCGATACCGCGGCGCGTCAGTTCGGCGGCGAGCGTGTCGAGGGTATCGCGGCGATAGCCGCCGGCGGTCGGATTGGCGAGCACCAGCACGCCGGAGCGATCCGCACCGCCGGGCGAAGGCGGGACGGATCCGGCGGGAGCCGTTGGCGGGATCACGTCGCCGGTCCGCCGGCGGCGCCGGTCGTGCCGGCGCGGACGTCGGCGATGCCCTGCCGGGCCAGCGCGTCGGCACGCTCGTTGTCGGGATTGCCGGCGTGGCCGCGCACCCAGTGCCAGACGACGTCGTGTTCCTTGCGGGCGGCGTCGAGGCGCTGCCAGAGATCGGCGTTCTTCACCGGCTTGCGGTCGGCGGTCTTCCAGCCGTTGCGCTTCCAGTTGTCGATCCACGAGAGGATGCCGTTGCGGACATATTCGCTGTCGGTGACGAGATCGACGGGAACGCGGCGCTTCAGGCTTTCGAGCGCCATCGCCGCGGCGGTGAGCTCCATGCGGTTGTTGGTGGTGAGCGTCTCGCCGCCGTAGAGCTCGCGCTCGCGGCCGTTCCAGCGCAAGACGACGCCCCAGCCGCCGGGACCGGGATTGCCGGAACAGGCGCCGTCGGTATAGGCGACGACGCGGCCGTTCTCGGCGGAGACGACGGGCGGCGGCGCCTCTGCGGCCTTCTTCGGGCGGGGGCGGGGGGCGGGGCGCTTCACCGGTCGACCCCGTAGCCGCCGAGGTCGGCGACCTGCTGGTGGAAGCGCAGCTTGTGCAGGTACTCCATCGGGTCCTTCGGCGTCACCATCGCGCCGGGGGGCACGCGCAGCCAGTCGTGCAGGCGCGTCAGCAGGAAGCGCAGGGCGGCGCCGCGGGCGAGCACCGGGATCGCGGCGGCCTCCTCGGCCGATAGGGCGCGCACCGAACGGTAGGCGGCGATCAGGGCACGGGCCTTGGTGACGTTGAACGAACGGTCGGGCTCGAAGCACCAAGCGTTGAGGCAGATCGCGACGTCGTAGGCGAGGGCGTCGGTGCAGGCGAAATAGAAGTCGATGATCCCCGAAAGCTGCGTGCCGAGGAAGAAGGCGTTGTCGGGGAAGAGGTCGGCGTGGATGACGCCGCGCGGCAGCGCCTGCGGCCAGGTGGCGGCGAGCGCGTCGAGCGCCGCGTCGATCTCGGCGGCGAGGCCGGGGCTGACCTCGTCGGCGCGCTCGCGCGAACGCTCGAACAGCGGCCGCCAGGCGGGCTGGCCGAGGGCGTTCGGCCGCTCCATCGAAAAATCGATGCCGGCGGCGTGGAAGCGGGCGAGACCGGCCCCGAGGGCCGCGCAATGCTCGACCGAGGGCCGTCGCGGCCAGACGCCGTCGAGGAAGGTGATGATCGCCGCCGGCCGGCCGGCGAGCGTGCCGAGACAGTCGCCGGCGCGGCTCGCCACCGGCGTCGGGCAGGCGACGCCGCGCTCGGCGAGGTGGCGCATCAGGGCGATGAAGAACGGCAGGTCGGCTGGATCGACGCGCTTCTCGTAGAGGGTGAGGATGAAGCGGCCGCGTGTGGTGTGGAGTAGGAAGTTCGAGTTCTCGACGCCCTCGGCGATGCCCTTGAAGGACGTCAGCTCGCCGATGTCGTAGGTGGCGAGGAAGCCCGCCAGGTCCTCGTCGGAAACCTCGGTGTAGACGGCCATCGGCGGGGCGGTCCTACTCCGCCGCGCTCTGGCGCAGCTCGCGCGGCAGGTTGAAGGCCACGGTCTCCTCGGCGGTGCGGACACTCTCGAGATGGATTTCGTAGCGTTCAGCGAAGGCTGCGATGACTTCCTCGACCAGCACTTCCGGCGCGGAGGCCCCCGCCGTCAGGCCGAGGCGGGCAATCGGCCCGATCGCATCCCAGTCGAGATCGGCGGCCCGCTGCACCAGGAACGACCGCGGGCAGCCGGCGCGCTCGGCGACCTCGCGCAGGCGCTGCGAGTTTGAGGAGTTGGGGGCGCCGACGACGACCATCGCGTCGACCTGGCCGGCCACCGCCTTCACCGCCTCCTGGCGGTTGGTGGTGGCGTAGCAGATGTCGTCCTTGTGCGGCGGCACGATCGCCGGGAAGCGCTTCTCCAGGGCCACGACGATCTCGCGGGTGTCGTCGACCGACAGGGTCGTCTGGGTGATCCAGGCGAGCGCCGCCGGATCCTGCGGCACGAACCTCTCGGCGTCGGCGACGGTCTCGACCAGCGAAACGGCGCCGGGCGGCAACTGGCCCATCGTGCCGACCACTTCCGGGTGGCCGGCGTGGCCTATCAGTACGACCTCGCGGCCCTTGCGGTGCTGGATCTCGGCCTCGCGGTGGACCTTGGAGACGAGCGGGCAGGTGGCGTCGAGATAAAGGAGGCGACGGTCGCGCGCCGCGGCCGGGACCGCCTTCGGCACGCCGTGAGCGGAGAAGATCACCGGCTGGCCGGTCTCGGGGATCTCGTCGAGCTCCTCGACGAAGACGGCACCCTTCGCCTTCAGGGCGTCGACGACGAATCGGTTGTGGACGATCTCGTGGCGGACGTAGACAGGGGCTCCGTAGCGCTCGATCGCCAGCTCGACGATCTGCACGGCCCGGTCGACGCCGGCGCAGAAACCGCGCGGCGCGCACAACAGGACGTCGAGGCGCGGAAGGGGCTGGTTTTGATCGCTGCGCATGGGCTCGGTTCGCGGCCGGCCTTGGTGCCGCCCCGCTTCTGGCAATAGAAGTAGCGGGTCGCCGAGTGTCAAGCGCGCGCAGGCGCGACGAAACGAGGCCCGCGACGGTGACGGGCGACGAGGAGAGGTCCAGTTGACGGCGCACGCTTTGGCTCAGTTCGCACGGCGCATCGCCCCGGCCGCGGTGCTCGCCACCCTGTCGGTCGGTCTCGCCGGGTGTTTCGGCAACGACGAGCCCGGCACGGCCTCCGCGTCGACGCCGCTCGGGCAGTTCCTGCGCGGCTCCGTGCAGGAGCCGCAGGAGGTCGATCCGAGCGTCTACAAGCCGATCGTCCGCTGCCCGCCGGTGACGATGCGCGAGGGCATCCAGACGCACGTCATCTTCAAGGGTGGCAAGCCGGGTGACCCGAACGCCGTCGGCTTCCAGGCGACGCTGACGGAGACGGCCCGTGAGTGCACGCTCGAGGGCGACAACATCCGCATCCGCGTCGGCGTCGGCGGCCGCGTGCTGGCCGGCCGCAAGGGCGGCGGCGGAGAGATGTCGCTGCCGGTCCGCATCGCCGTCATCAAGGACGGCGAGACGCCGGTCTATTCGAAGCTGCACACGGTCAAGACGACGCTGACGCCGCCGGAGGCCTCGGTCAGCTGGGCCTTCGTCGACAGCGACGTCGTGGTGCCGAACGTCGGCGTGTTGCGCATCCTCGTCGGCTTCGACGACGGCGGCAAGGGCGCCAGGCCACAGGACGGCGTCGTCACCGTCGACGTGCAGTAGGCCGCGATGAGCGCGTCGTTCGTCGCCGCGGGCGCGACGAGACGCCCCCTTCGTCGCAATTGACACCTTCGATCGGCCGATCCATGGTCCCGATCGGACGGGCGCTCGTTACCGCCTGTCCGGGGCAATTGCCCCGTCCGCCGCGAGGCGGCAGTGACGTGCGCGGGAGAGTTCGGCGGAGCGCAAGCCCCGCCGGCGCCGAAGGAGCAACCGCCCCGGAAACTCTCAGGCGAATGGACCGCGCGCCGAACGTGACGCTCTGGAAAGCAGCCGGCGGGCCGATGCCCGGCGGCTCACCGACGGAGTAACCGTCTCCCTCAGCGGCCCCTCCCAGGCCGCGACCGAGACGGGAAATCTCTCAGGTTCCTGCGACAGAGGGGGCTGATTCGACCTTGGGCTCCGGTATCCGCCGGGGTTCGGGACTCCGGCAATCGCCGGGGTTCAGGTGGAATCGCCCTCGAGCTGCAGGACCGAGCATGACCAATCCTTCCGTCAACACGGACGTGACCGAGCCGTCGGCGTCCGACGCACCGTTGCACTCGACGCCGCTCGTCGATGCGCACCGGGCGCTCGGCTCCCGCATGGTGCCCTTCGCCGGCTACCTGATGCCGGTGCAGTACGCCGACGGCATCCTCGCCGAGCACGTCTGGACGCGCACCCACGCAGGCCTCTTCGACGTCTCCCACATGGGCCAGGCGATCGTCAGCGGCCCCGACCATGCGACGACGGCTGCCGCCCTCGAGCGGCTGGTGCCGGGCGACATCGCCGGCCTCGCGCCCGGCCGCATCCGCTACACCCAGCTTCTGACGCCCGAGGGCGGCATCGTCGACGACCTGATGGTGACCCGGCCGGCAGACCCGGCCGAGGACGGCCGGCTGTTCCTCGTCGTCAACGGCTCGCGCAAGGAGGGCGACTTCGCCCTCGTCGCCGAAGGCCTGCCGGCGGGCATCACCCTGACGCCGCTGCCCGAGAAGGCGCTCCTCGCCCTGCAGGGGCCGAAGGCTGCGGCCGTCATGCGGCGGCTGTCGCCGACGGCCGACGACCTCGCCTTCATGTCCGGCGGGCCGGCGACGGTGGCGGGCTTCGAGTGCCACGTCTCCCGATCCGGCTACACCGGCGAGGACGGCTTCGAGATCTCGGTTTCTGCCGTCGACGCGGTGGCGCTGTGGCAGGCGCTGCTCGCCGATACGGCGGTGAAGCCGATCGGCCTCGGCGCCCGCGATTCGCTGCGGCTCGAGGCCGGCCTCTGCCTCTACGGCCACGACATCGACGAGACGACGAGCCCCGTCGAGGCGGCCCTCGTCTGGTCGATCGGCAAGCGGCGGCGGGAGGGGGGCGGCTTTCCGGGCGACACCCGCATCCGCCGCGAGCTCACTGAGGGCCCGTCCCGCAAGCGCGTCGGCCTGAAGCCGGAGGGCCGGGCGCCCGCGCGCGAAGGCACCGAGATCCATGCGGGCGGCCGGCAGGTCGGCCTCGTCACGTCGGGCGGCTTCGGGCCGACCGTCGGCGGCCCGGTGGCGATGGGGTACGTCGAAACCGCCTTCGCCGCCCCCGGTACCGAGGTTTCGCTGATCGTGCGCGGCAAGCCGCTGCCGGCCCGCGTCGTCACGCTGCCCTTCGTCCCCGCCCGCTACAAGCGCTGAGCCCTTTCCCGTCCCTCTTTCCGTCGAGACCGAGGACCACCCATGAGCACCCACTACACCAAGGACCACGAGTGGATCCGCGTCGACGGCGACGTCGCCACCATCGGCATCACCGCCTACGCCCAGGAGCAGCTCGGCGACGTGGTGTTCGTCGAACTCCCCGAGGTCGGCAAGGTCGTCACGGCCGGCGCCGAGGCGGCGGTAGTCGAGTCGGTGAAGGCGGCGAGCGACGTGTTCGCGCCGGTCGCCGGCACCGTCGTCGAGGTCAACGCCACCCTGCCGGACGCGCCGGAGACGGTGAACAGCGACCCCGAGGGGGCCGGCTGGTTCATGAAGATCAAGCTCGACGGCGCGCCGGCTGACCTGATGGATCGGGCCGCCTACGACGCCTACCTCGCGACCCTTTGAGGACGACGATCATGGCACACGAGTATTTCGCGACGGTGGCCTGGGACCGCAACGGCCAGACCTTCCCCGGCAATGCCTATTCGCGCGCCCACGTCTGGCGCTTCGACGGCGGGGTCGAGGTGCCGGCGTCGGCCTCGCCGCTCGTGCTGCCGCCGCCATTGTCGAAGCTCGACGCGGTCGATCCGGAGGAGGCGCTGACGGCGGCCACCTCCAGCTGCCACATGCTGTTCTTCCTCGCGATGGCCTCGAAGAAGGGCTTCATCGTCGACTCTTACGAGGACGAGGCGGTGGCGACGATGGGCAAGACGCCGAACGGGCGCACCGGCATCGTGGCGATCAAGCTCCGGCCGCGGATCGTCTTCTCCGGCGCCAAGCGCCCGACCGACGAGGACCTTCTGGCGCTGCATCATGCGGCCCACGAGGCCTGCTACATCGCCAATTCCCTCACCGCCGAGATCACCGTCGAGGATCGCGCCTGACGTGAGGCGCGCGGCCC
>CALRZT010000075.1:0-15669 GCA_943372725.1 Pseudoxanthobacter soli DSM 19599
GGCGCTCGGGCCGCCGCTGCGCCCGCGGGCGCGCCGCCGCAGCACCGCGAACAGGATGAAGATCGCAGCGACGACGAAGGCGAAGGCGATGACGAGTTGCAGCCCGCGGGCGAGCAGGGGATCGAGGCCCAGGGCGTCTTGCAGCCAGACGGTCATGCGGCTCCCCTTGCTTGACGAGGATAAGGAATTGTAAACGCGGCGTCGGGCATACCGGAACAGGGTTGCGGACGCACCTGCGACGGCGCGCCGACGCCGAACGATCCGCGCCCGCGCGATCCGCGCCCGCGCACGGCGTCGGGCTCGGGAGGGGCAGGTGGTCGACACCCGGCGCGGCAGACGGAGAGGGCGGGGCGGCGGTCTGCTGGCCGTGCTCCTGGCGGTGCTCCTCGCCGCCGCGACGGGGGCGCTCGCCGTGCTCTCGCCCGGCGAGATCGAAGCCTATCTCATCTACGTGCTCGGCGCGCTGGCCGTCGTCGGCGTCTTCGCCGTGCTGGCGCTGGTCGCCGGTCTGATGCGCTTCGGCGAGGCGCACGGCGGCGACGAGGCGATCGACTCCTCCATTCTCGACGCCCTGCCGGAAGCCGTGCTGGTCGCCAGCGCCGACGGCGACAGCCTGCTCGCCAACAGCGCCTACAAGGTGCTGGCCGACGCCGACCTCGAGGGCCGCGGCGACGTCGCGGGGCCCGAGCGCCTGCTCGCCGGCATCCCCGAGGCGTCCGAGACCTTGTTCCGCCTCGCCAAGGCGGCGCAGGACGGCACCATCGTCGAGGAGGAGGTGCGCCTCACGCACCCGATCGGCCGCCCCGGTGGCGGCGCCCGCTGGTACCGCATGTCGGTGCGCCCGCTTGGCGGCGAGCGCCGCATCTGGCGGATCGCCGACGTCACCTCGGAGCGCCGCGAGCAGGAGACGAGCTTCCTCGACCTGCAGAACGCCATCGATTTCCTCGACCACGCCCCGGCCGGCTTCTTCTCCGCCGACCCGGCCGGGCGGATCGTCTACCTCAACGCGACGCTCGCCGAGTGGCTCGGCTACGACCTCGCCGCGGTCGACCCCGGCCGGATCGGGCTGCGCGACATCGTCGGTGGCGACGGCACGGCGCTTCTTACGGGCCTCACCGGCCGCCCCGGCGACACCCGCACCGAGACGGTGGAGGTCGATCTCGTCCGCCGCGACGGCCAGGCGCTGCCGGTGCGGCTCCTGCACCGCGTCGGCTTCAATGCCCAGGGTGCGGCGGGTGATTCGCGCACGCTGGTGCTGTCGCGCGCCGCCGGCGAGGACACCTCCGAATCGCTCAGGGCGGCGGAGGTGCGCTTCTCGCGCTTCTTCAACAACACGCCGCTCGCCATCGCCTCCGTCGACCGCGACGGCCGCATCGGCCGCTCGAACGCCCCCTTCGCCAGGCTGTTCGGCGCCGTCGTGCGGCGCTCGCCCGGCGAGCCGCGGCCGCTGCTGATCTCCTCCGTCGCCGAGCGCGACCGCTCCCGCCTCGCCGAGGCGCTGACGGAGGCGATCGCCGGCCAGAGCACCATCGCCCCGGTGGAGGCGACGCTCGCCGACCGCGCCGACCGCAGCGTGCGGTTCTATCTCTCGGCGGTGCAGGACGCGCAGCCGTCCGGCGACGACGAGGCGGCGATCGTCTACGCCCTCGACACCACCGAGCAGCGGGCGCTCGAGCAGCAGTTCGCCCAGAGCCAGAAGATGCAGGCGATCGGCCAGCTCGCCGGCGGCGTCGCCCACGACTTCAACAACATGCTGACGGCGATCATCGGCTTCTCCGACCTCCTGCTGCAGAGCCACCGGCCAAACGACCCGTTCTTCCAGGACATCATGAACATCAAGCAGAACGCCAACCGGGCCGCCGGCCTGGTCGGGCAACTCTTGGCGTTCTCGCGGCAGCAGACGCTCAGGCCGGAGCGGGTGGTCATCAACGACGTGCTGGCCGACCTCAACATCCTGCTCGGCCGCCTGCTCGGCGAGACGGTGGAGCTGAAGGTCATCCATGGCCGCGACCTCTGGCCGGTGATGGCCGACGTCAACCAGCTGAACCAGGTGATGCTGAACCTGGCGGTGAACGCCCGCGATGCCATGCCGGAGGGCGGCCGCCTGCTGGTGCGCACCGCCAACGTGCCCTCGGCCGATGCGCTCCGCATCGCCTCGGAGGGTGGCCAGGATGGGCTGGCGCCCGGCGACTACGTGATGATCGAGATCGCCGACACCGGCACCGGCATGTCGCCGGAGGTGCGCGCCAAGATCTTCGAGCCGTTCTTCACGACGAAGGACGTCGGCAAGGGCACCGGCCTCGGGCTGTCGACCGTCTACGGCATCGTCAAGCAGTCCGGCGGGGCGATCGCGGTCGAGAGCACCCTCGGCTCCGGAACGACGTTCCGCGTGCTGTTCCCGCGCGCCGCCGCCGAGGTGGTGCGCCCGGTCGAGGCGCCGCGCAGCGTCGCCGACGCCACGGGTGCCCGCCGCCTCGCCGAGGCTTTCGGCAGCGAGCGTGCACTGTCGACGGCGGACGAGGGTGAGCTCGCGCCGCCGCGGCCGCCGCGCACGCCGGTGCCGCCGCAGCAGTCGATCGTCACCTCGCGGCGGACGTTCGACGCCCTGTCCGAGACGCCGGTTGCGGAGGAGACCGCGGCAACCGCGGCTCCGGCCGAGGCGGTGCCAGCTCGCGCGGAGGCGCTGTCGCCCGATCACCCGCCCCCGCTCGAGCGGCAGATGGCGCCCGACCGGTCGGCGCCGCCCGCCGCAGCGGCCGATGGATTCGGGATAACCCCCGCTGAGCGGGAGCCGGCGCCGCGCCCGCCCGCAGCCCCGACCGCCGCGCCGCCGCCGGCGACCGACCTCACCGGCACGGCCTCGATCCTGCTCGTCGAGGACGAGGAGGCGGTGCGCGCCTTCGCCGCCCGGGCGCTGACCTCGCGCGGCTACACCGTGCACCAGGCGGCGAGCGGCGCCGAGGCGCTGCGCATCATGGTGGAGACCGGCGGCCGCGTGGACCTCGTCGTCTCCGACGTCGTCATGCCCGAGATGGACGGCCCGACGCTCTTGCGCGAGCTGCGCAAGACGCGGCCGGACCTGAAGATCGTTTTCGTCTCCGGCTATGCCGAGGATGCGTTTGCCCGCAACCTGCCGGACAACGAGAGCTTCAGCTTCCTGCCGAAGCCGTTCACGCTGAAGCAACTCGCCACCGCCGTGAAGGCCGCGCTCAGCGAGCCGCCGCCGGTCCGCTGAGCGGACCAGTCGCCGCGACCGCCGCGGCGAGCGCCGGCGCGAGATCGCCTTTCGCCGCCACCGCCACACCCTCGAGCCCGAGCCAGCCGGCCATCGTCGCCAGCTCGGCGGCGAGCTCCATCGCGGTCTCCGCGGGGGCGTGCGGTTCGGCGAAGGCGGCGAGCACGCGCAACTGCCCCGTCGCCTTGTCGGCCTTGAGGTCGACGCGCGCTACCAGCCGGTCGCCGAGCAGGAAGGGCAGCACGTAGTAGCCGTGCACGCGCTTCTCGGCCGGCGTGTAAATCTCGATGCGGTAGTGGAAGCCGAACAGCCGCTCGGCCCGTCCGCGCTCCCAGATCAGCGGATCGAACGGCGACAGCAGCGCGCGGGCGGCGATGCGCCGGGGGCGGCGGGCATCGGCGTGGAGGTAGGCGGTCTGCGTCCAGCCGGGGACGGTGACGGGCACGAGTTCGCCGGCTTCGACGAGCTCCGGCAGCCGCGGCTTGATGTCGTCCGGCGACAGGCGGAAATAGTCGCGCAGGTCGCTCGCCGTGGCGATGCCCAGCGCGCGGGCTGCGATCGACAGCAGCGCGCGGTGGGCGTCGGCCTCGGGCGGTGTCGGCGTCGCCAGCACCGTGGCCGGCAGCACCCGCTCCGGCAGGTCGTAGAGGCGCTCGAAGCCGCGCCGCGTCGCGGTGGTGACGAGGCCCGCCCAGAACAGCCACTCGAGCGCGCGCTTGCTGTCGCTCCAGCCCCACCAGCCGCCGGCGCCCTTGCCGCCGGCGCCCTCGTCGGCGTCGAGGTCGGAGGCGGCGATCGGCCCGCGGTCGCGCACCGCCGCCAGCACCGTGTCGATGAAGCTGCGCCGCTCGGCGCCGAAGCGGGCGAGGCCGCCATAGATGCCGTGGCCGGCCTCGGCGCGCGCCATACGCCAGCGCATCAGCGGCTGCGTCTCCATCGGCAGCAGCGACGCCTCGTGCGCCCAGTACTCGAACAGGAGCTTGCGGCGCGACCAGGCGGCATCGTCCAGCAGCGGCCGCGAATAGGCGCCGAGGCGCGAGAACAGCGGCATGTAGTGGGCGCGGGCGACGACGCTCACCGAATCGATCTGGATGACCCCGACGTGGCCGAGCACGCGCTTCAGGTGCCGCCGGTCGAGGGCGACGTCCGGGCGTGGCAGGCCGAACCCCTGCGCCGCCAGCGCGATGCGGCGGGCGGCGGCGAGCGCGATCGTCTCGGTCATCGGAGGGGGAGGTGTGCGGGCATCGCCGGCATCGAAGCAGAGGAGGGCGGCGGTCCGCCAGCCCAAATCGCCACCGTCCCCAGCCACCGGGCGAAACCCGGTCAAGCGACCTCCGGACCCCTCGATCGCGATCCGGTTGCGGCGCGGGGTGTCTCTCCGTCGCACGCTCGGGCTAGACTGCGGGGTGCGCCGCGCGCGCCGCGCCACGGACCCGCCGATGCACCTCGACGTCTCCGACCTGATCGCCTTCTACGACACGCCGCTCGGCCGCATCGCCCGCCAGCTCGTCGGGTCGCGGGTGAAGGCGCTGTGGCCGCGTGTCGGCGGCCAGCGCGTGCTCGGGCTCGGCTATGCCGGCCCCTATCTGCAGCCCTTCCAGGAGGAGGCGGAGCGCGTGCTGGCGGTGGCGCCGGCGGCGACCGGCGTGACGGCGTGGCCGGGCGACGGCCGCCAGCGCGTCTGCCTCGCCGCCGAGGACCAACTGCCGCTGCCCGACGCCGCCGTCGACCGCGTCCTACTGGTGCACGCGCTCGAGGTCGCCGAGGACCCGGAGCGGCTGTTGCGCGAGCTCTGGCGGGTGCTCGCCCCCGGCGGCCGCATCGTCGCAGTGGTGCCGAATCGCTCCGGCCTGTGGGCGCGCGCCGAGACGACGCCGTTCGGCACGGGCCGCCCCTACAGCCGCCG
Organism: Pseudoxanthobacter soli DSM 19599; assembly: GCA_943372725.1. Classification (GTDB taxonomy): domain Bacteria; phylum Pseudomonadota; class Alphaproteobacteria; order Rhizobiales; family Segnochrobactraceae; genus CAMDHY01. The sequence continues at coordinate 5,142 of CALRZT010000075.1, forward strand.
CCAGCTCGACCGGCAATTGTCGGACGCGCTGTTCTCGCCGGCCGCCTGGGACGAGGCGCTGTTCCTGCCGCCCTGGCCGCGCCGCTTCCTGATGAGCTCGGCGCGGGCGTGGGAGCGCGTCGGCAAGCGCGCCTGGCCGGCCTTCGGGGGCGTGCTCATGGTCGAGGCGGAGAAGCGGATGTGGATGGGCATCCCGGCGAAGCGGAAGTCCCGTCGGGTGCCGGTGCTGGTCCCGGTGCCGGCAGTGGCGCGCCGCGAGCCGCTGCCACCGGGTGCCGGCGTCCTGGGCGGCGGCTGACGGGAAGCGCCGTCAGCGCCGCAGCAGGAACACCGCCTGTTCGCCGAACAGGTTCCAGAACTCCCACGGCGCGTTGAAGGGGATGCGGGCGCCGTTGCCGTTCAGCGCCACGGCGCGCTCGACTTTGGCGTCGAGCGCCTCGGTCAGCGCCAGGAAGTCGCGGATCGTGCAGAAGTGGATGTTCGGCGTCTCGTACCAGGCGTGCGGCAGGTTCTGCGTCACCGGCATGCGGCCGCGGAGCACGAGGCTCGCGCGGATGCGCCAGTGGCCGAAATTCGGGAAGGACACGATCGCCCGCCGGCCGATGCGCAGCAGGTTCGCCATGACGAGCCTGGGGTCGCGCGTGGCCTGCAGCGTCTGGCTGAGGATGACGTAGTCGAAACTGTCGTCCGGATAGTCCTCGAGGTCGGTGTCGGCGTCGCCCTGGATCACCGAGAGCCCGCGCGCCACGCACTCGTTGACGCCCTGCTGCGACAACTCGATGCCGCGCCCGTCGACGCCGCGCTTTTCGGCGAGGAGATGCAGAAGACCGCCGTCGCCGCAGCCGACGTCGAGCACCCGCGCGCCGGGCTGCACGAGATCGGCGACGACCTCGAGATCGACGCGGCGTTCGGGGAGGGGGGCGATGGCCATGAGGTTCCGCGCAACGTTGGCGCGGCGACGGATCGGCGACGCGCCTGTCCGCGTCGATAGTCCGCTGCGGCCGGCGCCGCAAGCGCCGGCCGTGTGAACGCTCCGGGCCGAGTCAGATCCTAGGCGGCCCGCTGGTCGGCGGAATCGCCGTGGAGCCGTCGGCGCAGTGCCTGCGGAAGCTGGCGGGCGGATTTCACCCGTGGCAGGTCCATTTCCGCGATCATCCCGCGGCTGTCGCCATAGAGCGCCTCGTAGGTGGCGTAGTTGTCGAAGCGACGCCGGGTGACGTTGTCGACGAAGGTCTCCGCCGGCACGCCCTCGGCAAGGATCAGGGCGTGGTCGTCGAGCTCGACGTGGAAGTAGGTGAAGCGGTCCGGCATCTCCCTCTCGCGGAGGATGGTCGTGCCGTTCACCAGCGCACCGGCCTGCACCAGCACGCCGTCGAGGAAGAGGGCGTGGTCGGGCGAGAGGCGGAGGTCGCGCCGCGGCAGGTCCGCGCCGAGCGCACCGGCGGCGATGCGGACGGGAAGCTCCGCAGGGGATCGGCGAAGACCGAGACGATGGTCTGTACGCCAATCCAGTGCACCGCCGCGGCGCGGCCGTCCGCCGTGAGCACGAGTTCGCCGATCCTGAGCTCCTCGACGCGACGCGGGCCGTCGGGTGTCGAGAGATGCGTCCCGGCGAGGAAGCATGTGGTGAAGTCGCCCGTCTGTATGGTGATGATCTGGCTGGCGAGGCCCGGGTCATTCGACAGCAGGTAGTAGTGGCCGTTGGAGATGCCCACCCAGCCGTTCTGGTAGTACCCGTAGTAGGTCATCGAGCCGTCGTTGACGCTGATGGTCTGGCCGCTCGAAAATGTCCCGGTCGCAGCGTATTCAAAGTCTGTCCGCGATCCGGCGCGGTATCCGGCCCCGGTCAGGTTCAAGTCGTAGAGATATTGAGAGACGAAGGTCGCCATGATCCATTCCCCCGAATGGACATAAACCTGAGGTTTCGGCTATACTACCAAGAGTTGAATAAATGAGGCAGTACAGACGAAGCGAGATCCTGCCGCCTTCCACCTGAGGTGGCCGGCATTGCTTCGAGCTTAGCTGCGGGGACGCGACAGCCGGCTGCCCGCCGGCGATCATAAGACCGTGAAGACGGAGGCGATCGTCCTCACACAGCCCCCGCCGGCGGGGCGATGCCCCGGGCGTTGGCGGCGCCGGTGAGGAAGCCGCGGACGGTGCGGAAGAGCTCCGGCTCGTCGAGCAGGAAGGCGTCGTGGCCGCGGTCGGTCTCCACCTCGACGAAGGAAACGTTCGCCGCCGCGGCGTTCAGCGCATGCACCACCGTGCGGCTCTCGCGCGTCGGGAACAGCCAGTCGCTGGTGAAGGAGACGACGCAGAAGCGCGTGCGCGAGCCGGCGAAGGCCTTCGCCAGCACGCCGCCGTGGTCGGCGGCGAGGTCGAAATAGTCCATCGCCCGCGTCACGTAGAGGTAGGAGTTGGCGTCGAAGCGGTCGACGAAGCTCATGCCCTGGTGGCGCAGGTAGCTCTCGATCTGGAAGTCGGCGTCGAAGCCGAAGGAGATCTGCCGGCGGTCCTGCAGGTTGCGGCCGAACTTCCGGTGCAGTGCCTGCTCCGACATGTAGGTGATGTGGGCGGCCATGCGGGCGACGGCGAGGCCCTTGCGGGGCCGGAGGCCCTCGGCGATGTAGCGCCCGCCGCGCCAGTCCGGGTCTGCCATGATCGCCTGACGGCCGACCTCGTGGAAGGCGATGTTCTGCGAGGAGTGGCGGGCGCCGGTGGCGATCGGCACCGCCGCGAAGACGCGGTCCGGGTAGCGCGAGGCCCAGTCGAGCACCTGCATGCCGCCCATCGAGCCGCCGACGACGGCAAACAGCGTCTCGATGCCGAGCCGGTCGATGAGGCGGGCCTGCGCCCGCACCATGTCGCCGATGGTGACGAGCGGCAGGTCGAGGGCGTAGGGCAGGCCGGTGACGGGATCGGTGGTCGCCGGCCCCGTCGTGCCCATGCAGCCGCCGAGGACGTTGGCGCAGATCACGAAGAAGCGGTCGGTATCGACCGGCTTGCCGGGGCCGACCAGCGTCGTCCACCAGCCGGGCTTTCCGGTGATCGGGCTGTCGTTGGCGGCGTGCTGGTCGCCTGTCAGCGCATGGCAGAGCAGGATGGCGTTCGACTTGTCGGCATTGAGGGTGCCGTAGGACTGGTAGGCGATCTGCCAGGGACCGATCGACACGCCGGCGTCGAGCGGCAGCGCCTCGTCGGCGGAAAAGCGCGCCACCGGGCTCGACGGTGCGTCGGCTTCCCGCCGCCGCGCGCTGTCGTCAACACCGTCCATGCCGCCCGCCGTCGCCATTTCACACACCCGCCACAACGCGTCCCGCGGTAGGAGCGGGCCGGGGGACTGTCAACGTTTTCTTTGATTTCGCGGGTCGACCTGCTTAAGACCATGGCCCGCGGCGGGGGCGTGGTGCGCCACCGTCAACGATCCGCGGGCCGGCCGTTCCCTATCGCGGCGCAGCCGATCCGACCGACGATCCGACACGAGTGTCCGGGCGCTTCCGACCATGACCGACACCCCCGCCGGCGATGCCCCGACCGCGACCGCGCCGTCGCTCGCCTCGCTGCGCGTGCGCATCGACGAGATCGACGCCGAGGTCCACACGCTTCTGATCGAGCGCTCGACGGTGATCGACGCGCTGATCCGCGCCAAGGGCAAGGCCCAAGGCGGCTCCGCCTTCCGGCCGGCCCGTGAGGCCGACATCATGCGCCGCCTCGCCGCCCGCCACGAAGGCTCGCTGCCGATCTCCTCGGTCGAGCACCTCTGGCGCGAGATCATCGGCACCTTCACCAACCTGCAGGCGCCGTTCCGCGTCCACGTCGCCGGCCTCTCGGCCGCGGACGGGGCGATGCGCGACCTCGCCCGCTACCAGTTCGGCTTCGACATCGAACTCGTGCCCGAGGCCGATGCCGAGGCGGCCGCCGCCGCCGTCGTCGCCGAGCCGCGCGACCTCGCGCTGGTGCCGCTCGACGCGGAGCCTTCTACGGCGTGGTGGCGCGCGCTCGGCCCCGACGGCGCCCGGATCATCGCGCGCCTGCCCTTCCTCGTCACCACAGGGCCGGGCGCGCATCCGGCCCTCGTCTTGTCTGGCGCCGAGATCGACGAGGCGCCGACCGAGATCGAGTGCCTCGCCGGCACCCTCGACGCCGCTCCCGACCGTGTGGCCCTGTCAGCCGCCGGCGTTGAGCTGATGGCCGCCGTCGGCAACGACGTCCTCGTCGCCCGCCGGCGCTCGCCGGCCGCCGCACCGCTCGGCTCCCATATGCGGGCGGCCGGGGGCTATGCCGCGCCCCTGGTGTCGACCGCCACCCCCTGAAGCCGCGGCGAAGTCCCCTTTTTGAAGTCGAGGTCGACGTGATGTCCGCGTCCAATCGCCCCCAGCCGCGCCCGAGCGTGCTCGAGATCGCCCCCTATGTTCCCGGCAAGGCGAAGGCCGGCGCCGTGCCGGCCGTGCACAAGCTGTCGTCCAACGAGACGCCGCTCGGCGCCAGCCGCAAGGCGATCGAGGCCTTCAAGGCGGCAGCCGAGAAGCTCGAGCTCTATCCCGACGGCGCCCACACACAGCTGCGCGAGGCGATCGCCCGGCGCTACGGGCTGGATCCTGCCCGCATCGTCTGCGGCGCCGGCTCCGACGAGCTGATCTCGTTCCTGTGCAATGCCTACCTCGGTGCCGGCGACGAGGCGGTGCAGAGCCAGTACGGCTTCCTGATGTACGCGATCTCGACGCTCGCCGCCGGTGGGCGGATGGTGAGCGCGCCGGAACGCGACTTCCTCGCCGACGTCGACGCGCTGCTGTCCGCCGTGACGCCGAAGACGAAGCTCGTGTTCCTGGCGAACCCGAACAACCCGACCGGCACCTACCTGCCGTTCGCGGAGGTGAAGCGCCTCGCCGAGAGCCTGCCGCCGCACGTGCTCCTCGTCATCGACGCGGCCTATGCCGAGTACGTCCGGCGCAACGACTACTCGGCCGGGCTCGAGCTCGCGGCGACGATGGACAACGTCGTCATGCTCAGGACCTTCTCGAAGATCCACGGGCTGGCGGCGCTGCGCATCGGCTGGATGTACGGGCCGGCGGCGGTGGTCGACGCGGTCAACCGCGTGCGTGGGCCGTTCAATCTCGGTGCGGCGGCGATCGCCGCCGGGGCGGCCGCCATCGACGACACCGCCCACGTCGAGACGGCGATTGCCCACAACGAGATGTGGCTCGGCTGGCTCGAGGCGGAGCTCACCAGCCTCGGCCTCACCGTGACGCCGAGCGTCGGCAACTTCCTGCTCGTCCACTTCCCCGACGTCGACGGCAAGCGTGCCGCCGATGCCGACGCCTTCCTGCAGGACCGCGGCATCGTCGTGCGCCGCATGGACGGCTACGGGCTGAAGGGGGCGCTGCGCATCACCATCGGCACGGAAGCGGCCAACCGCGCCGTCGCGGAGGCGCTCGCCGCCTTCGTCAAGGGCTGAACGGAGACCCGATGGCCGACCGGCAAGCCCTTCTGGACCGGCAAGCCCCGCTGTTCGGCCGCGTCGCCATCGTCGGCATCGGCCTGATCGGCTCCTCGCTCGCCCGCGCCATTGCGCGGGCGGGCCTTTCGGCCGAGATCGCCATCGCCGACCGCGATGCGGCGGCGCTCGCCCGCGCCGAGGCGCTCGGCCTTGGAACAAGCTACCACGCCACCGCGGCCGGGGCTGCGACGGGCGCCGATCTCGTCATCGCCTGCGTGCCCGTCGGTGCCTGCGGGCCGGTTGCATCGGAAATCGCGCCGGTGTTGTCGGCGACCGCGATCGTCTCCGACGTCGGCTCGGTGAAGGGCTCGGTGATCCGCCAGATGGCGCCGCTGCTGCCGAACCCGCGCCGGCTGGTGCCCGCCCATCCGGTCGCCGGCACCGAGCACTCCGGCCCCGATGCCGGCTTCGCCGAGCTATTCGACAACCGCTGGTGCATCCTGACGCCGCCGGAGGACGCCGACGCCGATGCGGTCGAGACGGTCGCGGCGCTGTGGAAGGGCTGCGGCGCGAACGTCGAGGTGATGACGTCGGACCACCACGACCTGGTGCTCGCCATCACCAGCCACCTGCCGCATTTGATCGCCTACAACATCGTCGGCACCGCCGCCGACCTCGAGACGGTGACCCAGTCGGAGGTGATCAAGTTCTCCGCCGGCGGCTTCCGCGACTTCACCCGCATCGCCGCCTCCGACCCGACGATGTGGCGCGATGTGTTCCTGCACAACAAGGACGCGGTGCTGGAGGTTCTCGGCCGCTTTTCCGAGGACCTCGCGGCCCTGCAGCGGGCGATCCGCTGGGGCGATGGCGAGCAACTCTTCGAGGTGTTCACGCGCACCCGCGCCATCCGCCGCGGCATCATCGAGGCCGGCCAGGACACCGCCTCGCCAGACTTCGGCCGCCGCCCGGCGGTCGATGCCGGTCCCGCGGCGGTCGAGCCGCCGGTGAAGGCGGCGAAGGCGTCGTGACGGCCGCCGGGGTGCCGCCGCTGCATCTTGTGCTGCACGTGCCGAAGTGCGCCGGCAAGACGCTGGAGCGCCACTTCGAGGCGCACATGCGGCCGGGCGAGTTCGTCAAGCCGAAGCGGCGGCCGATCCCGGCCCGCTGGGTGCTGCCGCGCCATGCCCCCGACGCGGTGACGGACCCGCAGCGCGTGCGCGTCATCTCCAGCCAGCAGATCGGCAAGTCGCTGGAGGGGCGTTTCGCCGGCCGCGAGATCCTGCGCTCGACGCTGATCCGCGACCCGCTCGGCCACGCGCTCTCCTATTACAACTTCCGCATGATGCGGTACGTTTCGATGGGCTGGGGTACCTACGACTTCGACACCCACGTGCGCTCGGAACCCCGCAACCGCATCACCCGCTTCCTGCTCGCGAGCTACCTCGAGATCCCGTGGCCGCGGCTGGTCGCGATGTCGGGCGAGGAGGCCTTCGCCCTCGTCACCCGGCACTTCCGGGATTTCTGGTTCGTCGGCTCCTACCGCCTCTGCGACGAGTTGACCGGCGAGCTCGCCCCCGTGCTCGGCATCCCGCCCGTGGCGGTGCGGCAGAACGACCGCTCCGAGATGGCGAAGACGATCGCCTGGGACGAGCTCAAGGCCGCCGACCTCGATCCGAAGTTGCGGGCCTCGCTGGTCGACGCCAACGCCGTCGACCAGGCGCTGTTCGACACCTTCGCGGAGGCCCGACACGGCACGGCGTCGGTGACGTTGAAGCCGCCGCCGCGGGCGGCCCGCCTCGCGCCGCTCGGCCACGAGTTCGCCCGTCCCATCCACGAGGCGCGAAGGCGCATCGGCCGCGGCTACTGGTAGTTCACGGCGTCCGGTCGTTCAGGACGGCGTGAGGGCGCGCACCGGCAGCCGTGGCAGCCGGCCGAGCGGGATCAGACCGATCGCGGCGCGGCCCCGGCGGATCGTCACCGTCACCGTGCGCCTTCCGTCGCCGTCATCGCGCCCGAAGGCCGCCACCGCGCCGGCGAGCGCCGCCGGCAACTGGCTGTCCGCCGGCAGGAACGGCCGCAGCGTCGCGGCGAGCGCCGCCGGGTCGGCGATCGTCACCTCCATCGCGCCGTCGAGGCGGCCCTCGGCGTCGACCGTCAGGTCGCCCGCCGCCCGCAGCTTCGCGGCGCCGCTCGCGAGCGACAGCTCCCGCACCGAGATCGGCAGCGGGTCCTCGCCGATGCCCTCGGTCAGCGGCCCGCGGCCGGCGAGCGCCGCGCCGCCGTCGCCGATCCGCACCACCGCCGAAACGTCGAGCGGCAACGGCAGCATCGGCGAGGCGAGGGCGGTGGCGGAGAGCGCGGCGTCGGTGCCGGCCGGCTGGTCGCCGTCGCCCGGCGCCCGCCGGACGTGCGCCTCGAGGTGGCCGGCGCGGCCGGCCTCGCGGCCGGCGACGGTGAGGACGGGCCCCTCCAGCACGATGTCGGCGCTGTCGAGGAGGCGGCCGTCACGGGCGCCGCTTGCCCGCGCCGAAGTCCAGGTGGCCTCGATCGCCGGGCCGTCGGCGGGCTTGGCCGACAGCGGCCCGTCGAGCTCGAAGATCGCCTTGCGCCAGTCGTAGGCCAGCGCCACCGCGGTGAAGGAACCGGCCGCGAGCGTGCCGCCGTCGGGCAGGGTCGCCGCCGTCGAGCCGCAGCGCGCCTCGAAGCGGAACGGATAGCCGCCGACGGCGAGGGGGTCGCAGACGACCACGGTGCCGTCCGGCAGCGGCCGCACCAGCGCCTCGCGCAGCATCGTCTCCACCCGGTCGGTGACCACCCACCAGTAGACCGACCAGCCGACCACCAGCACCGCCACCGCGACGACGAGCAGGATGACGTTGCGGCGCATGCGGGCGGGGCGGTGGAGGGGCATATCGGACGAGGGCATGCTCATTTCCGGTCGGTCTCAGATGCTGTCGCGGCGAATTGGCCCGCCATTGCGGCGAAATCGGCCCCGCCCCTCGCCTTGCGGCCGTTTGGGCCCCCTCTTATATACCCGTCGAGCGTCGCGTCCGGGCTCGCCGGGCGCCAAATCCCACGCTGTTGTTGGGGGCCGGCCCGGCCTCGCCGGGACCCGCGTTCGGATGCCATGTATGGGTCCGACCGGCCTGCCTGAAGGAGACGAGAATGGCAAAAGTCATCGGTATCGACCTCGGCACCACGAATTCCTGCGTCGCCGTCATGGACGGCAAGAACGCCAAGGTGATCGAGAATTCGGAAGGCGCGCGCACGACGCCGTCGATGGTGGCGTTCACCGACGATGGTGAGCGCCTGGTCGGCCAGCCGGCGAAGCGCCAGGGTGTCACCAACCCGGAGCGCACCTTCTTCGCGGTGAAGCGCCTGATCGGCCGCCGCTACGAAGACCCCATGGTGGCGAAGGACAAGGACCTCGTTCCCTACAAGATCGTCAAGGCCGACAACGGCGACGCCTGGGTCGAGGCGGACGGCAAGAAGTACTCGCCGTCGCAGATTTCCGCCTTCATCCTGCAGAAGATGAAGGAGACGGCCGAGGCCTATCTCGGCCAGACGGTGACGCAGGCCGTCATCACGGTCCCGGCCTACTTCAACGACGCCCAGCGCCAGGCCACCAAGGACGCCGGCAAGATCGCCGGCCTCGAGGTGCTGCGCATCATCAACGAGCCGACGGCGGCAGCCCTCGCCTACGGTCTCGACAAGGGCGGCACGTCCAAGACGATCGCGGTCTACGACCTCGGCGGCGGCACCTTCGACGTGTCGGTGCTGGAGATCGGCGACGGCGTTTTTGAGGTGAAGGCGACGAATGGCGACACGTTCCTCGGCGGCGAGGACTTCGACATGCGCCTCGTCAACTACCTCGCCGACGAGTTCAAGAAGGAGCAGGGCATCGACCTGCGCGGCGACAAGCTCGCCCTGCAGCGCCTGAAGGAAGCCGCCGAGAAGGCGAAGATCGAGCTCTCCTCCGCCACCCAGACCGAGATCAACCTGCCGTTCATCACCGCGGACCAGACCGGTCCGAAGCACATGACGCTGAAGCTGACCCGCGCCAAGTTCGAGGCGCTGGTCGACGATCTCGTCCAGAAGACGATCGGCCCGTGCAAGGCGGCCCTCAAGGACGCCGGGCTGTCGGCGGGCCAGATCGACGAGGTGGTGCTGGTCGGCGGCATGACGCGCATGCCGAAGATCCAGGAGATCGTGAAGCAGTTCTTCGGCAAGGAGCCGCACAAGGGCGTCAACCCCGACGAGGTGGTGGCGATCGGCGCGGCGATCCAGGCCGGCGTGCTGCAGGGTGAGGTCAAGGACGTCCTCCTCCTCGACGTGACGCCGCTGTCGCTCGGCATCGAGACGCTGGGCGGCGTGTTCACCCGCCTGATCGAGCGCAATACGACGATCCCGACGAAGAAGGGCCAGGTGTTCTCGACCGCCGAGGACAACCAGACCGCCGTGACGATCCGCGTCTTCCAGGGCGAGCGCGAGATGGCGGCCGACAACAAGATGCTCGGCCAGTTCGATCTCGTCGGCATCCCGCCGGCGCCGCGCGGCGTGCCGCAGGTCGAGGTCACCTTCGACATCGACGCGAACGGCATCGTCAACGTCTCGGCGCGCGACAAGGGTACGGGCAAGGAGCAGCAGATCCGCATCCAGGCTTCGGGCGGTCTCAACGACGCCGACATCGAGAAGATGGTGAAGGACGCCGAGGCCCACGCCGAGGAAGACAAGAAGCGGCGCGCGCTGGTCGAGGCCCGCAACCACGGCGAGGCGATGGTGCACTCGACCGAGCGCACGCTCGCCGAGCACGGCGCCAAGGTCTCGGCGGCCGACAAGTCGGTGGTCGAGGCGGCGGTGGCCGACCTCAAGACGGCACTCGCCGGCGAGGACGTCGAGGCGATCCAGGCGAAGACCAACGCCCTGGCGCAGGCCTCGATGAAGATCGGCGAGGCGATGTACCAGTCGAGCCAGGACGGCGGCGACGCCGGCGCCGGCCCGGCCGGCGGCGAGGCCAAGCAGGACGACGTCGTCGATGCGGACTTCGAGGAAGTCCGCGACGACGACCGCAAGAAGTCCGCCTGATCGACG
>CALRZT010000076.1:0-15602 GCA_943372725.1 Pseudoxanthobacter soli DSM 19599
GCGGCCGGCCGGTCGCCGCGCTCGCCGCCAGCGTCTCCGCCGCCTCGGTGAAGAACCGGCGGCGGTCGCTGACGCCGGTCAGCGGGTCGGTCTCGGCGGCGCGGCGCAGTTCCTCCTCGAGCCGCCGGCGCTCGGTGATGTCCCAGTAGAGCAGGGCGTGATGGTCGCCGATCGCCCGGTACAGGAACCGCACGATCTTGCGGCTGCCGTCCTTGCAGGTCACCGACCAGTCGCGCATCGAAACATCGGACTGCGACGTGCGGGACTGCGCCACCGCGTCGTACCAGGCTTGGCGGGCCTGTGCCCGGTAGGCCGGGTCCGGATAGCCGGCGGCCCACCAGTCGTCCAGGCCGCTGATCTCTTCGGTGGTGTAGCCGAACAGGGAGGACGACTCGTCGTTGGAGAACAGCTCCGTCAGGCCCTCGTCGTAGATCTCGAGGCCGACCGGCAGCCGGCGCAGCACGTCGAGCAGGGTCCGGCGCCAGGCCGCGCGCTCCCGACCGTCGAGCACGTCGGCGCTGACGTCCTCCACCGAGACGATGAAGCCGTGTCCTTGTTCGGGGATCGGTGCGACCGACAGGGCGAGCCGTCGCGGTCCCGACGGGGTTTCGCCCGTCGCCTCGACGCGGAGCGGCGCACCGTCCCTGGCGACATCGTGCTCGAGCCGGTCGAGGGCATCGCCCCACAGCTGGGCGGTCGGAAGCGGCGGCCGAAGGGCACCGAACAGGCGGCCCGCCGCTGCGTTGAGACCCATCACCGTTCGGCCCGTCTCCGATAGCCAGACGACGGGCGTTGCGACGAGATCCAGGAAGGACGTGTCGCATGTGGACATCGGACCGCTGCCTCCCCCGCTGCATCGGCCGTCGATCTGTTTCCCCCGGTTGAAAGTCGCGCGGTTTCCTGCCCGACGCAACCCTGAGGGCGGTAAGGCCTCTCTCAGAGGTCGCGGAGTGCCGGGGCGAGCTTGTGGCCGAGGACGCGCCAGGTGCCGACGAGGCCGAGGCCGACGGTGACGACGAGCGCCGCCACCGCTGCCGCCACCGCCGTCAGCGGGTCGAAGGCGAACGGGATGTCCATGACGAGGGTGAGCACGGCCCAGGCGGCCGCACTGCCCGCGGCGATGGCGAAGATCGCCGTCGACAGGCCGAGGAGCAGGTATTCGAGCGCGAAGGCTGTCACCAGCCGGCCGCGCGTCGCCCCGAGCGTCTGCAGGATCGCGGCCTCCCGGATACGGGCGGCGTGGCTCGCGGCGAGCGCGCCGGCGAGCACCAGCACGCTGGAGGCCAGAGCCACGCCGGCCGCCGCCCGCACGGCGAGCGCGAGGTCCTCGACGAGACCGCTGACGGCGTCGAGCGCATCCTTGACGCGGATCGCGGTGACGGTCGGGAACGCCTGGGTGACGGTGGCGAGGATCTCCTGCTCGCGCGCCCCCGTCGCCTCGTCCGGCAGCGCCAGGGTGGCGAGATGCGTGTGGGGTGCGCCGGCGAAGGTGTTCGGCGAGAACACGAGCACGAAGTTGATGCCGAGGCTCTCCCAGTCGACCGTGCGCAGGTTGGCGATCTTCGCCTCGATCTCGCGGCCGAGCACATTGACGCGGATCTCGTCGCCGATCGTCAGGCCGAGTTCCCGCGCGGGCTCTTCGGCGAAGGAGACGAGCGGCGGCCCGTCATAATCGGCCGGCCACCATTCTCCCGCCACCAGCGTCGAGCCCCCCGGCAGCGTCGGCGAATAGGTGATGCCGCGGTCGCCGCGCAGCACCCACTCGGCCTCAGGCGGTGCCGGATAATCGGTGGCGGGGATGCCTTTCAGCGCCACGAAGCGGCCGCGCAGCATCGCCTCGCGCCGCGTCGTCGCCTCCGGCGCGGCCTTCGCCAGCAAGGCGTCGAAAGCCGGCGCCTCGGCGTGCTGGATGTCGAGGAAGAAGAAGCTCGGGGCCCGGTCCGGCAGCCGCCCGGTGAGCTCGTTGCGCAGTGAGCCGTCGATCAGGGCGAGCGTCACGAGCAGCGTCAGCCCGAGCCCGAGCGACAGCACCACCGTCGGCGTCAGGGCGCCCGGGCGGTGGATGGCGGCGACGGCGAGGCGCAACTCCGGCGCGCCCTTGCGCGGCACTCGGCGGGCGAGCGCCATCACGCCGGCAGCGACCAGGCGCAGGAGCGCGAAGGCGGCCGCCGATCCGCCGACGAAGGCGGCCGCGACGATGCGGTCGCCGGCGAGCAGCACGGCGATTCCCGCGAGCGCCAGCGCGGCGACCGCGGTCGCGATCATGTAGCGCCGGCGCGGCCGCGTCGCGGCGGCACCGGCGCGGTCGCGGTAGAGCGTCGTCGGCGGCACGTCGTGGGCGCGGCCGAGCGGCCATAGCGAGAAGGCGAGCGCGGTCAGCACGCCGTAGACGACGGCGAGGGCGAGCTGTGCCGGAAAGATGCCGTTCAGGGCGGGGATCGGCAGGATGCCGGCGAGCAGCGCTCCGGCGATCGGCGGGATGACCGCGCCGACGACGACGCCGATGGCGATGCCGATGCCGGCGATCGCCATCACCTCGATGAGGTGGATCATCACCACGAGGTCGCCGGAGGCGCCGAGCGTGCGCAGCGTCGCGATCACCGGCCGCTTGCGGTCGACGAAGGAGGCCACCGCGTTCGCCACGCCGACGCCGCCGACGACCAGAGCCGTGAGGCCGACCAATGTCAGGAACTGCGCGAAGCGCTCGATGTTGCGCGTCAGGCCCGGGGCCGCCTCGGTGCGTGCCTGGACGCGCCAGCCGGCCTTCGGGAAGGCCGTCTCGATCTCCTTGACGACGGCCGCAACCCGCTCGTCGGAGGCCTCGCCGGCGAGCGTGATGCGAGTGTGCCAGCGCACCAGGCTGCCCGGCTGGACGAGGCCGGAGGCGGCGAGCGCCTCGCGGGAGGCGAGCAGCCGGGGGCCGAAGTCGATGCCGCCGGAGAGCCGGTCCGGCTCGGTCTCGATGGTGTCGGTGATGGTGAGGCGGGCGCGGCCGAGCTCGACCGTGTCGCCGACGGCGATGCCGAGCCGCGACAGCAGTTCCGGGTCGGCGACGGCGCCGAAGCCGTCGCCTTGCGGGACGATGGCGGCTGCGATCGGCCCGCCGCCGGCGAGCGTCACCGCCCCGACCAACGGATAGGCGGCGTCGACCGCCTTCGCCTCGACCAGAGCCTGGCCGGCGCCGTCGGGCAGCCGCGCCATCGCGCGGAGCGTCGCGATCGTCGACTGGGTGCCGAGGCCCTGCAGGAAGGCGGCCTCCTCGGGGCTCGCCTCGCGGTGGATCAGCGACACGTCGATGTCGCCGCCGAGAATGGTGCGCCCCTCGGCAGCGATGCCGTCGGTCAGCGCCCGGGCGAGCGAGCCGACCCCGCCGATGGTGGCGACGCCGAGCGCGATGCAGGCGATGAAGATGCGGAAGCCGGCGAGGCCGCCGCGGAGCTCGCGCAGTGCGAGCCGCGTCGCGAGGCCAAGGCGGGCAAGCGGCCCGTCTCCGGCGGCGAGGCCGGCGGTCGGGGCCGCCTCGGAGGGGACGACGGTCATCGGGGGCTCTCCGCCGCGATCACGCCGGGACCGCGAGGCCGGCGTCGGCGATGACGCCGGAGTTGACGCGCACCGTGCGCCCGCAACGGGCCGCGAGCGCGCTGTCGTGGGTCACGAGCACGAGAGTGGTGCCGCGCGCCGCCTGCATGCGGAAGAGGAGATCGACGATGGCGCCGCCGGTGGCGGCGTCGAGGTTGCCGGTCGGCTCGTCGGCGAGCAGCAGCGCCGGGGCGGGCGCGAGCGCGCGGGCGATGGCGACGCGCTGCTGTTCGCCGCCGGACATCTCGCTCGGTAGATGGTCGAGGCGATGCGACAGGCCAACAGCGGAAAGTTCGGCGGTGGCGACCTGGAAGGCGTCGGCGCGGCCGGCGAGCTCCAGCGGCACGGCGACGTTCTCGAGCGCCGTCATCGTCGGAATGAGGTGGAAGGACTGGAAGACGATGCCGATCGAGCGGCCGCGCACGCGGGCGAGGCCGTCTTCGGAGAGCGTGCCGAAGTCCTCGCCGGCGACGACGACGCGGCCGCGGTCGGGACGCTCCAGCCCCGCCATCACCATCAGCAACGTGGACTTGCCGGAGCCGGACGGTCCGACGATGCCGACCGACGTGCCGCGCTCGATCGTCAGGTCGACGCCCTTGAGGACGTCGACGCGGGCGGCGCCGCTGCCGAGGGACAAGTGCAGGCCTTCGAGTTCGACCGCCGGGCGGTGAGCGTCGCGCGTCATCGTCGGGATCGTCTCCAGAGGCAGGAAAATCGGGCCTTCGGCGGCGGGGAGGTCGCCGGCGGCGCTGCAGTGGCCTACATACCGCCCCGGTGATATGGGCTCTAGCGTGGCGGCTTCCAGTCCGTCGGGCTTCGCCTTTGGTCGTCGGGGCAGAGTTGGAGCGAGCATGAGACGCCTTGCCACCCTCGCCTCGGTGCTGTTCGCCCTGGCCGTCACCGCCGTCGTCACACCCGCCGCCGCGGAGCCGGTCCGCCTCGTCGTGCTCGGCGACAGCCTCACCGCCGGCTACGGCCTGCCGCCGGGCGCCGGCTTCCCGACGCGGCTCGAGGCGGCGCTGAAGAAGCGCGGCCGCGACGTCACGGTGATCGACGCCGGCGTGTCGGGCGACACCACCGCCGGTGGCCTTTCGCGGCTCGACTGGTCGGTCGGGGCAGACGCCCAGGCGGTGATCGTCGAGCTCGGCGGCAACGACATGTTGCGCGGCATCGATCCGGCGCGGACAGCCGAGAACCTCGACAAGATCGTCGGCCGCCTGAGGGAGCGCGGCCTGCCGGTGCTGGTCGCCGGCATGATCGCGCCCCGCAATCTCGGCGAGGACTACGCCCAGGCCTTCGACGCGCTGTTTGCCGCTGTCGCCGAGCGCCACGGCGCGGCGCTCTATCCGTTCTTCCTCGACGGGGTCGCGGCTGATCCCGCTCTCAACCTGCCGGACGGCATCCACCCGAACGAAGCCGGCATCGCCATCATTGTCGAGCGCATCCTGCCGGCCGTGGAACAGCTCCTCGACCGCGTCGGCGCCTCCTGATACGCCTCATCCCGCCTTTCTCCCGGACCGGATTTCCCATGCAGTACCGCTCTCTCGGTGGCACCGACGTGCGCGTCAGCGCGCTGTCGCTCGGCACCATGACCTTCGGCGAGCAGAACACCGAGGCCGAAGGCCACGCCCAGATGGACCGGGCGGTGGCCGCCGGCGTCAACCTGTTTGACGCCGCCGAGCTCTACCCGATCCCCCCGAAGCCGGAGACGCAGGGGCGGACGGAGGAGATCATCGGCACGTGGCTGAAGGCCCGCGGCGGCCGCGACCGCGTGCTGGTCGCCACCAAGGCGGTCGGTCGCACCGGCATGGGCTGGTTCCGCGGCGGACCGGCGAAGCTCGACCGGGCGAACCTGACGGCGGCGCTGGAGCGCTCCCTCCGCCTGCTCGGCACAGATTATGTCGACCTCTACCAGATGCACTGGCCGGACCGGAACGTCACGGGCTTCGGCTCCAACCCGACGATCTGGCGCAGCACCGACCGCGCCGCCGACGAGGTGCCGATCGAAGAGACGCTCCAGGTGCTGGCCGATTTCGTGACGGCCGGCAAGGTGCGCCACATCGGCGTCTCCAACGAGAGCGCCTGGGGCGTGATGACGTGGCTCGCCGCGGCAAGCCGCGCCGGGCTGCCGCGCATCGTCTCGGTCCAGAACGCCTATTCGCTGGTGAACCGCACCTTCGAGGGTTCGCTCGCCGAGGTGGCCGAGCGCGAGAAGGTCGGCCTCGTCGTCTATTCGGCGCTGGCCCAGGGCTTCCTCACCGGCAAGTACCGTGGCGGCGCCCGCCCGGCCGGCTCGCGCGTCGCCCTGTTCGACCGGCAGCAGCGCTACCAGGGCCCGCACGCCAACGCGGCCTATGACGCATACTGCGACCTCGCCGCCGAAGCCGGTCTCGACCCGTCGCAGATGGCGCTGGCGTTCGCGATGTCGCGCCCGTTCACGACGACGGTGCTCGTCGGCGCCACCACGATGGCACAGCTCGAGACCAACCTCGGCGCGGCCAATGTGACGATCGGGCCGGAGCTCGAGGCGAAGATCGACGCGATCCACCGGCGGCACATGAACCCGTGCCCGTAAGGGGTCAGGGGGAGCGGAGGGCGGCGGGAAGATCGCGGCTCGTATGAATGACGCGGACTATGCGCGCGGGCTTCGCGTCGGGCCGATAGGCGATCACGTAGGGAACGCCGCGCAACAGCAGGAACCGCATCGGTAACGGTGTCAGGTCCTCGCGGAGTCGGCCGATCTCGGGCTGCTCGGCGATCAGGACCCGCGCCTCGTCGACGGCGGCGATCAGCCGGCGCGCTGCGGTCGGGCTGTCCCCGGCGATCCAGCGGGCCGCAGCCAGGAGTTCGCGCCGCGCCAGGGGCGAGAGTGCGGCCTTCACCGCCGGTTCGCCATGCGCTCCACGTCAGTCACGACGGCTTCCATCTCGGCCAGCACGTCGTCGAGCGGAATCCAGCCGTCGCGCTCGGCCTCTTCCTCCGCCTCGATCAGAGATTTCGTGAAGTCGGCACGGTTGGCATGGCGCCGCTCCATCGCTCGCAGGCCATCCAGCAGGACATCCGAAACGCTTTCATATTCGCCGCTCTCGACACGTTCTCGAGCGAACGCCTCAAGGGCCGGGGGCAACTTCACATTGACGCTCATGGTCGCGACCTCATCGTCGATGTCAGGATATCTGTGCGGCTCATGATCGACAACGCGACCGGATCACGGACGTCGTTTCCGCTCCGGGTCTTGATGTCCTCGCAGACACGGCGCCCAGAACGTCCACCCCGGCAAACGCATCCCCCCTTCCGCTTGCGTCCCGGCCGTGCGCGACTAGAGTGCGGCCGCCCGCGGGGTGGCCCCGCGACCGACACGGAGAGCCGCGCGTGAGCCGCGACGTCAAGAAGGTCGTCCTCGCCTATTCGGGCGGGCTCGACACCTCGATCATCCTGAAATGGCTGCAGACGACCTACGGCTGCGAGGTCGTCACCTTCACCGCCGACCTCGGCCAGGGCGAGGAGCTCGAGCCGGCCCGCCGCAAGGCGGAGCTTCTCGGCGTGAAGCCGGAGAACATCCACGTCGAGGACCTGCGCGAGGAGTTCGTCCGCGACTTCGTCTTCCCGATGATGCGGGCGAACGCGCTCTACGAGGGCGTCTACCTGCTCGGCACCTCGATCGCCCGGCCGCTGATCGCCCAGCGCCAGATCGAGATCGCCCGAAAGGTCGGCGCCGACGCCGTCTGCCACGGCGCCACCGGCAAGGGCAACGACCAGGTCCGCTTCGAGCTCAGCTACTACGCGCTGGAGCCGGAGATCCGGGTGATCGCGCCGTGGCGCGACTGGGAGTTCAAGTCGCGCACCGACCTGCTCGACTTCGCCGAGAAGCACCAGATCCCGATCGCCAAGGACAAGCGCGGCGAGGCGCCGTTCTCCGTCGACGCCAACCTCCTGCACTCGTCCTCCGAGGGCAAGGTGCTCGAGGATCCGGCCGAGGAGCCGCCGCCCTACGTTTTCCAGCGCACCCTCTCCCCCGAGGAGGCGCCGGACGAGGCGACGATCGTGGAGATCGGTTTCGAGAAGGGCGACGCGGTGTCGATCGACGGCAAGGCGCTGTCGCCGGCGACGCTGCTGACGAAGCTCAACGAACTCGGCAAGGCGAACGGCATCGGCCGCCTCGACCTCGTCGAGAACCGCTTCGTCGGCATGAAGTCGCGCGGCGTCTACGAGACGCCCGGCGGCACCATCCTCCACGTCGCCCACCGGGCGATGGAGAGCCTGACGCTCGACCGCGGCGCCGCCCACCTGAAGGACGAGATGATGCCCCGCTATGCGGAGCTCATCTACTACGGCTTCTGGTTCTCGCCGGAGCGCGAGATGCTGCAGGCGGCCATCGACAAGAGCCAGGAGATGGTCACCGGCACCGTGCGGCTGAAGCTCTACAAGGGCAACGTCATCGTCATCGGCCGCGACAGCCCCTACTCGCTCTATTCCTCGAAGATCGTCACCTTCGAGGACGACGCCGGCGCCTACGACCAGAAGGACGCCGCGGGCTTCATCAAGCTCAACGCGTTGCGCCTGCGCCTGCTCGGCGCCCGCCGCAAGGCGCACGGCGGCTGATCCGGGTGCTGCGAACCGCGACGGCGGCCCTCGCCGTCGCACTCGTCGCCGCGGCGGCGGTGGCCGACGAGCCGATCGTCCTGCGCACCGCGCCGATCGCCGCCTTCGACCCGTCGCAGCCCGAGGTCACCCGCTTCGGCGCGCTGGAATGGCTCGGCGGCGTGTCGCTGACCTCGGCGGACGCCCGCCTTGGCGGGCTGTCGGGCGTCGTCACCGAGGACGGCGGCCGGTGGCTGTTGGCCGTCACCGACTATGGCGACTGGATCACGGCGACGGTCGCCCTCAACGACGGCGGCGCGCCGGTGGCGCTGACGGACGCCCGCGTCGGCCGCCTCGCCGGGCCGGACGGACAGCCGATCCGCGGCAAGCGGCCGGGCGACGCTGAGGCGGTCGCGGTCAGGACGCGCCCCGACAGCGGCCGCGAGGTGCTCGTCTCCTTCGAGACGCCGGGCCACATCGCCGTCTACGGGGACGCGCCGCCTTTCGACAGCACCCCCCGCATCACCGCCTATCCGCCGGCGCTGGCGCGGGCGGGGCGCAACAGCCGCGGCGAGGCACTCGCCGTCGTGCCGGCCGGCCAGCCGTTGGCGGGGGCGGTGCTCGTCTTTGCAGAGGGACCGGCGGCCGAGGGGGAGACCATCCCGGGTGGACTGATCCACGGCGGCCGGTGGCAATCGATCGCGCTCGCCGGCACCGGCAACTACGCTCTGACGGATGCCGCCTTCCTGCCGGACGGCGACCTGCTCGTGCTCGAGCGGCGATTCGGCTTCGGCGACGGCATCGGCATGCGCATCCGCCGCGTCGCCGCCGACACCATCGCGGCCGACGCGGTGCTCGACGGTGAGGTGCTGATCGAGGCGGGGTTCGCCCAGCAGATCGACAACATGGAGGGGATGGCGGTCGACACCGACGCCGCCGGCACGGTGATCACCCTCGTCTCCGACGACAACCGCTCGTTCCTGCAGCGGACGCTGCTCCTGCGCTTCCGGCTGGTGGAGTAGCAGGCCGCCGTCCGAGGGCGGTGCGTCAGGCGCGCGTGGGCTCGTAGGGCGGCGCGAAGACGAGCGCCATCGCGGCCCGGTAGGGCGCCAGCAGCAGCACGGCCGCGGCGAGCTTCACCGCGAGGTCGCCGAGCGCCCAGGAGACCCAGCGCGGCAGCTCGGTGGCCAGCACGCCGAACAGCGGCGCGAATTCCACCGCGAAGGGATCGTCCGGGCCGATGATGATGCCGAAGGGGCCGAAGGCGGTGCCGAAGAAGATCGCCGTGTCGACGAGCGAGCCGAGCACGGATGCGATCAGCGGCGCCTGCCACCAGGCAGCGCGGCGCAGCGTGTTGAAGACGGAGATGTCGAGGAGTTGCGCCACCAGGAAGGCGGTGCCAGAGGCGACCGCGATCCGCGGCGTCGCCAGGTAGATCGACAGCGCCACCGCCACGGCGAAGCCGACATAGACGACGCGGCGGGCGACGGTCGGCCCGAGCCAGCGGTTCGTCAGGTCGGTGACGAGGAAGGCGACGGGATAGGTGAAGGCGCCCCAGGTGAGCAGGTCGGCCAGCGCCAGCGGGCCGAGTGTGCCGTCGACGGGGTACTGGACGAGCACGTTCGAGGCCACCACCACCGCCACCATGGCGGCGACGGCGGCGATCGCCGCGCCGGGCCGGATGTCAGACGTGACGGGACGCTGGGCCACCGTCCGGCCGCGCTGGCTCAGGCCGCCAGCGCCTTGCGGGCGATCTGCTTCTTGACGAGCAGCGCGCGCGGGCCAAGCTCGCTGTCCTTCGCCTTGGCGAGGAAAGCGTCGAGGCCGCCACGGTGCTCGACAGAGCGCAGCGCGTAGGCGCTGATGCGCAGCCGCACCTTCTCGCCGAGCGCGTCGGAGATCAGCGTCACGTTGACGAGATTCGGCAGATAGCGCCGACGCGTCTTGTTGTTCGCGTGGCTGACATTGTTGCCGGTCAACACGGCCTTGCCGGTCAGTTCGCAGCGCCGGGCCATCGGTCTCAACCTTCTTGTCACTTCGGCGAGGGTCAATTCGGGGTGTCGTGCCGTCCGCAACGAGCGGCCGGCGCCCTGACGTCGCCAGATCCTTGGTCGGAAGTCGCGCTTCTATAGGCACCGCGCCCGGAGGCGTCAAGAACCATGGCCGTTGTGGCCCCGGCGCTCCTCAGCCATACGCTCTTGGCTTGGTTCCGAGTCCCGCGCCTTGAGACGCCCTCCTCTACGGCATGTCTGCCTTAAGCGTGGGCTTCGGTGTCGAGGGAGGTGCAATTGATCGTTCGGCGAGGCGTTCTCAGAAGCGGGAAGTACGCGGGCTGGCGCGCTGAGATCGACGACGACCGGGCGGACACCGGAGGCTTCTATCTATACCTCATCGGACCCGAGAGGCAGGGATTCGACACTTGGTGCGAAACCGAAGCTGACCTTCGAGCCAATCTAGCGCCCTACGACATCGATTGGGTGGGAGGCGCTTGGGCGCCGGCAAGTGATCAGGTTACGGATTGACGTCATGACCCGCACCCTCACCACCATCGGCTTCGATGCCGACGACACGCTCTGGCAGAACGAGCAGTTCTTCCGCCTGACGGAGGATCGCTTCGCCGCCCTTTTGGCCGAGCACGCCGAGCGTGACCACCTGACGGAGCGCCTCATCGCCGCCGAGCGCCGCAACGTCGGCCACTACGGCTTCGGCATCAAGGGCTTCACCCTGTCGATGATCGAGACCGCGATCGAGGTGACCGAGGGGCGCGTGCCGGCGGCCGTCATCGGCGAGATCCTCGCCGCCGGCCGGGAGATGCTGCGCCACCCGATCGAGACTTTGCCGCACGTCACTGAGACGCTTCAGGCGCTCGCCGGCGACTACCGGCTGGTGCTTGTCACCAAGGGCGACCTCTTCGACCAGGAGCGCAAGCTCGCCCAGTCGGGCCTCGGCGAGTTGTTCGACGCGGTGGAGATCGTCAGCGACAAGACGGCCGCGACCTATGCCCGCGTCTTCGCCCGCCACGGCGACGGCGCCGAGCGGGCAATGATGGTGGGCAACTCGCTGAAGTCCGACGTCGTGCCGGCGATCGAGGCGGGTGGATGGGGCGTCTTCGTCCCGCACGCGCTCACCTGGGTGCTGGAGCACGCCGAGGCGCCGGTCGATTCGCCGCGCTTCCGCGAGGTCGAGCATCTCGGCCAGGTGCTGCCGCTGGTGCGCGAGATCGGCTGAGGCCGGTCCAGGCTCAGCTCTCCGGGTCGATCCCGGCCCACGCCTCGGCCTCGAGACCGACGGCGGCCGTGATCGACGGCAGCCGCCGGCGGTCGAGCTCGCGGCCGAGATGGCGCAGGATGTCGCCGACGAGCGCCGGCCCCTCGTAGACGAGGCCGGTATAGAGCTGCACGAGGCTCGCCCCGGCGAGGATCTTGGCGAAGGCCGCCGGTCCCGAATCGACCCCGCCGACCCCGACGAGCGGCATGCGGTCGCCGAGCTTCAGCCGGAAGCGGGCGAGCATGACGGTGGAGCGGCGGAACAACGGCCGTCCCGACAGCCCGCCTGCCTCACGGGCGCCGCTCGAGGCGAGCTTCGGCGGCCGCGCCAGCGTCGTGTTGGAGACGATCAGCCCGTCGAGGGCGCTCGCCTCCACCACCGCGACGATGTCGTCGACGGCGGCGTCGTCGAGGTCGGGCGCCACCTTGAGAAGCAGCGGCACACGGCGGCCGTGGCGCGCGGCCGCGGCGTCGCGGGCGGTGGCGACGCGGGCGAGCAGGTCCTCCAGCGCGCCGCGCTCCTGCAGGCCGCGTAGGCCCGGCGTGTTCGGCGACGACACGTTGATGGTGAAGTAGGAGGCGAGGTCGGCGAAGCGCTCGATGCCGGCGACATAGTCGGCGATGCGGTCGGCGCTGTCCTTGTTGGCACCGACGTTGACGCCGACGATGCCGCCGCGCCCCTGACGGGCGACCAGGCGGGCGCGGCCGGCGTGGCCGCCGTTGTTGAAGCCGAGGCGGTTGATCAGCGCGTGGTCGTCGGCCAGCCGGAACACCCGCGGCTTCGGGTTGCCCTCCTGCGCCTTCGGCGTCAGCGTGCCGACCTCGGTGAAGCCGAAGCCGAGGCGCAAGAGCGCGTCCGGCACCTCGGCGTCCTTGTCGAAGCCGGCGGCCATGCCGAGCGGATTGGGAAAGCGCAGCCCGAAGGCGTCGACCGACAGCCGCGGGTCGGCCGGCACACCGCAGGGCGGCACGAGGCCGCTCGCGAGCGCGCGCAGTGTCATCCGGTGCGCCCCCTCCGGCTCCGTCAGCGAGAACAGCGCCGGCCGCGCCAGCCTGTAGCCGAGGCCGATCATGCGCCGTCTCCGGCTGCCGCGACGACGTCATCGGGGAAAATGTGTCGCCCGTCGCTCCCGATCGGCAGCGGCCGTACGGCGGTGACGGCGGTGAGCCCCAGCGGCGCGTAGAGGTGCGGGAACAGAGCGCCGCCGCGGGAGGGCTCGTAGACCAGCGCCGCCCCCAGCGCCGCAGCGTCGACCGAGACGAGGAGCAGGTCGGCCTGGCCGGCGAAATGGCGGGCGGCGGTCTCGGCGACCTGTGCCGCGGTGGAGAAGTGGATGAAGCCGTCGGCAAGGTCCACCGGCGCGCCGTCGAAGCGGCCGGCCGCCTCGGCCTCTGCCCACAGTCCTGCCGGCACGATCTTGTAGACGGTGGACGGCGGAGTGTCGGTCATCGCAGGGTCCTGATCTGGTGCGCCCGTCCTATCGGCGCCGGCGGCCGGCGACAAGCGATCCGCCGGCGGATCGAGCCGGATCGCTGGACAAGTGGCGCCGGGGGCATTAACTGAAAAGGCGTGAGGCATAAATTCCTCGCATTGTGAGGCTCGAGCCGTCGCCACGCGCCAAGGCGCCCGCCCGCGACGGCCGGAGACACGCCGATGCTCGGCCAGCCGATGCTCACCCACGACCGGGTCTGGTCGGCGATCGACGCGCTCGCCGTCCGCCACGGCATGTCGCCCTCCGGGCTCGCCAAGCGCGCCGGTCTGGACCCGACGACCTTCAACCGCTCGAAGCGCGTCGGCGGCGACGGCCGCCCTCGCTGGCCCTCCACCGAATCGATCGCCAAGGTGCTCGACGCCACCAGCGAGGACCTCGCCAGCTTCTTCTCCCTCGGCCGCCCTTCCCAGGACGCCCTGCCGGTGCAGCGCCCGGCGG
Organism: Pseudoxanthobacter soli DSM 19599; assembly: GCA_943372725.1. Classification (GTDB taxonomy): domain Bacteria; phylum Pseudomonadota; class Alphaproteobacteria; order Rhizobiales; family Segnochrobactraceae; genus CAMDHY01. The sequence goes on from CALRZT010000076.1 coordinate 13,358, forward strand.
TGCCGCTGCTCGGCCTTGCCCAGGCGGGCGCCGGCGGCTTCTTCGATGAGGGCGGCTTCCCGGTCGGCACCGGCTGGGACGCCATCGCCTTCCCGAGCGGCGATGGCGAAATGATCTTCGCGCTCGAAGTCAGCGGCGAGTCGATGCTGCCGGCCTACCGCGACGGCGACGTGCTGATCGTCTCGCGCACGGCCGCCGTCCGCCGCGACGACCGCGTCGTCGTGCGCACCACCGACGGCGAGGTGATGGTGAAGATCCTGCACCGCCAGACGCTGAAGGCGGTCGAACTGCACTCCTTCAACCCCGAGCACCCGCCGCGCTCCGTACCGATGCGCCAGGTGGACTGGATGGCCCGCATCCTCTGGGCGAGCCAGTGACGGCGCCCGGGCCGGGGCCGGTGTGATGCGGGGTCTGATCGAGATCCTCGCGACGATCGTCGCAGGCGTCGCCATCCTCGCCGCCGCCGGCTACTACTTCCTTGGCGACGCGCCGCCGCCGGGGGGCGAGACCATCGTGCAGATGGGGCCCGGCGCGCCAGGCGCCCCGCCGACGCCGCCGGCGGCCGGGGCGCCTGCAACCGGCACACCGGCAGTCGCGCCGCCCTCCACGAGCACGCCGCGTGTGCTGGTGCCGGTCGATCCCGGTTTGGCGCCGGCCGGATCGTCGACGCCGCCGACAAACGCCCCCTCGCGGACCCTCGCCGCCCCTGGCACGCCTCCGGCGCTCGAGGCACCGGAGGGCTATATCGCCGTCGAGGACCAGCTGGCGCCGGCGCGCGACGTCGGCGGCGGCGTCGTCAGCGGTGCAGCACCCGTCCGCGTGGGCCCGATCGTGCGGCTGCAGAAGGCGCCGGAGGTGGTGCCGGTGATCCCCGAGCCGGCGCCGGTCGAGCCGCGCCGCTTCTTCCGCGTCGTCGTCGCCGACGCCGGCACCCTCGTCGCCGGCGACCGCACGCTGCGTCTCGCCGACGTCGACGTGCCGTCGGCCGACGCCGAGTGTGGCGACGCGGCCGGCAATCGCTGGTCCTGCGGCACGCGGGCGCGGACGGCGCTCCGCCGCCTCGTCCGCCACCGCGCGGTGGAATGCCTGCCGCTCGGCGAGGCGAGCCTCGCCGCCGACGGGACGAGCATCGTGCGCTGCCGCGTCGGGCGCACCGACATCGCCACCTGGCTGGTAGAGAACGGCTGGGCGGCGCCGGCGGACGCCGCCGCCCCGGCGCTCGCCGCCCTCGGCGAAACGGCGCGCGACGAGAACCGCGGCCTCTGGCAGACCGAGCCGAAGGGGCTGGACGATCCCGACGACGACGCCGCGCTCGACGGCTCGGCGGCGGACGTTGCCTCGCCCGAAGACGCCGTCCCCGCCGACGATCCCGCCGAGGCGACGCCCGGCCAGTAGGCCGGACGCCGTCCGCCGGTCGGGCGACCCGCTCAGCCCTCGGTGCGGGCGAGCGCCGTGGCGATCAGGGCGCGCGTCTCTGGCACGCCGTAGATCGCTGCGAACGAGCCGAAGCGCGGTCCGCGCTCCTGGCCGAGCAGCAGCTGGTAGAGCGTCGCAAACCAGGCGAGCGAGACGCCCGGCCGTCCATCCGGCCCGGGCTTCGCCGTATCCGGGAAGACAGCGCGGCCGACCTCGTAGACGGCCGCCTGGATCGCCTCCGCGTCGGCGCCCGGCGGCAAGGCGGCGAGCGCCGCGTCGAGCTCTGCGAGCGCCTGCCGCTCCGTCTCGTCCGGCACGCGGAAGCGCTTCGTCGGCGCGACGCGGTCGTGGAAGAAGCGGATGGCATAGCCGACCAGGCGGTCGAGCTCGGGGTGGTTTTCCGGCGACAGGCCGGCGTCCTGGCGCTTCAGGAAGCCCCACAGCACGGCGCGGTCGTCGGCGTTCGAGGCGCTGGCGAGGTTCAGCAGCAACGCGAACGACACCGGCAGGTCGAGCGTCGGCGGGGCCCCGGTGTGGATGTGCCAGACCGGGTTCTCGAGACGCTGTGCCGGGCTCTCGCCGTGGTACTTGGCGAGGAAGGTGTAGTAGTCGTCGACGTTGCGCGGGATGACGTCGAAGAACAGCTTCTTGCCCGACCGCGGCTTCTGGAACATGAACAGCGACAGGCTCTCCGGCGAGGCATAGGCCAGCCAGTCGTCGATGGTCAGCCCGTTGCCCTTCGACTTCGAGATCTTCTCGCCGTTCTCGTCGAGGAAGAGCTCGTAGTTGAAGCCGTCGGGCGGCGGGGCGCCCAGCGCCGAGCAGATCC
>CALRZT010000077.1:0-15558 GCA_943372725.1 Pseudoxanthobacter soli DSM 19599
GAGCGAGAAGACGAGGCAGCGGTTGAAGACGACGCCGAGGGCGCCGAGCAGCACGCCGAGCAGGGCGAACGCCGGTAGCAGGGCGAGCGGCATCGCGTCGGTCGCGATCTGCAGGTCCGGGGCGGTGCCACCGACGAGTTCTGTCGCGAGCGCGCTCGCGGCGGAGGCGATGATGACGGCGGTGTAGGAGCGGAAGGTGTAGGGGAACTGCTTGCGCGTCTCCTCGACGACGAACAGGATCGCCGCGAGCGGCGCGTTGAAGGCCGCGGCGAGACCAGCGGCGGCACCGGCGGCGAGCATGCCGCGCACGTCGGTGCGCCCGAGCTTCAGCCAGTCCGAGGCCGCCTGCATGATCGAGGCGCCCATGTGGATGGTCGGCCCCTCGCGGCCCGCCACCAGTCCCGACGACAGCGCCAGCACGCCGCCGACGAACTTCACCGGCAGCACGCGCCACCAGCGCACCTCGCGCAGGCCCTCCATGGCGCCTTCAATCTCCTGCACGCCGCTGCCGGCGGCCTCCGGTGCGAAGCGGCGTGTCAGCGCGAAGGCGGCGAGGACGGCGAGTGCCGCGATGACGGCCCCGCAGGCGATGGCGAGCGGCCCGTCACCGATGCGCGCCACCAGCCACGCCGGCCAGCCGAGCAGGAAATCGACGCTGAGGTGGAACGCCGCTCCCACCACGCCCACCGCCAGCCCGCAGACGCCGGCGACGAGATAGAACGCACCGTCGGAAATGGTGGCTGCCGCCGGTCGGTCCGCCGTATCCAAGCTCGTCCCCCAGGCTGGTCGATCGTGATCCGTGATCATCAGGGCACGGAACGGCGTCCGGTGTCGACCGCACAGAGGCGGCAGTGTGGCACCCGGAGCGCGCGGCCGCATGCCGGCCACCGCTGCCGCACGGCGCTGCCGGCGACGCTTGCATGGTCGCGGCGGTCGCGCTAACCCCGGCCCCTGCCGCTTCACCCCCGGGCGGCGGCCGTCGCCGCGCCCCGCGCCGCGCCCAGCCGATCGGTTTGCCGTGTCTCTGTCCCCGCGTTCCGGCGGCGCCGCCGCTGTCGCCATCCTGGTGCTCACCCCGGTGCTGTTCTCGACGAACCCCGTCATCGGGCGTGCCGCCGTGGAGAGCACGGGCCCGTGGACGCTGGCGTTCCTGCGCTGGGCACTCGCCGCCGCGGTGCTGCTGCCACTCGCCGCCCCCGCCTTGCGCCGCCATTCGGCGACGCTCGCGGCCGAATGGCCGTGGCTGGTCGGGCTCGGCGCCCTCGGCATGCTGATCTGCGGCGGCGGCCTCTACACGGCACTGCAGACGACGACGGCGACGAATGCCACGCTCATCTACACGACCTCGCCGCTCGCCATCCTGGCGCTCGAGCGGGTGCTGCGCGGCCGGCCGATCCGCCGCCGCGAGGCCGCCGGCATCGTGCTGGCGCTCGTCGGGGTGGTGGTGCTGGTCTCACGCGGCTCGCTCGACAGGCTGGTCGGACTGCAGTTCAGCCTCGGCGACCTGCTGACCCTCGGCTGCGCCGTGTCGTGGGCCGTCTACACGGTGATCCTGCGGCGCCCCGGACTCGCCGGCCTGCCCGCCCTCGCCTTGTTCGTCACCGTCGCCACGGCCGGCGCCGCTCTTCTTGCCCCGCTAATGGTGTTGGAGACGGTCTCGACGGGCACCTTCCCGGCGAGCAGCACCCAGTGGCTCTCGATCGGCGGACTGGTCGTCCTCGCCTCGGTCGCGGCCTTTCTCGGCTACCAGGCGAGCGTCCGCCTCGCCGGGCCCGCCGTGACGGGCATGATGATGTACCTGATGCCGGTCTCCGGGGTGGCGATGGCGGTGGTCTTCCTCGGCGAGGATCCCGGCATGGCGGTGCTCGCGGGCTCGGTGCTCGTCATCGGCGGACTGATGACCGCGACCGCGCCGATCGACCGTCTACGGACGGCACTGGCGCGCCGGAGCTGACCACCGTGGCCCGGTTGATCCTGCGCATCTTCCTGCCGTTTGCGCTCGGCTATTTCCTCAGCCTCGCCTACCGGCTGGTCAATGCGGTCGCGGCACGCCCACTGGCGGAGAGCTTCGACCTCGCCGCCGCCGAACTGGGGCTGCTGACGGCGCTCTATTTCCTCGCCTTCGGCGCGGTGCAGCTGCCGCTCGGCACAGCGCTCGACCGCTTCGGGCCCCGCCGCATCGAGGCGGGGTTGCTGGTGGTCGCGGCGATCGGCGCCGCGCTGTTCGTGGTCGCCGACGGGTTCGTGCAACTGGCCATCGGCCGCGCCCTGATCGGGCTCGGCGTGTCCGCCTGCCTGATGGCGCCCTTCAAGGCCTACAGCCTTTGGGTGCCCCGCGAGCGGCTGGCGCTCGTCAACGGCCTGCACCTCGCCTCCGGCGGGCTCGGGGCGTTCGCCGCCGGGGCGCCGTCGGAACTGATCCTCGACGCCTTCGGCTGGCGGGCGCTGTTCGCGGCGCTCGCTGTGCTGACGCTGGCGGCGGCCGCCTTGATCTGGTTCGCCGTCCCCCGCGACCACGAGACGGCGGCCCCCAGCGCCGCGACTTCAGCCGACGGCGGCTATCGGGCGATCTTCGCGAGCCGCCGCTTCTGGTGCCTCGGGCTCGGCTCGATCGCCTGCCAGGGCACCTTCCTCGGCTTCGGCACGCTGTGGGTGGGCCCGTGGCTGCGCGACGTCGCCGGCCACGCACCGCCGCTCGCCGCCGCCTGGCTGTCAACGATGGCGGTGGCGATGGTCGCGGGCTATCTCGCCTCCGGCAAGATCGCCGACAGCGTCGGCCGCCGCGGCGTGCCGATCGCGACCGTCGCCGCGGCCGGGATGACGGCGTTCACCGTCCTCGTCGCTCTCATCGCCGTGCTGCCGGTCGGACCGGCGGTGTGGCTGTGGCCGGTGTTCAGCTTCCTCGCCACCACCGGCTCGCTCTCCTACGCCGCCGTCACCCAGGCCTTCCCGAGCCACCTTGCCGGCCGCGCCAACGCCGCGCTCAACTTCCTCGTCTTCGCCTACGCCTTCCTGCAGCAGTGGCTGACCGGAGTCCTGATCGACGAACTGATGGCGCAGAGTTTGGAGCGCGCCGACGCGTTCCGCGCGCTCCTCCTTGCCGCCGCCCTGCTGCAGGCGCTCGCCCTCGCCGGCGCGTGGGGCCTCGCCCGCACGGGCCGGCGCGGCGGGCCGGCGGCGAGGCCCTGAGACAGACGGCGGGTCGGCGAGGACAGGCTAGCGCCAGCCGCGCTCGCGGTAGTAGCGCAGCGCGCCCTCGTGCAGCGGCACCGGGAACGGCTGCTGCACCATGTCCTTCGGCTTCAGGTCGAACAGTGCCGGGTGCAGCGAGTTGACGATGGCGAGGTTCTCGAACACCGCCCGCACCAGCAGGTAGACGTGGTCGGCCGTCTCGTCCGCCGCGGTGACCAGCAGCGCCACGGTGCCGATCGTCGGCACGTCCTCCGGCGTGTCGCGATAGAGACCGCCGGGAACGACCGCCGGCCGCAGGGCGGGGTTGTCTCGCACGACCTTGGCGACGAGGTCGGCCGGGATCGGCACGACGTCGGTGTCGCAGCTCGTCGTCGCCTCCTGCAGGAGGCCGGTCGGGTTGCCCGCCATGTAGATCGCGGCGTCGACGCGGCCGTCGCAGAGGGCCTCGGCCTCCTCGGTCGGGGCCACCTCGAGGACGGCCGCGAAGTCGTTCAGCGTCCAGCCGCGGGCGGCGAGCAGGAGGTCGAGGAGGACGCGCTGGCCCGACCCCGGCGGCCCGATGGCGACGCGCTTGCCCTTCAGGCCGTCGAAGTCGTCAATGTCGCTGTTCTCGGCCACCACCACGCTCAGCGTCTCGGAGTGCAGCGCGAACACCGCCCTGAGCGCCGTGTTCGTCCCGGCGGCGGCGAAGCGGTCACGCCCGAGGGCGGCGTCGGCGACAACGTCGGACTGGGCGATGGCGAAATCGACGTGGCCGTCGCGCAACGCCTCGAGGTTGGCGACGGACCCCTCGGTCGGCGCCACCACGCAGTGCACGCCGGTGGACTTGCGGGAACGGTTCACCATCGTGCAGATGGCGCCGCCGGCAGGCAGGTAGACCCCGGAGACGGTGCCGGTTCCGATGCTGAGGGTGTCGGTTCGCGTCGAGGTCGGCGTGCCCGGCTGTGCCGCGGCCCCCCCGGCGATCAGCCCCGCAGCCAAGACCCCCAGCCATCCGGTCGACAGACGCACGCAATCCACTCCCGCCCCGCCGCCCGAGAAACGGACGCCATCTGAACCGGCAAAGTATGCACATCCACCGAAAATGGAATAAGCCAATATTGACCGGTTGCGACAGGTTTGTCGGAAGGTTTATGTCCCGCCGGTTCCGGTCGGCGTCCGGGCCCGGCGCGCGGCGGTGGCCGGCCGCCATCGGCTTCCCCCGGCTCAGGAATCGGCTAGACGGCTGGCAGATCGGGCGGTCTCGGCCGATGCGGCGTGGACCGGGACAACTGCCGCATTCGGGTCGCACAGGGTGTCGCTCCCGGCGGCGGTGCAGGCAAAAGCGGCCGATGGAAACGTCATTTCCGCTCGCTGTCACCCGAAAGACATTGACTTCGCACCGGTTGGACTTATTTTCCGCTGCGGTGAACGGACGCCTCGCGGCGGCCGTCAGGCGTATTCGGTCCGGCAGATCGTCGCGATCGCACGCCGCCTAAACTTACGGTTACATGAGCTTCGAATCTCTCGGACTGAGCGAGAAAGTTCTCGCGGCGGTTGAGGCCGCCGGCTATCGCGAGCCCACCCCCATCCAGGCGGGCGCGATCCCGCACGTGCTGGCGGGCAAGGACGTTCTGGGCATCGCCCAGACGGGCACCGGCAAGACGGCCTCCTTCGTGCTGCCGATGCTGACGCGGCTCGAACAGGGCCGGGCGCGGGCGCGCATGCCGCGGACCCTCATCCTGGAGCCGACGCGCGAACTCGCCGCCCAGGTCGAGGAGAACTTCGTCAAGTACGGGGTGAACAACAAGCTCTCGGTGGCGCTGCTGATCGGCGGCGTCTCCTTCGAGGACCAGGACCGCAAGCTGTCGCGCGGCGTCGACGTGCTGATCGCGACGCCCGGCCGCCTGCTCGACCATTCCGAGCGTGGCAAGCTGCTGATGCAGGGCGTCGAGATTCTCGTCATCGACGAGGCAGACCGCATGCTCGACATGGGCTTCATCCCGGACATCGAGCGCATCTGCAAGCTGATCCCGACCACCCGCCAGACCCTGTTCTTCTCGGCGACGATGCCGCCGGAGATCCAGCGTCTCGTCGCGAGCTTCCTCAAGGATCCGATCCGGGTCGAGGTGTCGCGGCCGGCGAGCACGGTCGACAACATCACCCAGCGCCTGGTCGCCACCGGCAACGCTCCGCAGGAGAAGCGCGACACGCTCCGCCGGCTGATGGAATCGGCCGAGGGCCTGAAGAACGCGATCATCTTCTGCAACCGCAAGCGCGACGTCGCCACCCTGTTCCGCTCGCTGCAGCAGCACGGCTTCTCGGTCGGCTCGCTGCACGGCGACATGGACCAGCGCGCCCGCACCACGACGCTCGAGAGCTTCCGCAAGGGCAGCCTCACCTTCCTGGTGGCGAGCGACGTCGCCGCGCGCGGCCTCGACATCCCGGACGTGAGCCACGTCTACAACTTCGACGTCCCGCATCACGCCGAGGACTATGTCCACCGCATCGGCCGCACCGGCCGCGCCGGACGGACCGGCACGGCGCTGACCATCGCCACCGGTGCCGACAGCAAGGCGATCGCCGCCATCGAGAAGCTGATCGGTCGCAAGATCGAGTGGGCCGATGGAGCGCCCGCAGCCGACGACGCCGGCGCGCCGGCGGAGCGCCGTGGCCGTGGTTCGCGCTCGGCGCCGCGCGAGCCGGCAGCCGTCTCCGAGGACGGCGCCGAGGCGCCGCGCCCGGCGCGCGGTCGCGGCCGTGGACGGTCGCCGAAGCCGGAGGCCAGCGAGGCGATCGAAGCGGTCGCCGTCGAGGCCGATGCCGCTACGGAGGCCGCATCGCCCGAGCGCACCGCCTCCGGCCGGCCGCCCCGGCAGCGTGCCGTCGCGTCCGACCCGGAGTCGCGCAGCGAGCGCGGCTCGCGGTCCGATCGGGGCTCTCGCTCCGCCCGGCCCGAGCGGGCACCGCGGGCAGAGCAGTCGCCCCGCCCCGAGCCCACCCCGCGCTCCGAACAGGCGGCGCGGCCCGAGCCGGCGCCGCGGGCGGAACAGGCCTCCCGGACGGAGCAGGCCGGACGGCAGGAGTCTTCCGGGCGTCAGGAGCGGCGTGACAGGCCGGAGCCGGTCCGGCCCGACAGCCTCGTCGGCCGCAACGACCGCCGCGGCGACCACCGTCGCGGCGAGGATCGCGACGACCGGCCGGTGGTGGGTCTCGGCGACCATGTGCCCGCCTTCCTGCTGCGGCCGACGCGCATGCCGCGCCCGACGCGGGCCGGCGAGGTGGACGACGCCGAGGAAATCCTCGCCGACGCGAGCTGAGCCGCCGACGCGAGTCGAGACCACCGGCGCCCGAACGGCGCCGGCCACGGTGCGCTCGCCGCTCAGGGGACCCGCCGGCCAACAGTGCCGTGCGCGCGGCGCCCTAGCGCGTTGCGCCGGTCGGGAAACGCCTCCTTAACGACGTCTGGTTACGCTTCCGTCGTCGCGTGCCCTCCGGGAACCGACGGTGCGGGAGGCGGGGATGACGTCATCGGCGGAGGGATCGGCGCCGGCACAGCCGGAAACGGGCGCGCTGGACCGGTTCCAGGCGGCGCTCGCCCCCACCGGCGGAATCCTCGCGGCGGCCGACACCCTCCCGGGCGTCAACCCGGCGCTGGCCTCGGCCTTCGCCGCCATCGCCGCCCTCGTCGCCACCGGTGACGCCGACGCGACCGGCCGCGCCTCCTCCACTGTCGCTGTCCGCCGCGCCGCCCTCAACCGCGCCATCGCCCGCCTCGACGGCGGCCTCGCGGTGCTGGCGGAGGCCCGCCGCGCGCTCGCCGGCGATGCGCCCGCCGCCGCCGTCGCCGCCGCGGAGGCCGAGTGCCGGCGGCTCTCGCGCGACCTCGCCCTCTATTTTCCGAGCCTCGCCGCCGTAGAGGAACCCGATCCCGGCCTTCCCGGCCGCCGCGAGTTCGAGGCCGTCATCGACCGGCTCTGCGAGACGACCCGCGCGCACGGGCGCTCGTCCTCGCTGATGCTGATCGGCGTCGATCGGCTGTCACGGCTCGATGCGGCGCACGGCGAGGGTGCCAGTGCCGACGTGCTGGCGGCCGTCGGCCGGGCGATGACGTCGAGCCTGTCCGGCATCGCCCGCGTCTTCCGCTTCGATCTCGACGTCCACGCCGCCGTGCTGCCGGACGTGCCGCTGCGACAGGCGGTGGCGGTGGCCGAGAACCTCAGACGCTCGATGATGGACCGGCGACTGGTCCGGCGGTCGTCCGGCGACCTGCTCGGCCGCGTCACGCTGTCGGCCGGGGTCGTCTCGACGGTCGCCGATGCCGACCCGGCGGCGGCCGTCGATCGCGCCGTGCGGTGCCTCGGCGAGGCGCAGTGGCACGGCGGCAACCGCGTCGTCTGCGAGACGGACCCGGCCTTCGAGCAGACGCTGCGCGCGATCGCCTGAGGGCCGGCTACGGCGCCGAACGCGCCTTCTTGGTTGCTGGCTTGCCTCTCCGTCCCCCGGCCTTCTTCACGGGGGCGCGGCCTGCCGCGGCGCGCGCGATCACGATCCACGGCCGCAGCGCGTCGGGGTCGTCCAGCGCCTCGGTCGGCGCGCGCCGGTAGGAGGTGATGACCCGCCGCTCGCCCTTGGCGAGATAGGAGAAGGGGGCAAGGTCCGCCGCGTCGAAGGCGGGCGCAGTCTCGGTATCGGACTTGAGGTAGAGCACGCCGTCGGCGACCAGGGCAACGATCACGCCGTCGAGATAGACGCCCTGGCCGCCGAAGAAGCGCCGGACGCCGACGGCGCCGAACGGCCCGAACAGGTCCTTCAGCCACTCCGGGTCCAGCATCGCTCGGGCCCCCTGCCCGCTCAACCCGCGCAGCGGAGCTCAGTCGGCGCGCGTCAGTCCCATCTGCCAGAAGTCTGCTTCCAGCCGCGTCGCCTGGCGGAAGATGGCGGCGAGGCGGTCGAAGCGCGCCTCGGACATCCGTACCGCGGCGGAGGCGTCGAGTGCCGTGCGCGACCGTCGGGCGACATCACGGTAGCCCTCGCCGGCGTACTCGGCGATCCAGTCGCGATAGGGGTTTCCCGCATCGAGCGCGCCCGGGCGAGCGGCGAGCGTTTCGCCGATCTCGGCATAGCCGACCACGCACGGGGCGAGCGCCACCTGCAAATCGAGGAGATCGCCGCGCAGGCCCGTGTCGATGACGTAGCGCGTGTAGGCGACGGTGGCGCGGGCCTCGGGAACGGTCTCGAGCTCGGCCGCCGTCAGGCCCCAGCCTTCGCAGAGCCGCACGTGCAGGCTCATCTCGTCGAGGATGGCCGAGACGCCGGAGGCGGCCTGGCGCATCTCGGCGAGCGTCTCGCCCTTGAAGACGGCGACCGCGTAGGCGCGGGCGAACTGGATGAGGAAGAGGTAGTCCTGGGCGAGATAGTGCCGGAAGCTCTCCACCGGCAGCGTGCCGTCACCGAGCCCGCGCACGAACGGGTGGTCGACGTACGCATCCCAGTCGGACGCCGTGGCCGCCTTCAGGCGATCGAACAGATCGCCGCCGTTGTGGTTGCCCGGAGGCGCCGCGCTCACGCCGGTCGACCTCAGGTCAGGCCGGAACGCCGTCCGCCAGCGCGCCGGGATCGGCCGCCTTCAAGGACACGGACTCGCCGCAGCCGCAGGCCGACACCTGGTTGGGGTTCTCGAAGACGAAGCCGGTCGAGAGCTTCGAGGCGCGGAAGTCCATGCGGGTGCCAAGCAGGAAAAGCACCGCCTTCGGATCGACATAGACGCGGGCGCCTTCAGCCTCGACGAGTTCGTCGCCGGGCGTCGCGGCGTCGGCGAGCGCCACCGTGTAGCTCATGCCGGCGCAGCCGCCGTTCTTGATGCCGACGCGCAGGCCAGCGACCGGGCGCTCGGACGCCTCGACGATCTCGCGCACGCGCGCCGCAGCGGCGGGCGTGATGCTCATGACGGACGGACGGGGACGCAGGCTCGCCATCGGCGGAACTCCTCGGGGCGCCCGTGGGCACCGGTTGTCCTCAATTTAGGAAGTCCGGGCTGTTTGCGAAACCCCTCGCCCGCAGATGAGGCTCCGACGAGACACATCGCTCGACGGCGCTCAGTAGTTCTCCCAGAGCCCCGGCGAGACGAGTTCGAGGAGATGGTCGTCGAGATCGCGGAAATAGAGGCTGGTGCCACCCCGTGGCCAGACGATCTCGGATTCGATCTCGACGCCTGCCTCCCGCAGGCGGTTGCGCCACGGCGCCACTGCATCCGCCGAGATCGCGAAGGCGAAGTGCTGCGCGCCGCGGGCGTCGTGAGCCGGGACGACACCGCTCGGCAGCGTCACCGGCTCCACCGTCCCGCCCCTCAGGAAGATGAGGAAAACGCTCGCGGGACCAACAGGGTAGGCGGTGAGGCGGTCGTCCGAAAGCATCGGCGAGAGCCCGAAGACGCCCTCGTAGAAGGCCCGCGCCCGAGCCATATCGTCGACGTAGATGCCGGTCTCGAGGACGCCTGTGAGGCCGGGTGAGGTCGCCGTGCCGCTCATCGCCAACCCATCGCGCTCAGTACCAGTCGAGGGCGACCTTCGCCTCTTCCGACATCCGGCTCGGGTCCCACGGCGGGTCGAAGGTCATCGCCACCTTGACGTCGCCGACGCCTTCGACGGCCGAAACAGCGTTCTGCACCCAGCCCGGCATCTCGCCGGCGACCGGGCAGCCCGGCGCCGTCAGCGTCATGTCGATCGCCACCGTGCGGTCGTCATCGATGTCGATCTTGTAGATGAGCCCGAGCTCGTAGATATCGCACGGGATCTCGGGATCGTAGACCGTCTTCAGCGCCGCCACGATGTCGCCGGTCATCCGGTCGAGTTCTTCCGGCGGAATGGCGGAGACCGCAACAGGCACGGCGCTGCCTTCCGGCGCGGGCGCGGCGTCTTGCGTCATCAGCGTGGCATCATCCATGACAGTCTCGCTCATGCGAAGAATCTATGGGCCTTGTCGATGGCATCCGCAAGGCGGTCGACCTCGGCCTTCGTGTTGTAGAGGCCGAACGAGGCGCGGCAGGTGGCGGTGACGCCGAGGCGGTCCATCAGCGGCACGGCGCAGTGCGTGCCGGCCCGGACCGCGATGCCCTCGCGGTCGAGGATGGTGGCGACATCGTGCGGGTGTGCGCCTTCGAGCGCGAACGAGACGATGGCGCCGCGGCCGGGCGCGTGTCCGAAGGTGCGAACGGAGTTGAGCCGCGACAGGCGCTCGTCGGCATAGTCGCGCAGGCTCGCCTCGTGGGCCGCCACCGCCTCGCGGCCGAGGCCGTCGACATAGTCGATTGCGGCGGCGAGCCCGATCGCCTGGGCGATCGGCGGGGTGCCGGCCTCGAAGCGGAACGGCGGGTCGCCATAGGTGACGTTCGCCTCGCTGACGGTGCGGATCATCTCGCCGCCGCCCTGGTAGGGCCGCATCGCATCGAGCAGCGCCCGCTTGCCGTAGAGCACGCCGATGCCGGTCGGCCCGTAGAGCTTGTGGCCGGTGGCGACGTAGAAGTCGGCGTCGAGCGCACGCACGTCGACCGGCAGATGGACGGCACCCTGGCAGCCGTCGACGAGCACCGGCACGCCGCGGGCGTGGGCGATGCGCGTCACCTCGGCGACCGGCACGACGGTGCCGAGCACGTTCGACATGTGGGTGATGGCGACGAGCTTGGTGCGCGGCGACAGCGCCTGCTCGAAGGCGTCGAGGTCGAAGTCACCGTCGTCCTTCAGCGTCACCCACTTCAGAACCGCGCCCTGGCGCTCGCGCAGGAAGTGCCACGGCACGATGTTGGAGTGGTGCTCCATGACGGTGAGGACGATCTCGTCGCCGGCACCGATGTTGACCCCGCCCCAGCTGGACGCCACCAGGTTGACCGCCTCGGTGCCGCCCTTGGTGAAGATGATCTCGTCGGTGGAGGCGGCATTCAGGAAGCGGCGGACGGTTTCGCGCGCGGCCTCGTAGGCGTCGGTGGAGGCGTTCGACAGGAAGTGCAGGCCGCGGTGGACGTTGGCATAGTCCTCCGCATAGGCCTGCCGGATGCGGTCGAGGACGGCCGTCGGCTTCTGGGCCGAGGCGGCGTTGTCGAGATAGACGAGCGGCTTGCCGTGCACGGTGCGCGACAGGATCGGGAAGTCCTGACGGACGCGCTCAACGTCAAAGGCCGGCGCGATCCTGGTGTCGATCATCGTCATGTCGCCTTGCCTCCGATGGCCGCCAGCCGGGCGCGCAACCGACCCGTCAGCGCCTCGGAAATTGCCTCGTCGCCGAGGCCTTCGATCGCCTCCGCCAGGAAGGCTTCCAGCAGCAGCGCCTCGGCCACGGCCTTCGGGATGCCGCGGGTGCGCATGTAGAACAGCGCCGTCTCGTCGAGCCGGCCCGAGGTGGCGCCATGGCCGCACTGGACGTCGTCGGCGAAGATCTCGAGCTCGGGCTTGTTGATTGCCTCGGCGCCGTCGCCGGTGAGGATCGCCTGGGCCATCATCCGCCCGTCGGTGCGCTGGGCGTCCGGGGCGACGCAGATCTTGCCCTGCACGACGGAGCGCGCGTCATCGGCGACCACGGAGCGGAAGCGCTCCTTGCTCGCGCAGTCCGGCACGGCGTGGTTCATCACCAGCGTCGCGTCGGAATGGCGGCGGCCGTCGATGTGGGTCGCGGCCTCGAAGCCGACACGGCTGTCGCGGCCGGCGAACTCGACGAAGCCCTGGTCACGCGACAGCGCTGCGCCGAAGTTCACCGCCAGGCGGTCGAGCGCGCTGCCGGCGCCGAGGCGCGTGACGAGGGTCGCGAGATGCAGCGCCGCCGCCCCCTCCTCCTGGAGCCGCGCCCAGGTGACGCGCGCGCCATCGGCAATCTCGAGCTCGATCGCGGCGCTCGCCTGGTAGGCGATGCCGGCCGGGCCGGCATGGTGCTCGAGGAAGCGCACGGTGGCACCGGCGCCGACCTCGACGACGTGGCGCGTGGTGACGGCCACTGGGGCGTCAGCAACCACAAGCGAGAGGATCGCGATCGGCTCGGCGACCGTAGCGCCCGGCGCGACGCGGATGACGACGCCGTCCTGCCAGAAGGCGGTGTTGAGGGCGAGAACGGGATCTTCGTTGCCGCCGGCGAGCTTTCCGATGGGCAGGTCCGCACCCGGCAGCCGCACCCGCTCGGCGAGCGAGGCGATCTCGACGGCACCGTCGAGGCTGGCGAGCGTGGAGAGGCCCGGCTCGAAGCGGCCGTTGACGAAGACGATGCGGCGGGCGGCGAGCCCGTCCCAGTCCCACGCCGCCGCGACGGCAGCCGCGGCCGCAGTCGCGTCCGCCGGCGGCGCCACAGGCGCGAGTTGGCCAAAGGCGGCACGCAGGTCGGTGTACTTGTAGGCCTCGACCCGCCGGCTCGGCAGGCCCGTCGCGACCACCGACGCACCGGCGGCGCGGCGCTGGTCGCCGAGGCGGTCGGCGCCTTCGGGCAGGGCAGCGACGCGGCTCGCGAGGTCCTCCTCGGCGGCGGTCAGGCGTCTGCGCATCTCGGCGTTCATCGTGCCGTCCTCACGCCGCCGCCGCGCCGAGGTACTCGGCATAGCCGCGCTCCTCGAGCTCGAGCGCCAGGCCGGGGCCGCCGGTCTTGACGATCTTGCCGCCAGCCAGAACGTGCACGACGTCCGGCACGATCAGGTCGAGCAGGCGCTGGTAGTGGGTGATGACGAGCATGCCGCGCTCCGGTGAGCGCAGCGCGTTGACGCCGTCGGCGACGATGCGGAGCGCGTCGATGTCGAGGCCGGAATCGGTCTCGTCGAGCACGCAGAGCCGCGGCGACAGCACCGCCATCTGCAGGATCTCGTTGCGCTTCTTCTCGCCGCCCGAGAAGCCGACATTGACCGGCCGCTTCAGCATCTCCGGCGAGATGCCGAGCTTGTCGGCCTCGGCGCGGACGCGCTTCATGAAGTCGGCCGTCGACAGGTCCGGCTCGCCACGCGCCTTGCGCTGTGCCGTCAGCGCCGCCTTCAGGAACGTCATGTTGGCGACGCCGGGGATCTCGACCGGATACTGCAGCGCCAGGAACACGCCGGCCGCCGCCCGCTCCTCGGGCTCGAGCTCGAGCAGGTCCTGCCCGTCGAGGGTGATCGAGCCCTCGGTCACCTCGTAGTCGTCGCGGCCGGCGAGCACGTGCGACAGCGTCGACTTGCCCGAACCGTTCGGACCCATGACCGCGTGCACCTCGCCGGCGCCGATCGTCAGGTTCAGCCCGTGCAGGATCTCGCGCTCGCCAACGGAGGCGTGGAGGTTGCGGACCTCGAGCAGGGCATTGGTCATCGTCGTCTCGCTCATTCGTCGTGTTCTTCTCGTTCGCAGCGCCGGTGCTTCCGTCGCCTGTCAATCAGATCGGCGTCATCCCGGACGCGAAGCAACGCGGAGCGATCCGGGACCCAGCGGACTCTCGTCGCGCGGAGCGCGACACCTTATGGACGCGCCTTCGGCGCGGACTGGACGCTGGGTCCCGGATCGGCGCTCGCTCTCGCTCGCTTGTCCGGGATGACGCATCGCGTGCGTCTGCGTCTGTCCGCGACGGCAGCGCCGTCCCTACCCGACGCTCCCCTCCAGGCTCACCCCGATCAGCTTCTGCGCCTCGACGGCGAACTCCATCGGCAGCTGCTGGATGACGTCCTTGACGAAGCCGTTGACGATCAGCGCCACCGCCTCCTCCTGCGGGATGCCCCGCGAGCGGCAGTAGAACAGCTGCGCATCCGAGATCTTCGAGGTGGTCGCCTCGTGCTCGAACACCGCCGTCTTCGTCTTCGCCTCGATGTAGGGGATGGTGTGCGCCCCGCACTTGTCGCCGATCAGGAGCGAGTCGCACTGGGTGTAGTTACGCGCGCCATCGGCCTTGCGGTGCGCCTGCACCAGGCCGCGGTAGGTGTTCGACGAGTGGCCGGCCGAGATGCCCTTCGAGATGATCCGGCTCGAGGTGTTCTTGCCGAGGTGGATCATCTTCGTGCCGGAATCGACCTGCTGGTAGCCGTTCGACACCGCGATCGAATAGAACTCGCCGCGGGAATTGTCGCCGCGCAGGATGCAGCTCGGGTACTTCCAGGTGATCGCCGAGCCGGTCTCCACCTGCGTCCACGAGATGCGCGAGTTGTGGCCGCGGCAATCGCCCCGCTTGGTGACGAAGTTATAGATACCGCCGCGACCTTCCTTGTCGCCGGGGTACCAGTTCTGCACCGTCGAGTACTTGATCTCGGCGTCATCGAGGGCGACCAGCTCGACCACAGCGGCGTGCAGCTGGTTCTCGTCGCGCATCGGGGCGGTGCAGCCCTCGAGATAGGAGACGTGCGCGCCCTTGTCGGCGATGATCAGCGTGCGCTCGAACTGGCCGGTGTTGCGCTCGTTGATGCGGAAATAGGTGGAGAGCTCCATCGGGCATTCCACGCCCTTCGGGATGAATACGAAGGAGCCGTCGCTGAACACGGCCGAATTGAGGGCGGCGAAGTAGTTGTCGTTGCCGGGCACCACCGTGCCGAGGTACTTCTCGATCAGGTCAGCGTGGTCTTTCACCGCTTCGCTGATCGAGCAGAAGATCACGCCGTGCTCGGCCAGCTTCTCCCGGTAGGTGGTGGCGATCGAAACGCTGTCGAACACCGCATCCACCGCCACGTTGGAGAGGCGCTTCTGCTCGCTCAGGGGGATGCCGAGCTTCTCGAAGGTTTCCAGCAGCTTGGGGTCCACCTCATCGAGGCTGGCCTTCTTCTCCTGCTGCTTGGGCGCCGCGTAATAGATGATCTCCTGGTAGTCGATCGGCGGATGGCCCAGGGTGGCCCAGTCGGGCTCCTCCATCTGCAGCCACTGGCGGAACGAGCGCAGGCGGAAGTCCAGCAGGAAGGCGGGCTCGTTCTTCTTGGCGGAGATCAGCCGCACCACGTCTTCGCTGAGCCCCTTGGCGATCTTCTCGGTTTCGATGTCGGTGACGAAGCCGTATTTGTACGGCTGGCTCACCAGATCGCCGACGGTTGCGCTGCTCGCCATGGGGGGAAGGGGCCGGTTCAGCCGGCGGTGAGGGACTGGACGTCTTCGAGGCTGATGGTCTGCTGCTCGCCGCGGAAGGGATTGTCTTCGGTGAGGAAGAGCATGCAGTGGCATTCCTTGCGCTCCCGCATCGGCACGCAGGGGCAGTTCCAGAACGCCTGGGCCACCTCGGCCTCCTTGTCTTCGTAGTGGCGGCAGGGGCAAAGGGCGCCGCCCAGCTCATCCTTGTGGCGGGCCAGACCCTCCAGCACCACGGCGGTGACCCCCGGATCGCTGCAGAAGTAGGTGCCGGTGCGCTGGGCGTAGGTTTCCGCGAAGCGACGGATCACCTCCAGGCTTTCGGCACCGGCGGCGGGGGTCGTGGTGGTGG
>CALRZT010000078.1:0-15465 GCA_943372725.1 Pseudoxanthobacter soli DSM 19599
AGGCGAAGACGAAGGCGAGCGTCACGCAGATGACGGTCGACAGCGCCGAGATCCACAGGCTGTTGAAGAGGTTGCCGGCGAGCGCCGGGTCGCCGAAATAGGCGGCGAAGTTGGCGAGGCCGACGAAGGCGCCGTCGTGATCCTCGAGCGCCTTGCCGAGCAGGGCGGAGAGCGGCAGCACGACGAAGACGACGAGCGCAACCACGATCGCCAGCACGAGCAGGCGCAGGGTGACGTCGTCGCGCGACAGCCGCGGCCGGATTGGGCGGGCCTGCGCCCCGGTTGGGACCGCCACGGCGGCGGCGGACATGGTGCCGGTGCTCACGCGCGCCGCCTCAGTGACCGGTCGCCGGCGGATCGGGAAACACTCGGAGCCGCTCCGGCGGCAGCATCACCGTGATCGTCGAGCCGGGGCTGATGCCGAGGTCGCGGACGTCGTTGATCGAGAGGTCGGCCGAGAGATTGAGGCTGGTGCCGACGGCGTGCAGCGTCGTCGAGAAGTGGTTGCCGATGAACTCCATGACGCCGACCTGCATGGCGAGCCGGTTCGGCCGGCCGTCCTCCACCGCGCGCACGACGATGTCCTCGGGCCTGAGGCAGACGGTCACCGCCGCGCCCGCCCCGACGCCGATGCCCTCGGCGAGCGTCAGGGTCGCGCCCGCAACCTCGACGTGGTCGGCGGCGACGAGGCGGCCCTTGAGGAAGTTCATCTTGCCAACGAAATCGGCGACGAAAGCGGTCGCCGGCCGGGCGTAGATCTCATCGGGCGTGCCGACCTGTTCGATGCGGCCGCGGCTCATCACGACGATGCGGTCCGACATCGTCAGCGCCTCTTCCTGGTCGTGCGTCACCATGATGGTTGTGATGCCGAGGCGACGCTGGAGGTCGCGGACCTCGCCCCGCAGCCGCGCCCGCACGCGAGCGTCGAGCGCCGACAGCGGCTCGTCGAGCAGCAGCAGTCCGGGCGAAAGCGCCAGCGCACGGGCGAGCGCAACGCGCTGCTGCTGGCCGCCGGAGAGCTGCGCCGGATACTTCTTCGCCTGCTCGGCGAGGCCGACGAGCGTCAGGAGTTCCTCCACGCGCTTGGCGATCTCGGCGCGCGGCCGGCCGGTGGAGACGAGGCCGTAGCCGACGTTGTCGTTGATCGTCAGGTTCGGAAACAGAGCGTAGGACTGGAAGACGATGCCGAAGTCACGCCGGCTGACCGGCAGGTCGGAGATGTCGCGCCCGCCCTGGCGGATGCTGCCGGTGGTCTGCACGTCGAGGCCGGAGATGGCGCGTAGCAGCGTCGTCTTCCCGCAGCCGGATGGGCCGAGGAAGGACACGAACTCGCCGGGGTAGACGTCGAGGTCGACGTCCTGCAGCGCGGTGAATGGTCCGAAGCGCTTCGACAGGCCGCGCACTTCGAGATAGGGCACGGGCGGCGGCGGTACCGGCACATGCTGCGCGGGCGCGTGCGTCGCGGATCTGTCGAGCAAGGCGGCGACCTCCGGCGGGCTGCGAAAGCAGCGACCGGCCGGAGGACCGGCCGGTCGCGAGGATCGACTCAGCGCTTGCGGCGCCGCAATTCGCGGCTTGCCGCGATTACTTCTTCGGCTCGGACTTGCTGTCGTAGCGCTTCGTCCACTCGGCGAGGATGCGCTCGCGGTTCTCGGCAGCCCAGGCGAAGTCGCTCTTGATCAGCATCGCCTCGACGTCGCCCGGCATGTACTCGAGCTTCTCGGCGATGCCCGGCAGGGCGACGATGGCGTAGCTCTGCGCGTAGAGCTTGTTCGCCTCAGGCGTCACGGCCCAGTCGGCGACCTTCTTGGCGGCGTCCGGATGCTTCGTCGTCGCCATGACGGCCGTCGCCTCCATGTCCCAGCCGAGGCCCTCGGAGGGGAGCACGATGTCGATCGGGGCACCGTCCTTCTTCGTCTTGTTGGCGCGATACTCGAACGAGAGACCGACGACGTACTCGCCTGCGCCGGCCTGGCGGCAGGGCTTCGAGCCGGAATGGGTGTAGCTCGCGATGTTCTTGTCGAGGGCGTCCATGAAGGCCCAGCCCTTCTCCTCGCCGAACAGCTGCAGCCAGGCCGACACCATCAGGTAGCCGGTGCCCGAGGAGGCCGGGTTCGGCATGGTGATCTGGCCCTTGTAGGCCGGGTCGGTGAGGTCGGCCCAGGAGGTCGGCGCCTTCAGCTCGCGCTTCTCGGCTTCGACGGTGTTGAAGCAAACGGCGGAGGCCCAGACGTCCATGCCGACCCAGGCCGGCGGGTTCGCCGGATCGCGCATCGTCGGCTTCACGGCCTCGAGGCCGACCGGCGCGTAGGGCATCAGCATGCCCTCCTTCTCCAGCAGCATCAGCGAGGTGGCGGCGAGGCCCATGACGACGTCGGCGCGCGGGTTCGCCTTCTCGGCGAGGAGCTTGGCGGTGACGATGCCGGTCGAGTCGCGGACGAACCGGACGTCGACGTCGGGATGCGCCGCCTCGAGCGCGGCCTCGTAGGCCTTCAGCTGGTCGGCCTCGATCGCGGTGTAGACGAGCACCTCGGTCGCCGCCGACGCGGTGACGGCGGTCGACGCGAGCAGGGCGAGGGTGGAAGCCGCCATGAGGAAGCGCTTGTGCATCGAAGGTCCTGCCAATCTGGAAATGGGACGGCCACTGACGTGACGCTGAGCCGACGACGCTGAGCGCTGCCGCCGACGTACTGAGGCTCCGACTCACCGCAGACGACACGCGCGGCGCGGCGTGAACGCCCGCAATCGGATCGACCGAGTGATAGTGCCGGTCGATGAAGTGTGGATGACGGCTGTCAGTGGCAGCCCGGAAGCCGACGGCGCGACCACGCCGCACCGGCGTCCGCCCCGGCTTCTCATCGCCGGTCGACGTCCTGCGCATCGGCGTACGCGCCGATGTCGCGCGGCGGTGCCTTCACTTCTCCGTGGCGGTGAAGCACCCCGTCCACTCGGGCGATGGCGGCGAACGCCGATAGCCCTGGATGCGCTCGGCGAGCATCGCGTAGTAGCCGTCGAGTGCCGCCAGCCCGCCGGCCGCCACGCCTGCCGCGCGCAGGGCGCCGTCCCAGTCCCGGCGCCGGTAGGCGGCCAGCATCGCCGCATGGGCCGACAGGCTCTCGGCGGCGGCAGGATCGGCGAGCGCCGTGAACACCGCGATGCCGTCGCTTCGGCCCTTCACGACGACGCGGTCGAGTTCGACCACGCGGAAGACGCCGGCCACCGCGGCGGCCGTGTCGGGACCAATGAGCAGCGGCACGCGGTAGAGCGTCGACAGGCCCTCGAGGCGGGAGGCGAGGTTGACCGCGTCGCCGAGCGCGGAATAGTCGAAGCGGCGCTTCGAGCCGAAGTTGCCGACGACGCAGTCGCCGGTGTTGATGCCGACGCCGACGGCGAGGGTCGGTGCCGGCGGGCCGGGCGCCGTCTCGGCCGCGACGGCGCGGTTGAGGCGCGCGATCGCCTCGATCATCGCGAGGCCAGCGCGCACCGCGCGCTCGGCGTGCCGCGGCTCGGCGAGCGGCGCGTTCCAGAACGCCATCACGCAGTCGCCGATGAACTTGTCGATGGTGCCGCCTTCCTCCAGCACCGCCTCCGACAGCGGGTCGAGCAGCCTGTTGACGAGGGCGGTGAGGCGCTCCGGCTCGTCCTTCAGCGCCTCGGCAATCGCCGTGAAGCCGCGCACGTCGCAGAACAGGGTGGTGAGCGTCCGCCGCTCGCCGCCGAGCTTCAGCGCCGCCGGGTCGCGGGCGAGGCGGTCGACCAGCGCCGGCGCCAGATAGTGCCCGAATGCCGCGGCGATGCGCCGGCGCAGCCGCCGCTCCTCGGCGAAGTCGAGGCCGGCGCGGGCTGTTGTCGCGGCGACGAGGGCCAGCGCCGGGGCGATCGGCGGCAGCCACAGCCGGCCGAAGCGCAGCAGCGCCCAGCTGCCGACCAGCATCGCCACCACCGACAGCACCACCCAGCCGGCGGTGCGCCAACTGACCAGACGGACGGCGAAGGCGAGGGCGAGGGCCGCGGCGGCGGCGAGCGCCACCCACGGCGCCCAGGCCGGCGCCGGCACGACATAGAGGCGGTGGCGGAGATTGTCGAAGATCGTGGCCTGTACCTCCGCCCCGGCCGAAAGCCGCCCCGTGGTGGCGGTGAAGGCGGTCTCGAACACGTCGGCTGCGGCGGTGCCGAGTTCCGGTGCGGTCTGCAGGCTGTGGCCGATGATGACGGCGCTGCCGGCGAAGGTGTCCGGCGGCAGGAAGGCGGCCGGATCGAGGGCCTGATAGTAGGAGACGGTCGGGTAGGTGCGCGGCGGACCAAAGTACTGGATCAGCGCGCCCTGCGGGACCGCCGGCGGGTCCGCGCCGACGTTGCCATCCGCGGTGGCGAGCAGGCGGGCGGCGAAACCGTCGGCAAAGGGCGGCATCCGCCGCAGCGTGCCGTCGCCGTCGAGGAAGACCGAGGCGATGCCCGGTGCCGCCCCGGCGGCGGTGAGGGCGGCGACCGGCTCCACGACGATCGTCTGCACCGCCTGCGGGGTCTCGATCGCCGTCACCTCGGCGGCGAGCACGACGTCTTCGCCCATTGCGGCGGCGAGGGTCGCGTCGGCCTCGGGCGTCGACGGCTCGGCGAAGACGAGGTCGACGCCGATGGCGGTAGCGCCGGCCCCGCGCAGTTCTTCGACCAGCCGGGCGTGCAGGTCGCGCGGCCACGGCCACTGGCGGCCGATCTCGGCGAGCGAGGGCTCGTCGATCGCCACGACGACGACGCCCGGCCGGTCGGGCACCGGCGGCAGCACTGTCGAGACGATGTCGTAGAGCCTGGCCTCGGTGAGCCGAAAGGCGGGAAGCTGCGACAGCGCCGCCACCAGGGCGGCGGCGACGACGGCGAGGAGAAGCGTCGTGCTCCAGCGCGGGAGACGGTGGCCGTTGCCGGTCGCCGGTGCTGCGGCCATCAGAACTTCGCCCGCAGCAACGCGAGAAAGGTCCGGCCCGGACCCTCGACCTTCCCGGCAACGAAATTCTGCTCGTCGAAGATGTTGTAGACCGACACGTCGACCAACAGGTGGCGCGTCGGTGACAGCCACGATCCGACGAAGTCGGTCGTGAAGAAGCCGCCGTTGGTGTAGCGGCCGGTACGGTACTTGCGCCGTTCGCCGACGTAGTTCTCCGACAGCGTCGCCATGAAGCCCGACGGGTGAACCCAGGTCGCGCCCAGCGCCGCAAGGGCCTCGGGGACCATCGGCAGCGGCTGGTCGCCGGACGCGGAATCATCGTGTGAGAACTGGTAGGTGTAGCTGCCGAACAGCCCGATGTTGTGGCCTGCCCAGATGTTCGCGGTGGCGGTCAGGCGGTCGAGGCGGCCCCTCGCCGTGAAGAAGCTCGAGAACGAGCGGGGGATGCCGACGCTCATGTCTTCGACGTCGACGTGCTGATACTCGAGCGACGTGAACAGGCGGTCGGTCCATTCGGCATCCCAGCGCGCCGCGAGGGCGTCCATCGATCCACCGAATGCGAGCGGCAGGGCCGGGGGCGAGAGGCCGAGCGTGTTGACCGGTGCCAGCGAGAAGCTCTCGCCGACCTCGACGTCACGTCTGTACATCGCCCGCAGCCACTGCCCTTCGACCGGTTCGAAAGCCACGCCGAGACGCGGATTGAAACTCGCTTGCGTGGTGCTGTTGTCGGACCACCAGGTCCCGAAGGCGCCAGCCTCGAACTGCAGGGCCGGGACCGGCTTGTAGAGAAGGTCGAGATAGGTCCGGGCCGAATCCAGGCCGTCATCGTCGCGGAACACCCGTCGGTTCGGGGGATCGGTGCGATAGCGGGTGCGCTTGATCCACGATTGAGAGGCCGACGCTTCCCCCTCCAGGCCCGTCCGCACGATGACGTCGCCGACCTCGACGGCATAGGCGATCGCCGGTTCCACCCCGCGCTGCTGATAGGTTTCGCGTTGCTTGATCAAGGTGTCCTGTAAGTCATAGGTCTCCTGATACCGCTGCTCGAAAAAGCCGTTCGCCGATATCGCCGCCGTCAGGACGTTGTTGTGCGCGAACGTGTGACTCCAGCCGATCCCGGCCTGGGTTTCGACGTTGGGGTTTTCGTCGTTCGGCGTGGCGAAGCTGCCCTTCTGTCCGGTCATCGCCGGGTCGAGCCAGGTCAGATCGGCAAAGACGAAAACACGATCGTAGAGGGTGGGGCTCCACCCCACCGCAAAGTTGCCGGCGGCCAACGCGAAGTCACTGTTCCGCTCGCGTCCCGGCAGCGACAGCGTGTCGACGCTGGCGCGAAACGACACTGGGGTGGTGGCGTTCGAGAAGCCCTGCACGACGGCGTTTCCCTGCCATCCGATCGTTCCGTTGTCGCGCGATGTGAGACCGCCGCCGATGTCGGTGTCGAGAAAAGGCCGGCGCAGGAAGTCCGTCCAGCGATTGCGCGCCGAGACGGCGAGCGGGTCGAGCAGGAACCCCTGCAGTTCCAGATCGCGGGAGCGCCGCTGCGGGAAGTTGCCCACGTCGGGACCGCCTATGGGGGTGGGGGCGTAGATTGGATCGACGGGGCCGGAGATCACCTGGTCGAAGTAACCGGCCGACTGGAACGGGTCGAACTCGCGGTCGGCGTAGTACCGGCCCCAGGCGTTGAGGTTGAGCATCCGGTAGGGTTCGATGAGATAGGAGCCGGCCTTGCGGGAATAAGCGAGGACGGAGGATTCGTAGTCGGATCGCGCGCGATAGCGCGCCAAAGCCTCGCGTGAACTCCGGATCGCCTCGTCGGCCTCCAGAGCGTCATAGGCGATCCCCGTCTTGACGACCCAGGGCACTGGATCGCTCGGGTCGAGACGGTTGGCGTTGTCGATCTGCTGGATCGCCTCCTCACGCTCGCCCGCCTGGTAAAGGGCGATGGCGAGGTCGCGGAGCGAGGTGGCGTCGGCGGGGTCGATCGCGGTGGCCTTCAGGAGCGTCTCGACGGCGAGGTCCTCCTCGCCCGTCTGCACGTAGTATCGGCCGAGGTTGTCGTAGACCGCGGCGATGGTGGAATCGAGGGTGAGGGCGCTGTCGATCGCCGGCTTGGCGTCGCGGGGGCGGTTGCGGTCGAGCAGCCAGTTCGCGTAGTTCGCATAGGCGACCGCGTTCTGCGGATCGGCCTCGATGGCGCGCTGATAGGCGGTCTGCGCCTCGCGCACGGCATCCCGTTCGCTCTCGGCCGAGCCGACTGTATTCCAAGCTGCGGAATCGCCGGGCGCCGTCGCGACCGCCGCCTTCGCCTTGGCGAGCGTCAGATCGGTGTCGAGGATGACGTGCGAGGCAACGGTCGCCTCGGCATAGAGCGTCAGTCTGTCGTCGGGGTCGATGGCGCGGGCACGCTCGGCCGCCTCGCGCATCTCGTCGCGGCGATCGAGCAGCAGAGCCGTCTGCACGCGTTCGGCCGGGAGCACGACGGCGTCGGGAAAGCGCGCCTCGGCGGCGCGGAGAGCCTCGAGCTCTGCCTCGGGGCCGTCCGTGAAGCCAACGAGCCAGGCCCGCGCCAGCGCCGCGTAGGGGTCGGTGGCGGCGAGCGCCTCGGACGGCGGATCGACGGCAACCGTCGGGTCGGCCAGCGCGGCGGCGAAGAAGCGGCCGTAGACGGCGGAGGCGCGGCGGCGACCGTCGAGGCGCGGCTCGGCCGCCTCGAACAGCCGCTGCGCCTCGCGGTAGCGCAGTTCCGAGCCGGCGATCAGCGCCTCCAGGAGGTCGGCGCGGGCCTGCTGCGCCGAGGTCAGAGGTCGGGCTCGGACTTCGGCGAGCGCCGCCGCGGCAGCCTGGCGGCCGGTGACGGCGAGCGACACCTCGGCGAGCGTCAGCCACTCCTCGGCGCTGCGGGCGGCGGGCGGGATCGCCTCGAGCCGGGTGCGCACGGCGCGCATCTCGCGGCGGCCGAGCGGCGAGGCGGGCAGCATGTCGAAGACGTCGCGGAGCGTCCGGTAGTAGTGCATCTGCTGGCGGTCGGGCGGGTTGACGCCGTAGACGCGCGTCGGCGCGCCGCCGATCGTCGCCACCGCCGCCTCGCCGGCCGAGACGGTGAGCGTGCCCTGCGGGTTCGTCATCTCGACGACGCCCTCGAAAACTGTCAGCGTCGTGCGCGCTCCGTCGACGTTCACCGACCAGTCCGTGCCGCGGATCGCCGTGGTGGCGGCCGGCGTGTCGATGATCACCGCACCGCCGCCGCGCTGGGCCCGCGCCCAGACGGCGCCCCCGGTCAGCGACAGCTCGGTCGGACCGCCGGCCGCCGCCGCCTTGACGACGAGCGTCGAGTTGCGACCGACGCGCATCTGCGTGCGGTCGGAGAACAGCAGCGCCA
This sequence comes from Pseudoxanthobacter soli DSM 19599, assembly GCA_943372725.1. Classification (GTDB taxonomy): domain Bacteria; phylum Pseudomonadota; class Alphaproteobacteria; order Rhizobiales; family Segnochrobactraceae; genus CAMDHY01. The sequence continues at coordinate 8,319 of CALRZT010000078.1, forward strand.
GCGTTCCGATCGCACCGGTGCGCAGCGTGTCGCCTGCGAGGACGGCCTGGGTGACGAGGGCCGGCCGCCAACCCGTCTCCGCCACGAACAGCACTTCCTCGCCGCCCTTCGCCGCGACGATCGCACCGGCAGCGGGGGCGGATCGGACGGCGACACCGGCGACGGACGGCGGAAACGCGACCGGAACCGCGAGCGGCGGTTCCTGGGCCTTGGCACCGACCACGGCGAGGCTGACAGCGACCAGCGGGACGAATGCAGCCGGGATGACGCGCAAGATCGGACCCGAATCAGAACCCTGCCGGACGGGAAATCTCCGCACCAGCCGGCACGACGAAACAAGGGTGGCGGACCGCCGACCGGTCGGCCCGCGCAGGCGATCGGCCGCGCCAGACCTGTCGCAGTCGACGCCGCCCGGTCAACCCGTCCCGCGATCACCGTTCGGGGGACCGTGGTCACGATCGCTTGCTTGATCGGCGCACCCTCGGGCTCGCCCGGTCGGGACGTCGCTCAGTCGGAACGTCACCTGATCGGGCGTCTGAAGCGGCCGGCTGCGTTGCGGCGGAAGCCCGATATCAGAGAGCCGCCATCGAAGCATCTTTCCGCGAGACACGAAGACATCATCAAAAACGAGTAGTGTCATTCGTGAATTTTTTCGTCGGCGTAAGCGAAAGCAATATTTGCAAGAACGACACGTCACGCAGGATTGCATCAATTTCGTCAGTAGAATTTCATTGCAATTTCTCGCTTGACGGTTCATGTTGCAGGCTTGAGCGGTCGCCGTCGATGCGGCCGGCAGCCGCAAATGTGACGGTCTCCTCTACACAGCGACACCGTCTTGAGCAGCGCCCTCCGTCCGGGTGCGCAATCGTCGCTCCCGCGCGTCAGCGAAATTCGATTCAGACGGCGATTGCCGCGGAAGGGCAGTGTCTTGGTAGCTCTCATGCGGAAACTCTTCGGCGGGGCGGCACCCCCGCCCTGGAGCGACGACGAGGCGATCCGCGAGGAACTTTTCAGTGCCGAGCGCATCGAAGAGCACGCTCGCAGCCTCGCGCGGGCCCAGCCGGTCAGGACACGGACGGACGAGGGCAGTCCGCTAGCCGGGCGTCTGGCCGACAACGGCGTCGTGCTGCTCGCCGCCTATCGCACCATCGTCAAGGCGATCGACGAAGGCCGCGCCATCACGCCGGCGGCCGAGTGGTTGATCGACAACTACCATCTGGTCGAGCGGCAGGTCCGCGAGATCCGCTCCGATCTGCCCCCGGGCTACTACCAGGAACTGCCGAAGCTCGCCGAAGGACCGTTCGTCGGCTATCCGCGGGTTCTCGGCATCGCCTGGGCGTTCGTGGCGCACACCGACAGCCGCTACGACAGCGACATGCTGCTGCGCTTCATGCGGGCCTACCAGGAGGTGCAGCCGCTGACGATCGGCGAGCTGTGGGCGCTGTCGATCACCTTGCGGATCGTGCTCGTCGAGAACCTTCGCCGGCTCGCCCAGCAGATCGTCGAGAACCGTGCAGCTCGCCAGCACGCCGATCTCCTCGCAGACCGACTGCTCGGCGTCGGCGGCCACGTCGCCGAGCCGATGTCGGTCGTCTTCGCCGGCCATGAGACCGGGAGCCTGTCGGAGCCGTTCGCAGTGCAGCTGCTGCACCGGCTGCGCGACCAGGATCCGCGCATCACACCGGCGCTCACCTGGCTCGACCGCCGCCTCGACGAGCAGGGCGCGACCGCCGATAGCGCGGTGCGCGACGTCCACCGTCGCCAGGGCGCCTCGAATGTCTCGGTGCGCAACATCATCACCAGCATCCGGATGATCGCCGAGGTCGACTGGACGCTGCACTTCGAGGACATCAGCCTCGTCGACGCCGAGCTCGCCTCCGGCAGTGCCTTCACCGAGATGGATTTCCCGACCCGCAACCTCTACCGCAGCGCCATCGAGGACCTCGCCCGCGGCTCCGGCCGCACCGAGCTCGACATCGCGCGCGCGGCCGTCGCGGCCGGCCACAACCACCGCGGCGACGGCGACGCACCGGCCGACCCGCGCCGCAGCGATCCGGGCTATCACCTCATCGCCGGCGGCTACGACGCCTTCGCCAGGGCGATGGGCTATCGCCGCCCGCTGCGGCGCTGGCCGGTTGGCGTCAACCGCGCGCTCGGCATCAGCGGCTATGTCGCCGCCAGCGGCATCCTCGCGGCGATGCTGCTGGCGATTCCGGTCGTCGTCCTGGTCTCCGCGGGAACGCCTGCGGGGCTGGTCATTCTCCTCGCTCTTCTCGGTGCCGTGCCGGCAATCGATGCGGCCGTGGCACTCGCCAACCGGTTCGTCGCCTTCGGCTTCGGCGCGAAGCCGCTGCCCGCCCTCGAGCTGCGCGACGGCATCCCCGCCACGATGCGCACGCTGGTGGCGGTGCCGACGATGCTGACGACGCGGGCGGCGATCGACGAGCAGATCGAGCGCCTGGAAGTGCATTACCTCGCGAGCCCGGAGGGCGACCTGCACTTCGCCCTGTTGTCGGATTTCACCGATGCGGCGAGCGAGCACGTCGAGGGGGAAGAGGCGCTGCTGGCGGCCGCGGCGAACGGCATCGCCGGGCTCAACCGGCGTCATGGTCCGGCAGAAGGCGGCGCCCGCTTCTTCATCTTCCATCGCCGTCGCGTCTGGAGCGAGAGCGAGGGGCGCTGGATCGGCTGGGAGCGCAAGCGCGGCAAGCTTCACGAGCTGAACCGCCTTCTGCGCGGCGCTGGCCCCACGACCTTCGTGGACGTTGCCGGCGTACCGCCGTCGCCACCGGCCGGCATCCGCTACGTCGTCACGCTGGACAGCGACACCCGCCTGCCGCGCGACACGGTCCGCCGCCTCATCGGCAAGATGGCCCACCCGCTCAACCGACCGCGCTTCGACGCGCCAGCCGGCCGCGTGGTCGAAGGCTACGCGGTGCTGCAGCCGCGGGTGACCCCGTCACTGCCGGTCGGGGTGGAGGGATCGCTGTTCCAGCGCATCTTCTCGAGCATCAGCGGCATCGACCCCTATGCCGCCGCCGTCTCCGACGTCTACCAGGACCTGTTCGGCGAGGGCTCCTACGCCGGCAAGGGCATCTACGACGTCGACGCCTTCGAGGCCTCGCTCGCCGGGCGGGTGCCCGACGGGGCACTGCTCAGCCACGACCTGTTCGAGGGGGCCTTCGCCCGCGCCGGCCTCGCCTCCGACGTCGAGGTCGTCGAGGAGTTCCCCGCCCGCTACGACGTCGGGGCGATGCGCCACCATCGCTGGGCGCGCGGCGACTGGCAGCTTCTTCCCTGGATCTTCGGCCGTGGCCCGCAGACCCCCGGGGCAGACGGGGCGCGGGGCGACGTGCCCCGGATCGGCCGCTGGAAGATGCTAGACAACCTTCGGCGAACAGTCTCCGCGCCGGCCGCCGTCGCGGCCCTGCTCGCGGGCCTCATGCTGCCGGTCGGCCCCGCGGTGGTGTGGACCGTCTTCGTGCTCTCGACGATCGTTCTGCCGACGCTCATCCCGCTCGTCGCCGCCATCGTGCCGCGCCGCTCGGGCATCACCATCTCCAGCCACACCCGCGCCTTCTCGAGCGATCTGACGCTGGCGCTCAGCCTCTCGGCGCTGATCATCACCTTCCTGGCACACCAGGCGTGGCTGATGGGCGATGCGATCCTGCGCACCGTGTGGCGGCTCTTCGTCAGCCGCCGCCACCTGCTCGAGTGGGTCCCCGCGGCACAGGTGGCGAGCGGGCCCGGCCTCGGGCTCGCCGGAACCTATCGCCGGATGGCCGGCGCGCTGGTCATCGCCGCCGCCACGCTTCTCGTCGCCTGGCTCTTGGGGCAGGGGACCTGGGTGCTGGCGGTGCCGCTGGCGGCCGTCTGGGCGCTGTCGCCGGCGGTGGCGGTCTGGGTCAGCCGGGCCCCGCACGCGGCCGGACAGGTGGCCGTTTCCGACGCCGACGCCCGGGCATTGCGGCTGACGGCGCGCCGGACCTGGCGGTTCTTCGAGACATTCGTCACGGCCGAGGATCGCTTCCTGCCTCCGGACAACTTTCAGGAGGACCCGGCCCCCGTTATCGCCCACCGGACCTCGCCGACCAACGTCGGCCTCTACCTGTTGTCCGTGGTGAGCGCGAACGACTTCGGCTGGATCGGCAGAGCAGATGCGGCCGAGCGCCTGGAACGGACCCTCGCCACCATCGCCGAAATGGAGCACTTCAGGGGCCACCTCTACAACTGGTACGACACGCGTGACCTGCGTCCGCTCGATCCGCGCTACGTCTCCTCCGTCGACAGCGGCAACCTCGCCGGGCACCTCATCGCGCTCGCCAATGCGCTGCGGCAATGGCGCACCGACCCCGTCCCGCCCACGGCGCTCGCCGGCATCGTCGACGCCCTGGAGCTGACGCGCCTGCAGGCGACCGCGCTGCAGGGCGGGCGACGCACACAGACCGTGACACTGCCGCAGTTCGAAGCGGCGCTCGCCGGCCTCGCCAGTGCCGTCGCCGCGGTGCCGGACCAGGGTGCAGACGTCGTCGCGTCGCGTCTCGCGGCGCTCTCCGGCGAGGCGGAGACGGTCGTGGACATCGCCAATGCCTTCGCTATCGAGCGCGGCGACGACAGCGGTGCCGACATGCTGTTCTGGGCGCGGGCGGTTCTCGCCTCGATCGAGTCCCAGCGCCGCGACGTGTCGATGCTGGCTGAAGACCGCGCGGCCCTAGAGACCCGCCTCGCCGACCTCGAGGCCACCGCACGGGCGATGGCGCTGGCGACGGAGTTCGGCTTCCTGCTCGACCCCGATCGCCACCTCCTGTCGATCGGCTACCTCGTCTCCGAGGGCGTGCTGGATGCCAACTGCTACGATCTGCTCGCGTCCGAGGCCCGGCTCGCGAGCTTCCTCGCGATCGCCAAGGGCGACGTTCCCGCCCGCCACTGGTTCCGCCTCGGCCGCAGCGTGACACCGGCGGCCCATGGCGCCGCGCTGGTCTCCTGGTCGGGCTCGATGTTCGAGTATCTGATGCCGTCGCTCGTCATGCGCGCCCCGGCCGGCAGCCTGCTCGAGCAGACCAGCCGGCTGATCGTCCGCCGCCAGATCGAGTACGCCGCCTCGCTTCGGCTTCCCTGGGGCATCTCGGAATCCGCCTACAACGCCCGGGATCTCGAATACACCTATCAGTACTCGAACTTCGGCGTGCCCGGCCTCGGACTGAAGCGCGGCCTCGGCGAGAACCGGGTGATCGCCCCCTACGCCTCGGCGCTCGCCGCGATGGTCGATCCACGGGCGGCCGTCGCCAACTTCGGCCGGCTCTCCGAGGCCGGCGCCTGCGGGCGCTACGGGTTCCACGAAGCACTCGACTACACGCCGGGCCGCGTGCCGGACGGCGAGGCCGTGGCCGTCGTCCGCTCCTTCATGGCCCACCACCAGGGGATGAGCATCGTCGCTATCGCCGATGCGATCTTCGGCGGCCGGATGCGCTCGCGCTTCCATTCCGAGCCGGCGATCCAGGCGACGGAACTCCTCCTGCAGGAGCGCCCGCCGCGCGACGTCTCGGTCGCCCAGCCCTGGGAGGTGGAGACCACCGCGGTCGCCCGCATTCAAGAGCCCCAGACCTCCGGCGAGCGACGCCTCTCCCACGCCACGCAACCGACCCCCGCCACGCTGCTGTTGTCGAACGGCCGCTACACGAGCCTCGTGACGGCAGCCGGCTCCGGCTTCAGCCGCTGGGGCGATCTCGCGATCACCCGCTGGCGCGAGGACGCAACCTGCGACGACTACGGGTCCTATGTCTTCCTACGCGACGCGCGCAGCGGCGACATCTGGTCGGCCGGGGCGCAGCCGATCGGCGTCGAGCCCGACCGCTACTCCGTCGTCTTCAACGAGGACCGCGCCGTCTTCGTCCGCCAAGATGGCGTCCTCACCACGACGATGGAGGTGATCGTCTCCACGGAGGACGACGCCGAGGTGCGCCGCATCTCGATCTCCAATGCCGGCAGCCGCGTGCGCGAGGTGGAGGTCACCTCCTATGCCGAGCTCGTGCTCGCGCCACAGGCCTCCGACGTCGCCCATCCGGCCTTCTCCAAGCTCTTCGTCGAGACCGAGTATCTGCCCGCCGTCGGCGCCGTCCTGGCGACCCGGCGCCGCCGGGGACCGTCGGAACCGGAGGTCTGGGCCGCCCATCTGTCCGTCGTAGACGGCCAGGTCGTCGGGCGGCCAGAGATCGAGACCGACCGCGCCCGCTTCCTCGGCCGCGGCAACGGCGTCCGCACGCCGATCGCAGTGATCGACGGCCGCCCGCTATCGAACACCGTCGGCACCGTCCTCGATCCGATCTTCGCGATGCGCCGGCGCGTGCGGGTGGCGCCGGGGGCGACGGTCCGCATCGATTTCTGGACGGTGGTCGCCTCCACCCGCGCAGCTGTCCTCGACGTCGTCGACCAGCATCGCGACACCACCGCCTTCGGGCGGGCCGGCACGCTCGCCTGGACGCAGGCGCAGGTGCAGTTGCACCACCTCGGCATCGACGCCGGCGAGGCTGGTCTCTTCCAGACGCTCGCCGGTCACGTCGTCTATGCCGCGCCGGCGATGCGCCCGTCCTCCGACACGATCCTCGGCGGGGCAGGAGCCCAGCCGGGCTTGTGGGGGCAGGGGCTCTCCGGCGATTTGCCGATCGTCCTCGTGCGCATCAGCGACATGGAGGGGCTGAGCTTCGTGCGCCAGCTCCTGCAGGCCCACGAGTACTTCCGCATGAAGCAGCTCGCCGTCGACCTCGTCATCCTCAACGAGCGCGCCTCGTCCTATGTCCAGGACCTGCAGGTGGCCCTTGAGAGCGCGGTCCGCACGAGCCAGTCGCGGCCGCGTGCCGGCGGCGGCATACCGGGCGGCGTGGTGGTGCTGCGGGCCGACCTGATCCCCGCCGAGACGCGCAGCCTGCTCGCCGCCGTGGCGCGGGTGGTGCTCGTCGCCCAGCGCGGCAGCCTCGTCGACCAGATCAGCCGCGTCTCGGCGATCAGCGGTCCGGCACGGAGCGCCGTCACCGGGAACGCCCGGGACGACGGCCCGACACCGCCGACGCCGATGCCAGTCCTCGAGTTCTTCAACGGCCTCGGTGGGTTCGCCGATGCCGGACGGGAGTACGTGACGATCCTCGGCCCC